>CAJTRW010000013.1:0-52102 GCA_910578765.1 uncultured Christensenella sp.
AATTAATCCGTCCGAAAGTCAATGTACTTTTCGGATACAGTAATACGCGGTTGTTCTATTTAGCCTTCCCCCTCTGGGGAAGGTGGACTGACCGTAAGGTCAGGACGGATGAGGGGAGATTAATAAACCCCCTCATCACCGCTACGCGGAGCTGTCTCCCCAAGGAGAAGCCTTTGTTGTAAAGCGCAGGCCGCACAGAAAACTGACGCGCCGATATAGCCATTTGATAGCTGCCCGAAGCTGACAGATATCGTGCAGTATAGCTGCCGTCCGCTCCGGAACGCAGCCAAATAATTTAAAAAACCGCCGCCGCATAATATTTTAACACGGCCTTGTCGGCTTGTCTATGTTTTGAAAAATTTATACATGTAAAAAGAGAGCGGTTAAACCGCTCTCTTTTCTCGCTTTGTTTTATTAAACTACGGGATTTGTTTCGGAATTATTAACGTCACCGATGCCTCCGTTGCCTCCGTTTATTAAGTTTTTAAGCTGTTCGGTATAATCCGTATACTTTGTCTCGTCTATCTGACCGAGTTCAACGACCGAAGCGGTTGTCTTTAATACAATGCCGCCGTTGAACTTCAACGCCAGTTCCTGTGCCGGTGCGCTTGCCTCCGCGGTCGGCTGTTGGGGAAGCTTTATTTTCATGTCCAGATTCGAATTTAAAGAAAGCTGTTTGAAAGTACCGTTGGAGTCGACAGAAAAGTAAACTTCGAATACGAATTTATTGAAGGACAGATTTTCCTTTACGGCGGTTGCCTGAGTTTCGTCTGTTATATAAGAATCTATAATTGCGTTGACGGTATCGGCGGACGCGCTTAGTTTAACCTTCCAGCCGTCTTTTTTGTCCACATAAACGCCTACTTTGTATTGTGCCGCAAGCGCAAGTAAATCAACCGACCCGTCGGTTTCGCCTTCGGTAACCGAAGCAACGCGGGAGGGGAGACTCATAACGCCGTTTATAATCGCCATATAGTCGACTTTGCCGGCAAAGAGGTCGGTTTCGCCCGACCTAACGTCCGCATAGGCATACGTATCGTTATTGAACACGTTTACGGAGTAATTGCCTTTAAGTTCCTGACCTGCGTATTTCGCGCTGTATTCCGTTGCCGCGCTTCCCAATCCCTTTATCGAGTCGGCAGTTTGGTTATAAACATAGTTCAAGCTTAATTTACCGGAAGCGGACATAGCGTCGCCCATGTTTACGGAGCCGTCGAAATTTGCTTTGACTTGAAGCCCCAACATAAAGTTTTCCGCCGTAGCGTCTCCGAAATTCAAGTTGAGATTGGAAAAATCCGCCATGTCCTGCGCCGTGGCTTCCTTATAGTCGCCCTTTATGGCGTATTCGCTCTCTTTATCATTACAACCGGTGAAAGCAAGCATAGATACGGCGAGCGCCGCGCCTGCCGAAATTGCCAGAAATTTTTTCATATATTTTCTCCTTAAAATAAATTCAGTCATATTATAATATACATGTGACAATATACAAAATACATAAGTCAAAACAAGAAATACGTTTTCACAGAAAAACCCGCCGTTCACATAGTATGGAATAGCGGCGCTTTAATTCCGACCGCGTTTTTTACATACGGAGTAAATTGTGGTTTTCGACTCAATGGTTTTTGTAAACGGCGTCTTATTCGGCTTTGGGCTTGCGGCGGACGCCTTTTTATTGTCTCTCTCCAACGGTTTGAACTCACCGAAGACAAAGCTGCGCAAAATCTGCGCCGCCGCGTCTGTATTCGCTTTTTTTCAGTTTGCAGCGCCAATGTACGGCTGGCTTTGCGTCCATACTTTGGCTAAAACTTTCGGCGCGCTTGAAAAATATATCGGCTGGGCGGCGTTTGCCATACTTAGCTTTATGGGCTTTAAAACGATTTACGGCGGTATGCTTCAGGGCGGCGCGGAAAGGGGACTGATGAAGCGCGAGGTTTCGGGAATGTCCGCGCTGATAGTTCAGGCAATGCTGACTTCGGTCGACGCGCTGTCAGTCGGGTTTGCCGCGTCGGGTATGGATGCGGTAAACGCCGCAATGACGTCGTTGATAATAGCAAGCGTAACGTTCGCGCTTTACGTTGCGGGGTTCAGTATCGGCAAGCGGTTCGGGGCGGGTTTTGCAAACGGCGCCACGGTGACGGGCGGTTTGATAATGATTGCGATAGGCGCGGAGGCGCTGTTCGGTGTATTAATTTAAAGTTGATTAATCAACAAGTCTTAAAAATCGTTGACAATCGCGCGGGGATAGGGTAAAATTTATGCGTTGATTTTTTACGGAGAAAAAATTTATGGATAAAACGTTCGAGCATTTTACCATTACCATAATGAAGCTTAACAAGCTTGTCCAGCGCATAAAGATTTTCGAGATGGAGGAGTACGGGCTGAAAGCCATTCACGTTATGTGCGGTTATTTTTTAAGGGAACATGAGGAAGGTCTTACGGCGACCGAGCTTGCCAAGCATACCTTAGAGGACAAGGCGGCTATTTCCCGCGCGCTGGCGCAGATGAAGGAAAAGGGCTACGTACGGTACGGTTCCGCAACTTACAACGCCAAGATAAAGCTTACCGACGAAGGCAATAGACTTGCGGACGAAATACTCAGTAAAGCGGACAGGGCGGTCGAAGCCGGACATGCAGGCTTTAACGGGGAGGAACGCGTCCGCTTTTACGAAACGCTTGAAAGCATAGCGGACAGGCTTGCCGCATATTACGCGGAACTTTCGGGAGGAAAAGCAAATGGTTAAAATACTGATAGATTCCGCGTCGGATATAGAAAAAGACGAAGCCGACGCGCTCGGCGTGCATCTCATTCCGGTCAGGATACGTTTCGGCACGGAGGAGTTTCTCGACGGTATAAATCTTACGCACTCGCGTTTTTTCGAAATGCTTATCGAAAGCGACGAGCTGCCCCAGACCAGCAGGATTAACGAGTACGAATTTGCCGAAAAATACGGCGAGCTTACCGCGGACGGCTCCGACGTGGTGGTTATAACGATGTCGTCTAAAATTTCCGGTACGTATTCCGGCGCGGTCAAAGCGGCGAAAGATTTCGGCGGAAAGGTGTACGTGGTCGACAGTCTCAACGCGTGCATAGGCGAAAGAATACTTTGCCAATACGCTTTGCGGCTTTTGGGCGAGGGGCTTTCCGCGCGAGAAATAGCCGCGGAGCTGGACGTCAAAAAACATAAAATACAATTGCTTGCGGTGCTCGATACGTTAAAATATCTCAGAAAGGGCGGGCGTATTTCCGCGGCGGCGGCGTTCACGGGCGAGCTTCTTTCCATTAAACCCGTAATTTCCATCATTAAGGGCGAGGTCAAGCTCGTCGGCAAGGCGATAGGCTCTAAAAAGGGCAACAATCTGCTGACGCAGCTTGTGGACAGATGCGGGGGTATAGACTTCGGCATGCCGTACGGGCTTGTTTATTCGGGCTTGTCGGACGACTATCTTAACAAGTACCTTAACGACAGTGCAAAGCTGTGGAAGGATAATACGGATTTCGTGCCGTCGTATCTTATCGGTAGTACGATAGGCACGCATATAGGACCGGGCGCCGTCGGCGTTTGCTTTTTCGCAAAGGACTGATATGGAAGCGTTCCGCGCTTTAAAAATAAGCGCGGAACGCTTGATTTTTGAAAAAAAGTTGACAGTATACTCGAAAACTGGTATATTTTTACCGATGACCGATTTTGATAATTACGGAAGCGGTGCGGACGATATTGCCCGCCGCGCCGAGGAAAGCATAAGAAAGACGTTCCGCAAAAAACTTTTTTCACGTTTCGCAAAAGCTATTGTCGAGTACGATTTGATTCAGCCCGACGACAAAATCGCGGTGTGTATTTCGGGCGGAAAGGATTCTTTCGCAATGGCGAAGCTTTTTCAGGAGCTTAAAAGGCACAATAAAATTCCGTTCGGGCTTAAATTTCTCGTAATGGACCCGGGCTACAACGCGCAGAATTACGCGCTTATAGAAAAGAACGCGCGGCTTTTGGATATTCCGATAACCGTATTCAAAACGGATATTTTCGCGGATGTGGAAAGCATAGGCAAGTCGCCGTGCTATCTTTGCGCGAGAATGCGCCGCGGACATTTATATCATGCCGCAAAGGATCTCGGTTGCAATAAGATAGCGTTGGGACACCATTACGACGACGTTATAGAAACAATTTTAATGGGCATGCTTTACGGCGGACAGATGCAGACCATGATGCCTAAACTCAAAAGTGCGAACTTCGAGGGCATGCAGCTTATACGCCCGATGTATCTGATACGCGAACAGCACATAAAGCAGTGGCGGGACTGTAACGGATTGCAATTCATAAGATGCGCGTGCCGGTTTACAGAAAGGAACGCGGACGGGGAAAATCCCGAAAACGAATCAAAGCGTTTAAAGGTCAAAGAGCTTATCCGCCGGCTGGAAGCCGAGGACGGCGGAATCGAACAGAATATATTCAGAAGCGTGGAAAACGTCAGTTTAAAGACTGTAATTGCCTATAAGGACAAAGACGGCGTAAGACACCGTTTTACTGACGACTATTAAACGCCTTGCGCGTTTTATTATAAAGGGGTACATATATGAAAAAACTGTTTACCGCATTGATTGCGGTTGTCATGACGGCGGCGCTTTTTGCCGGCTGTAAAGGCGCGGGCGGCAATAACGGAAATTCGTCCGAAGACACCGGTCCGCTTGCGGGCGTTTCCGCGGAGATTAAAAACAATCTTTCCGCAGACGGTTACGTAAAGGGCAAAATACCGGATTTTTCCGTTTACGAAAATACCGACTCTTACCGTAAGGTAAAGACTGCGGACGAGCTTATTTCCGCGTTGGCGGATGCGAAAATCCATTACAGCAACGTATGGGACGACGCGACTTCGACTTACACGCAGGTTCCCGCCGAAGGCTATACGCAGGAAAACTTCAAAGGCACGGTCCGCGTCATAGAAATAGAAAACGACTTAAATCTCGGTTATGAAAAACTGAGCGCGGCGGCAAAAAGCAGCGGCATTGTCGAAGACTTTTCAAGAAAGACTATGTCCAAGCATATTAACGACTTCAATTCCGATACCGTAAAGGAAAACGGTATTTCGCAGATTAAAGTGGAAAATACGTCCGACCTTCTCGTATATTCGAAAAGCGGAGCTAAGCTAACTCACTGCGGCTTTAAGCTGACCAGCGACAACAACGTGGTTTTCAGGAATCTGGAATTCGACGAAATCTGGCAGTGGGAGGATTCTCCGCTTACAACCGCTTCCGCCGTAGGCGACTACGACTGGCACGGCTGGGCGTATTTCAAAATAGCTTTCTGCGGCTACGTCTGGATAGACCATTGCACTTTCGGCAAATCTTACGACGGGCAAATAGACTATTCCAACCCCGATTATTCGGCTAACGCGGGCGTCGCTTTCCGTGCGCCCTACGGCGCGGACGGCGGCAACGGATTGCACATAAGCTGGTGTAAATTCAACGCGGGCAGCGACGACGCGGACGGTTATATCTATAAAATGATGTCCGCGATTGAAAGCGATTATCAGTCCGGCGGCAACGGCTGCCTGTATTACAAGGCGCTGCGCAACGGCGGGGCAACCTTCGAGGATATTTTGTACGGACTTGCAATTCCCCAGAAGAAGGGCTTTTTGTGCGGCGACAGCGGCGATAAATACGAATATAACTTAAAACTTCGGGTTTCCTTCGCAAACTGCACGTTTAAAAATTTGGAGGACAGACTTCCCAAACTCCGCGGCGGAAACGCTTATATGTACAACTGCATCGTGGATAATTCCCAATATTACGCTTACCGCTCTAAGCTGAAGGCTTTAAACGCCGCTTCGCTTGTAACTGCGGTTAATTCCAAATGGAAGTGCGCGCTTGTGTCGCAGGGCATAGTGTGCGGCAACGGCGGAAGCGTAAGGGCGGAAAACTGTATTTATTCGGGCATTGACACTTTACTGAAAAACAACGACAACAATACCGCGGAATTGGTAAAGGGCGGATACGAGCTTGTAAATTGCAGCTACGACAGGACCGGCGACGGCGACGTTTACGTGGGTTCTTCTTCGGACGCGGGCAACAAATTTACCAACAACAATCCAAACATATTAAGCACGGAAAACTTTTCCTGGCACACTGCGGACGGCTTGGCGCCGTTTACGGTTTCGGCTGTTTCTCTCGATAAGTTGAAAGACGTTCTTTCCGCAACCGCGTACGGTGCGGGAGTGAATGCGTCGCTCGGCGAGCTTTACTTAAAAAACAGCTATTCTGCTTAATGACTGCGGCTTAACAAATAAGGACATCTCGAAAGAGATGTCCCTTTGCTATAAGCAGATAAACGGATAACATATATAAACGAAAGAGGACGGCGAAAATGGAACGCAAATTCAAGGGCAAAAGCTTGTGGGAGTTTCCCGACGATTATACCGTTGTCGATATAGAAACAAACGGTATGTTTTCGTCCGTGTGCGAAATTATAGAAATTTCCGCCGTAAAATTCAGGGCAAATATAAAGGTCGGTACATTTTCCACCCTTATAAAGCCTAAGCGTAAAATAGATTGGTTTATTACAAAGCTTACGGGCATTACCGACGCCATGGCGGAAAACGGCGCGGACATAACCGAGGCGTTGACGGAATTCAAGCAGTTTGTCAGCGACGATATTTTAGTCGGTTACAACGTAAATTTCGACGTCAATTTTCTGTATGACAATATGCTGTATTATTTGTGCGAGCCGCTTACCAACGACTTTGTGGACGTTTTGCGGTTTTCCCGTCGGGCATTGAGAAATATAGAAAACCATAAACAAACCACCGTAGCGGCGTATTACGGCATATCCGTAGAAGGCGCGCACCGCGCCGAAAAAGATTGCTTGATATGTAACGAAGTATATCAAAATTTACGAAAACTTTTCAACGACAATTTGTAAATACGGTGTGGTAAAGTATTTATTTGCATATTAATTGGTTTGCTTTTCAGTATTTATATCAATTGAAAAAATTTACTTTTGATGATATAATTGAAATAATCTAGTATTATCATTTATTATGGAGCTTACCGATGACAAAAAATCAAATAGCGCAACAACTTATAAACCGTTATAAAACAGGAAATACCCAAAGCTCGTTTAACAGCGAAATACAAAATCAATTCATAGCGATGTTTTACAGTGCCGTTAAAGAATTTTTACAGGAATTTATCTTTGATAAACATAAAGGGCAAAATATTTACGGCATTTCCTTTGAAATCGGTACTCTTTTTCAGTCCGTATATGAAGAGGATTTTGAAACTTACTTATATTTCAACACCGAACACGATTACAATAAGCAAATCAAAGATTGCGGGGAAGACGAAAAATTGTATTACCGCTTCGAGCCTTATGCCGAGTGGAACGTGGTAAACGCCAATACAAAAGCTTTCATGGAATTGCAAAGCTTTTTAATGAAAAATACACTTTGTAACTGTACCAAATATGAACTTTACAAATCTTTGATCGGCAAGAAAGCTTATGAATGGTTTGATGAAAACTTCTATGAATTTGAAGAAAACTTTAATAAAGAGCGCGCTTTATTCCGTTATTTGATTACATATGTATTAGGCATATTACGGAAAGAGGGCTTTTGGAAATTACTCGGACTTGAAAAATTATATGTAATCCCGTTTTCCTCAGAAGATGAAATTCCGTTAGAAGAACTTTTTGGCTCATATTTGATTATAGATCAAAACTGTCATGCAAATGAAACCGCATATTTAGATTATTTAAATTCATTATCGGAAGAACCCGTAGATAGAAAAAAAGTTATAGACTATTTTAACGATTTGCAAAGCAATTTGAAATAAAAATACAAACCGACTGTAAAGACAGTCGGTATCTTTTTGTCTATGATAATTGAAAAGTATATTCCCGTGTAACAGAAATTATCATATTTAATTTATAAAAAAATGGCGTATTTTGTTTAAAGACAAAATACGCCATTTTTGGCGCGGAAGGAGGGATTTGAACCCTCGCTGCAGTTTCCCGCACTACTCCCTTAGCAGGGGAGCCCCTTCGGCCACTTGGGTACTTCCGCATACCGACGGACTTCACTATATCATAAATTTATTTGTTTGTCAAAGCATTAATTCGCCCATTTTAAAAAATAATTTATTCTTATTGTTGCATAAGCACCGACTTTGTGGTAAAATATTCCAAAGGGTAGTGAAGAATATGAGAATAGTATTTTTAGGCGATTCCATCACGGATTGCGACAGAAACAGGGAGGATACAAAATCTCTCGGCAACGGTTTTGTTAAAATTTTGGCGAACAAGCTTTTGCCTATTTATCCCGATACGGATATCGAGCTTATAAATAAAGGAATTTCCGGTAACGAGGTCTGCGACCTTCTGGCGCGCGTTCAACGCGACGTGATAGATTTGCAACCCGACGCAGCCGTCATAATGATAGGCGTAAACAACACGCTGCACAAATTCAAGTACGGCAAAGAGCTTAACCTGAAACAATTCGAAAGCGACTTGACCGAGCTTTTGACGCGCATTAAAGAGGCGGGCATAGTTATTATCTTTCTGGAACCGTTTTTATTACCCGCGCCGGATAAGCTTAGAATGCGCAAGCTTTTCAACGAGGAGCTTAAAATAATCGACACGGTTGCGCCCAAGCTTTGCGACGAGTTTGTCGCTTACGACGAAATGTTCAACGGACTTGCCGAATCTATTCCTTATACCGAGTATTCGGCTGACGGCGTTCACCCCACGCACCGCGGCTCGCGCCTTATCGCCGACACTGCGATAAAGGCTATTAGAAAGCACCTGCTTTAAATTGAGAAAAATCAAGTCGGCGATGCGCCTGTATCAACGGCTATATAGATAAAGAAATTAAACTTTCTTTAAACACGGACGGAGGAATGTAAAAAAACAATGGTATTCCGTACTGCCTAAGATATTTTTGCGGGTATCTGTCGGATTGGCGGTAATTGCTGTTGCTGTCGGCGTGGCAATACCTATTATAAAACTTTTACGCAACAAGCCGGTTGACTTGATAGCGGGACGCAAATAATTTTCAATTTTATAAAGCTTAAAAATAAAAAAAGCGCGGCATTCAATGCCGCGCTTTTTAAGTTTTGTTTAAAGGTCGTCGTCGTTATGGTTTTTATAGCCTTCGCCGTAAATTTCTTTTGCGGAGGAAACTATCATAAACGCTTCGGGGTCGGCGTCTTTCACTATATCTCTCAGTTTGGGGTAAAGGAAATTTTTCACCGCGCACATAATAATTCTTTTGTCGTTGCCCGTGTAAGCGCCTTCCCCGTCCACATAAGTGGCGCCGATGTCAAGCTCTTTCAAAATTCTGTCGCTGATAAGCGCGGATTTTTCGTCCGTCGAGATAATATAAACAAGCTTTGCCGAGTTTCCGCCGTAAAGCACCCAGTCGAACGTAAGCGTAAATACCACAATTGAAATTACGGTATAGCACGCCAGCTCGAAGTCCTTGAAAATGAGTGCGGAAACGGCAATTATGCAGACGTCTATAGCCATAGATATTACGCCCGTCTTTATAAAACGGAATTTTTTCCTTAGTATCTTTACGGGGATATCCGTTCCGCCCGTTGTGCTGCCCATTCTGAAAATAAGCCCAAGCCCCAGTCCGAACAGCGTGCCGCCTATAACGGCGGAAATAAGCACGTTCTGCGTTATGGGCAGATATTTACCGAAAGCGATTTCCCATACTTCTATCAGACCCGAGGAAAGCAAAGTCGAAAACAGCGTGGACAGGGTGAAGTTTTTTCCGAAAAAAATAGCGCCGAGTATGAAAAGCGGGACGTTGATAATAATTATCAAAACGCCGGTACTTAGAAATTTTACGTTTATCACGTAATCCAATATTATAGCAATGCCGGTAACCCCGCCGGACGCCAAATTGTTTGCGTTGAGGAACAGCGTTACGCCCAAAGAGTAAATTATGCATCCCAAAGTGATTACGCCGTATTTTTTGAGGAAATTTTTAAAGGCGGTCTTGTTTTTCATTGTTTTTTACCTTCCGGAATTATTATACGCGGCTGTAAAGCTTGTGTCAACCCGTGGACGAATATTTTTTATACATTTATACATTTACAATGAATAACCGTCAAACAGGCATTTTTTACCATTTTCGGCACAAATTAATGCTGTGTGCGGTCATTTGGCTGTACGTAAACGGTAATAATAATTAATAATTCGTTATTTTATAAAATACGTTGTAGTTTTTTGGTCAAATCGAGTATAAAACAGTTGTATTTTTATTCGGTATATTGTATAATGATTGATAAATAAATAGAGTGAAAGTGTGCCGTTAAGGCATACGTTCCATTCGGGAGATATAGATGAAAAAGATTCTTGTATCGGTATTGTTGGCGGTTTGTCTCGTGTGTGCGGGGCTTGCCGTGGCTTGCGCGCCGAAATACTGCGTTTTGAATTTCGAACGCATACAGGGAATAGAATACGTCAGCGAAGTAGTAGACGGTGCGGAAGTTAAAAAGGGTTATACCGTCGATTTTAAACTTGTAATAGACGAAAATAAGGTAAATATCAGCGGCGACGCGCCCGAAGTACGCGCTAACGGCGCAGTTTTGACGTGCGACGCGGACGGCGTATATAAATATAAGGTTAATTCCAATACTCTGATAACCGTATCCAATGCGACGGCAAAATATACGATTGAGTTCGATACAACCGTCAACGTCATGGACGATTCCAACAACGTTGGCGAAAGCATAGAAAACGGCGTCTACTATTACAGTGACGACGTGGACGTAAATAAGGTAACCGTCCTCGAAAACGGAACGCAGGTTAAATTCACGCTGAGACCCAGCGTTTACTGCGCGCCCGTTAACCCGCAGGAAGGAATTATCGTGCTTGCAGATACAACCATAATCTGGCCCGACGATAACGGCGTTTACACAGTGGAAGTTACGGGCAACGTAAAAATTCAGGTGCGCGGTCTGCAACAGGATACGGCGTTCACCCTCAGGGACGACGGCGGCGAGGGCACAGCTGCCAATCCTTTTAAAATTTCCAAGCCCATAGACCTTTATTATCTTGCGGCATACGTTAACACCGACTCGTTTTCCAGCAGTATAGATTTCCGCGGCGCATATTACGAAATGACCAACGATTTGGATCTTAAAGGCGAGCAGTTATATATAATAGGTGATTTAGTCGCTACCCAAAGCGCATTCTTCTACGGCGATTTCAACGGTAACGGTTATACGATTTCCAATTATCATATTAAAGATTACGTCATAGACCAGGAAGTCTATATGAACGTTTTCACGCCCTATATAGGCGTTTTCGGCTTTGCGGGGGCGGCTGTCGGTGCAAGAGCGGCGAATATTTATAATCTCAACGTAGAAAATTTCGAAATAAGCGCGGACGTCACTTCCGCTACGATAATAGGCGGCAGAGACGACAAGAACGATAAAAGCTTTGCGGTCGGCGGTATAGTCGGATATTCCGTAGGCGCTACTTTGACGGGCTGTTCCGCAAGCGGTAAAATAGAAGTTACGGCGGCTGCCGATTCTCCCGCTTTCGCCGGCGGTTTGGTGGGGTACCAGACTGCCGCGGCGGATACTTCCGTCAGGTACTATTCGGCAGTACGTTCGTGCAGCTCGGCAGTAAACATTACGGGTTATTCGGGTAGAATATATGCCGCGGGCGGTATTACCGGTTACCTTGCTTCTCTTAACAGGGGAACCAGCTCCTTCATTCTCAACTCGTACAACACGGGCGAAGTCCGCGGCGCGATGAACGTAGGCGGCATAGTCGGTATATTGGGCGCAAACAGCTCCGTCGGCAACTGCTATAATACCGGATACGTTTCAGCAACAAGCCGTGAAACTTTGGTTATGGGCAACAACGAACAGTTTGCTTACGCTTATGCGGGCGGCATTGCGGGCTTCATGGACAGCGATACCATAGTTTACAATTGCTTCGGCGCGGGGGAAACGCCTTTCGCTTATTCCGTAAACGGCGATAAGTATGCGGCCGCAGACGGTATAGCGGCATTCAAAGCCGAGGGCGGAGAGTTTTACGTCGAAACCCAGAAGGCGGTTTTGATGAATAACGAGGTAAAAGGCGACGGGGTTTACAACAAAGCTTTCTTTATCGGTAATCTTAAATGGAACGAGGTTGACTGGACCTTCGGCGAAGGGGAGTATCCCGTCATAAACCATTCTTCCGAGGAAACGCATTTCAGTTACAATATAGTTTTCGACCTTAAAGGGAACGAAATAGACGGGTCGACCCGGGTGACGGTCAACGCCGAAGACGTTTATTTGCCCATGTCGCTTTGGAATTTACAGCAAGACGGCTTTGCGGAATTCCTTGACGCGGACAACGGACTGCGCTCTTACGGATATTACTTCGATCCGGAGTTGACTGATAAAGTTCCTTACGGCTACGTACCCGTAAAAGATATCACGCTTTACGTCGGCTTTGCGGATTATTCCGGCGTGGTCGGCACGTATTATTTGCAGTTGGATGACAACAACGGCGTCAATATAGAGCTTAAGGCAAACGGCGACCTCGTCTACCGCAACGGCGCGTTGATATTTACTTCTTATTATACGTTCGACGGAGAACACGTTACTCTTTTCGATTGCCCTGCGTTTGCGGTGGTAATGAACAACAGCGTAACCTACCTTGCGGGTAAAGCTACGGTAACGGACGGCGTAATGAACGCAATAAACGCTACGGTTGCCGGCGACGGAGTTTACTCATCCGACAACCCCCTTATAGCGGTCAGAACCGTAGGCGGATTTACTTACGGCACATATTATGCGGGCGACGCGTCTTACACCTTCTACGAGAACGGTAAGGGCGTAACCTCCGCGGGCGTTGAATTCGATTACACTGTCAGCGGAAACACGCTTACTACGTCAAATAATCTTACGGTCGTCTTATCGGGCGGCAAGGTTGTCAGCGTCAACGGCGTGACGGTTACGCTTATAGACGGGTTTGTCGGTACGTGGGAGACTGCCGCAGGCTCTAATAAGCAATATACTTTCGACGGTAAGGGCAACTGGTCTTACGAGCATTTCGGCTACGACGCGAACGGTAACAAGACGGTAACGGACGGAAGTGCTGAAAGCGGTACCTATACGGTCAGCGGCGGAAAAATAACTTTCACGCACGGCGGAAAAAATTATACGGGCAGCTTCGACGCTAACGGCATGCTTGTGTTGGGCGACGGAACTTATACCCAAACTTATTATAAAGAAAACAGCTTCAGTGGCAGATGGAAGTTCTTCAACACCAAAGATTTGGAGCCGATAGAGCTTGTTCTGGACGGAATAAGCAAGGACGGCTACGGCTATGCGACTGCGATTTACCGCTCTGCCGAATACGTCCTTACGTACGAAGCTTTGGTTTATGATAATGCTACGACGCTTGTGTTCTACGACGCAGACTTTATTTTCGCACGCCTTATATTCAATGCGGCGGAAGGTACTTTGTCAGGTTCCATATATTCCGATAATTTCGGCGTTATGTACGATGCCGATACGCTTGACGCGCTATATCCTTCGGAAGATTACTCTCATACAGTTTATCCCGAGCTGGAAAATCCCGCAATAACCTTCTGTCTTTATGACGAATTCAACGGCATTTGGATAAGCGAACAAACAGGAATGGAGCTTGTTCAGTTCAACGGATTCGGCTCTTACGATTTAAACGGCAACCTGCTTCATACGTCCGTAAAAGGCGTAGTTACTATCAACGGCATAACCGCGGGCTCTTATACGCTTGAAAACCATACTCTTTCCGGTTCGTTCGTATATCACGGCGTGGAATATGCCATAAGCTATAACGAGCAGACGGGTAAGATAGATATTACCAATAAGGACACCGGCGATGACTTCATGCTTGAAGAACGCGACGGCTGGCACGCACTCGAGCTTGCTGACGAAAGCGGCAATGTTTATAAATTCGACGGCAGGGGACAGCTTGCTTCGGGCGGTAAAATGACCGTTACGGACGCAGACGGCGTCAAAACCGTATATACCTATAAGGTAAATTCTTCCGGTTTGTCGATATCCGGCGACGCGACAGGAAGTATAACCAATGGTAGCGACGGCTTGTGGGATTTGTCGCTTGGCGGCAGCAAAAAGCTTTTCGTCAACAACGGCTTCGAGGGCAGGTGGCTTATAGGCGACAACAACGGCGTTGAAAGAATTATGACCATAGGCAAAACGGGTCATACGCTTACGGCGACCGGCACGGTTGAAGATACGTACGTCACATTCAAGTACAATACAGACGGCTTAATGGAGTTCGAATATAATAACGTCAAGTATTATTTACGTTGTACCGGCACAGAGCTGCAGTTGGGATTGGACAGAAGCTTATCCGTTGCCTCGCATTGCATACCCGTATCGCTTAAAGACAACTATCTCGGCGTATACAACGCCGCGGACGGAAAGAAAATAACAATGGACGGTCTCGGTAATACGGAGTACGCGGACGGCGGTACGGCAATGCTGTTCGATAAGGACGGCTCTCCTTTGAACAAATTCGTCTATAATTTCGTGGGCGAAACAATAGTGTTCACCGACACGGAGATAACCGTTGTAAACGGCGTAAAAAAGAAATTGGTTTATTGCTTCATTCTGTCGGCGAACGGCGAATACGTTTCCAAGTGGGGCGAAAGATACGATTTGAAGGAAGTCGACAAATTCTACGGCAGATATGTCGTGGACGGTAAGAATTCCGAAATCAAGTACACCTTCGACGGCTTCGGAAAAATAACTTCCACCACGGGCGCCGTATACACTTACGATATCGAAAAAATCGAGGAAGAAAACAATTCGTATATTTTTGTTCTCACGGACGCGCAGGGTAAAAAGTATGAGGGAGTATACGTCTTTGTCGAGTACAGCAACACATTGTTGCAGAATGTATATTCTCTTACAATAACAGCTAAAAACGTGTAAACAGACAGTATTATTAAGGAAAGTTATATGAGTTTTAAAAAAATCAAAGGAATAAGTGCGCGCCGCACCGCAACATTGTGTCTTACGGCGGTAATGACCGCGTCTTTCGTGGCGGGCAACGTGTTCGCTTTTGCGCAGAACGGCGGTAAAAAAACAGGAACTTCCTCTGTGGAAACTTCTTCTCAGGTCTCTTTCGAGGACGTGACAGGCAAAATAGATTTATCCGCTATAAAGACGCAGAACCTCAGCACCTCAGTATTGGAAAACGCCGGCTTCAAAACGAAGTCTCTCGGTACGCAGACGGTAATAGTCACGCTTGACACCGATTGCGTGATTGACAGTATGCCCGACGGCGTTTCCGCTTCTGAATATCTCGACGGATACGACGGCGGAAGGACTCTTAAAAAGATAAAGCAGTCTCAGACGAATTTTCTGAATAATCTGTCCGCAATGGGTATCGACTACAAAGTGCAGTACACTTACAGCACCGTAACCAATGCGGTGGCGGTTTCCGTCGATACGGCGTATATCAGCGAAATCAAGTCTATTCCGTCGGTTGAAGCGGCGTTCGTTTCCGAGCGGTACGCCTATCCCGAAGCGATAGCGTCGGATAACGGCGTAACCGATATAAGCAAGGTTTATGCAACGGGTATTTACGATTCGTCCGAATACGTCGACAAAGGTATAGACGGCAGCGGCATGACCGTCGCCATTCTCGACACCGGTCTCGACTACACTCACGAAGCGTTTACAAAATACATGCCGTCGACGCTCGGTCTCGATAAAGCTCAGTTGGAAGCAAAGCTTGACAATAAAGATTTCAAAGCCGTAGAGCTTTCCGCCGCAAACGGCAAGACGATAGACGCGGACGATTTGTGGGTAAGCGAAAAGGTTCCTTTCGCGTACGATTATGCGGACAAGGACGCGGACGTTTACCCCTCGTACTCACAGCACGGCACGCACGTTGCCGGTATAGTTGCCGGTCATGCGGACAGCTATAAGGACAAGGACGGTAACGTCGTCAATTCGCCCTTCTTCGGTTCGGCGCCCAACGCCCAGCTTGTAATTTGCAAAGTTTTTACCGACGATTTCGAAAGCAAAGAACTTGGCGGAGCCACGTCGGAAAATATAATTGCGGCGTTGGAGGACTGCGTTAACCTCGGTGTAGACGTAATAAACATGAGTCTCGGCACAACGTCGGGTTTCTCGTCGGACTGCCTCGGCAGCGACGACGAGGGTAAGCAGCTTGCCGCTATTTACAAGCGCATTAAAACGGAGGGCATAAGCCTTATCTGCGCGGCGAGCAACGATTACAGCGCAGGCTTCGGCAGCGACTTCGGTACAAACCTTGCAACCAATCCCGACTCCGGTACGGTCGGTTCTCCTTCAACCTTCGAAGGCGCGCTTTCCGTCGCGAGTATCAACGGTCAGCTTTCACCTTTTATTAAAGCCAACGGTAAGGACGCTATATTTTTCAACGAGTCCAGCAATGCCAACGGCGAGCGGTACGATTTTATAAAGCAACTGTTAAAAGGCGAAAAAAGCAAAACATTCAAATACGTAAACGTAGGCGGCTTCGGACAGGCGCAGGATTATACGACTGACGTATTAAAAGAGCTTGCCGACAAGTCTCATGGTCCCACAATCGCGGTTGTTAAGCGCGGCAGTACAAACTTTCAGGAAAAAGTTCAGCTTGCCCAGATTATGGGTGCGGACGCGGTAATAGTAGACAACAACGTTTCGGGTATGGTCAGAATGTCTCTCGGCGATTTGGTAGACCCTATCCCGGCGATATTCGTTTCTCAGGAAGCAGGTCAGAAGCTCAGGAAAAACGAAAATAACAAAAACATCAAAACAGGCGTGGTAGAGCTTAATTCCGAATATTATGCAGGTCCCTACATGAATGATTATTCGTCCTGGGGAAGCACGCCCGATTTAAAGCTTAAGCCCGATATAACCGCGCACGGCGGCGAAATAACCTCCACGGTTGCAGGCGGCTACGCGGAAATGAGCGGTACTTCCATGGCAACGCCCAACCTCGCGGGATTTGTCGCGCTTGTCAGAAGTCAGCTTAAATTACAGCATCCGGACTGGAATAACGTTCAGCTTAACCAGCGCATCAATCAGCTTGTAATGAGTACCGCCCAGGTAGTATATGACGAAAGCGGTCTGCCCTATTCCCCCAGAAAACAGGGTGCGGGACTCGCAACGCTGGATAACGTTTTCGGTACAAAAGCCTATCTGTATACTTTGGAGGGAGTGGACTTCGGTGCAGCCGAGGACAACCGTCCAAAGATAGAGTTGGGAGAGGACGAGGCTAAAAACGGAGTTTACAAGCTTAAATTCTACGTTCAGAATTTCGGCACGGAAACGCTTAAATTCAAAACAAAATCGATATTCATGACCGAGTCTCTCTCGCAGGATAAAAATTCGGTCGCGGAAAAAGCATACCTTATGGACGGCAGTCCCGTCTGGAAGATAAACGGCTCGCCGTTGTCCTCCGACGGAATAATAACGCTCGGCGCGGGTGAAAACGCCGCGGTTGAATGTACGCTTACCCTTTCCGAAGAAGATAAACGTTATCTTAATACCAGCTTTATTAACGGCATGTTTGTCGAGGGCTTCCTTCAGCTTGAATCCCTTACCGAAAACCAATGCGCGCTTACCCTGCCTTTTATGGGCTTCTACGGCGACTGGGAAGCGGCGCCCATGCTTGACTTCGACGCGTATTATCTGGCGGAAGCGGAGCAGGATACGTCAATATTGGAAAATGCAAAGCCCAAGGCGCGCGTCTGGGCTACGCAGGCTTACGCAAGCTACACAAACAATAAATATTCGATACCCCTCGGCAGTTACTGCTTTACGCAGGACCCCAACGCTCAGCAGATTTATACCGATATGGAGCATTGCTCGGTTTCCCGCTTCAACGTAAACGGAGAGGACGAGGATTCCAACAGCAATTACATGACGGCGGATTCGATAAACGCTTTGTATGCGGGTCTGCTTAGAAATGCAGAGCTTGTAACGTACGACGTGATCGACTCGGCTACGGGTGAAGTCATCTTAAGTAATAACGTTTACCGCGTCAACAAAGCCTATTCGGGCGGCGGCTCGGCACGTCCCGCACAGGTCCTTATGGAGCTTTCGCCCGAAGAACTCGGTCTGAAATCCAACGGAAAGTATGAGATAAATTATCACTTCTTCTTTAAGGAATCGGACGCGGCGGACGAAAGCAAGATAAACGACGACAATACTTTCTCCATGTCGTTCTATGTGGACTACGAGGCTCCCATACTTGTAGACAGCCGCATAAGATACCGCGATTACACCGACTCCAACAATAAACAGAAGCAGAGCGTTTATCTCGACCTCGACGTATTCGATAATCACTACGCTCAGGCCGTAATTCTCTGTTACAGCGAAAGGGAGGATGTTTCTTCCGCAGCAGAGCTTCATCTTGTAACGGATTATATAACCCCCATATACAATGCAAACAAAAACGGCACGACAACCGTTTCTATAGAGATAACCGATATTTTCGATAAATACAAGGGCAATCTCTACGTCGAGATAGACGACTATGCTTTAAACCACTGCGTTTATGCGATAAACATTAACAGGTCTAACAGCGGCAATCTTCCCGACAGCTTCGAGCTGGACGGACCCGACGAAGTGACGATAGGCGTAAACGAAGCTTATAAAATCAAGCTTGCTTTCGACAACGGCAGCGACGCCAACGCATCTAACTTTACCTGGTCGCTTGACTCTTACGACGTAATAGATATAAAGAACGGCGAAATCTTCGGTAAAAGAACGGGCGACGCGGTTGTAACCGTCGTCGGAAACGGCACAATTAAAAGGGTAAAGGTACACGTAATAGACAAGGGTCTTACGCTGCCTACGCCTACGCTTTCATTCGGAGTAATAGAAAACTCGCGTTACAGCCAGCAGAAAGCCTCCGGAACGGTAAGCGTACATGCGGGAAAAACTTTCACGCTCGAAGTGCTTGCGGACAACTGGTATTACCCGCTTTCAAAAATAGGAACTTACTGGACCAGCGACAACCCCGATATAGCGGAGGTAACGCAGTCGGGCGTGGTTACCACCAAAAACAAGCGCGGCTCCGCAACCATTATTGCGGTTCCAGTTATTAACGGTCAAACAATGTCGCGCGACTATGCGGCAATAGTCAAGTTAAACGTACAGGACCCCTTCTCTATTTCCAATAACGAGTTGACGCGTTATCACGGTTCGGAAGAACACGTCGTTATCCCCGCGGACAAAACCATTATGACTATCGGGGAAGAAGCGTTTAAAGACAACACGACGATGAAGACGCTTGTAATCCCCAAAACGGTCACGGAAATAAGCGAAAAAGCTTTTATAAACTGTACCGCGCTGGAAGAAGTTTACTTCGTATCGGAAGAAGCGTTGCCCGTACCCGACTCCGGTCTGACCAATATCAGAAAGAGGGCATTTGCGGGCTGTACTTCGCTCAGAATAGTGGATTTGACCAACGTCAAGAAAATAACGCTGGATAACCGCGTATTCCTCGGCTGTACAAGTCTGGAAGAAGTTATAAAGATGGACGCCATAGGCACCATGTATTACAGCGCGTTCGAAGGCTGCAAATCGCTTAAATCAGCGGATTTGACCGGTTTGCACGTAAGCGGACATTCGGTATTCAAGGATTGCACGTCTCTTAACGAAGTTAAAACGGCATATTACACCGCCATAGGCGAAAATATGTTCTCCGGCTGTACGTCTCTTAAAGATATAACAATAAGCACCCCCAACGTTTCGGCTAACGCCTTTGCGGACAGCGGGCTTACAAGCGTCGTTTTCGAGAAAGCCGCCGGTGAAACGCGTAATATCGAGTTCAATATAGGCGCGCAGGCGTTCATGAACTGCGTTTCGCTGACAAACGTAGATTTCAAAAACCATACCGTTCAGTATCTGGGCGACAGGGCGTTTGCCGGTTGCTCCAATCTGGCGGCGGTAAACAATCTTTCAACGGTAGTAAATAAGGGTATAAGAATTTACGAGGGCACCAAAATGTCCTCCGTCGACGACGTTGATTCCTACGGCGCGATTTATTCCGGCACAACGCTGGTGGACGCCTCTGACGTAACTTCTTCCAACTACACTTTGAGAAGCGGCACTACGGCAATTGCTTCCTCCGCATTCAGCGGCAGTAAAGTTACTGCGCTTACCGTTCCGTCAAGCGTTACGTCTATAGGGGCGGGCGCATTCATGAACAGCGCATTGACCGAAGTGACTTTCCTGGGCGATATAAGCTATATTCCAGAATACGCGTTCTACGGTTCTCGGTTAACTTCGGTTACGGTTCCGTCGACGGTGACGGAAATAGGCGCGTACGCCTTTGCGAACTGTGCACAGCTCCGCACGCTTAATTTTGCGGACGGCAGAACGCAGGCATTGAATATCGGAGTTGCGGCGTTTGCAAACTGTTCGGTACTCGAAGCGGTATCTCTGCCCGAAATTTCCGGTTCGACGCTTGCAGGATACGCTTTTGCAAACTGTAAAGCGCTTACGTCGGTAAATCTCAACAACGTTACTACGGTCGGCATATTTGCATTTGAAAAATGCGCAAATCTCGAAACCGTAAATTTGGAATCGCTTGAAAATATCGGTGCGTACGCTTTTGCCGGCTGCGTATCCATTGCAAATTTAAATCTTGCTTCGGCAAAGGTTATAGGCGTCGGTGCGTTCCGTCTTCCCGAAAAATCGGCAAAAGGCTATTCGTCCGTTACGTTCCCCGTAGCGGAGGAGATAGGCGCTGAGGCATTCTCGGGCGGAAAGGAGAGCGGTGTCGTCATACCCGCATCCCTCAAAAAGCTCGGCGAGGGCGCGTTCGCTTATTCCGATAATCTTTCGGGTATAACCGTCGACGAGGGTAATAAAGATTACTTTGTCTACTCCAACGTGCTGTACCGTATAATAAGCGGAAATAAAGACAGCGGCGAATACGAGCTTTGCTGCTATCCTTCCGACTATATTTCCTCGGTGACAGACGGTGCGTCTACTTTCCAAATTCTCGAAGGAACGGTAGCCGTACAGGGCGGCGCGTTCAAGGGCGTTAAAGCCAATTCGCTTAAAAGGGTAGTTTTCCCTTACAGCGTCAAAGCTATAGGCAGCGGCGCGTTCTACGCAAGCGGCGTTACGGAATATCACTTCAACTGCATAAATGCGCCTACGCTTTATGCGGATTGGTTCGATAACGGAATGTCTGCTTTCAACTCGCTGTATTACACCAACTTCGTTGACGAAATGCTGCACCATGCGGATAATATAATAAGCGTTCCGCCCAGCATACAGGTAGCTAAGCTTACAATAGTTTATCCCGAAAACGGTATCGGTTACGAAAATTATATCTATTCGAATTATTTCTCGACAAAGAATATAATTGCGGAAATAATGGACGATACGACCCGCCTCGTCAAAAACCTTATAGAAGGTTTTATGAGCGCCGATAAAGTAAAGGAGATGAACTCTCTCCCCGTTACGGACGAAAACAGGGCGGTTGTCGAGGCCTTCTCGGATTCGGTTAAATATGCCCACGGCATATTCAATACCATTACGGGTGAAAAACAGCTCGGTTTCCTCGGCGAAGACAATATAAAGAAGCTTACCGATATCGAAGCGGAATTGAAGTCGGTAAAGGCGCGCTTCGGCATAAAGGTTACGGTTGACCGGATTTCCGTAGACGCAAGCAGCAACTACAAGCGCGAGTATAAGACGGGCGATAAGTTCAACATAAAGGGACTTGTGCTTCTTGTAACCTACGACGATTACTCGACTGAGCTTATCTCCGACACAAGCAAAATGACCGTTACCGTTGTCGGATCAAGCTCGGGCGAGCTTACGGAACTCAACAGGTATGTAACCGTCGGCTACGGCGGAAAGACCGTTCAGGTCGATATACACGTATCTGAGGGCGGCGCGGCTTCGGGCGGAAGCATTAATCCCGCCGTAATCTACGGTCCCATAATAGGGGTTGTTGCCGCTGCGGGAATAGCCGTCGGCGTTGTGTTCCTTGTTAAAAAGTTGAAAAAAGGAGCAAAACCGTCCGAAGAAAGCGAAAACGTAGAACCGGTTTCAGACGCGGACGATGAAAACTTACCGAAAGAATAAGCGTAAAAAGAGGAATAAATGAGTATTAAGAAAAAAGTAATTGCGCTTGCAATGCTAATTGCCGTAATGGCGGCGGCGCTTATAGCGGGTTGTTCGGTCGGCGTAATGTCCGTTGACGAGTTTCTTGATAAAAACGGCGCCAAAAACCAACAGGTAACTTACTATGCCAACGGCGGCACCTTTTCCGACAAAACGGATATAAGCAGTATTCCGGTAAAAAATATCTATTACAAGGAAGACTCCTTCATTACGTCGGATTTCGGCAAAGAAGGCGACCCCGTCAGCAGGGAAGGTTATGTTTTCGCCGGCTGGTATTATGCGCAGGTCGACGGCGACGGTAATCCCGTTTTCGAAGATAAAAAGAACAACGTCGTCGCAATAAGTGAAAATAAAGTGGATTTCAGCCGTAAAATCCCCAAAAACAGTCACTGGCATATCTGTGCCAAATGGGTCAGGGACGTATATATCAAGTACGTCATTGCCTGCGACGAGGGGCTTACAATAACCTCCGACGGAAAGGATTATAAAAACGGCGACGAAATTTATACGCAAAACTTCGGCACGGGCAGCGACACCGCAACCGTGAACGGTGAATCACTGCCCAGAAGCTGCGATTTCAAGGCGGACAACGCAACGTTTTTGCAAACGTATAAAGACGAGGCGTGCACGCAGCCTTATCTCGGCTACGACACGGTTGCAAGACCGCAGGGAGATGTGGAATTCGTTCAGGTTTATGCCAAGTTTATCCCGGGCGTGTATGAAATAGTACGAAACAGCGGCGACGTCGCAAATATGCTTAATCTCAATATTAACAGCGGCAAAAGCTTTTATCTGTTTGCGGCGGACAATGCCGATAAGGTCATAGACTGCGGCAAAACGGCTTTCTATCCCAATAACGGAAGCTTCGATATAAAGATAGAGGGCAACGGATTCACGCTTAAAAATATGAATTATACGCAAACGAGAATTTCCGCCGGTGCGTATTCTGCATTCGGAGCATTCTCGGAAAATGCCGTAATAAAAAATCTGACTTTGCGCGACGTAAACGTTTCCATGTCCTTGAGGACGGGTACGGACGCAGGCAACCCGCCGGATTTGTATCTCATTGCTCATTCGGTTGCGGCGGGCGCTAAGTTTGAAGGCTTTGTCGTAGACGGTGCAAAAATGACTGTTACCTGTCCGAGCGCGAACGACTTGATAAAAAATCTCGTTAACAACGGCGGCGTGTACGACTGCGGCAATCTCATATTCGGCGTGGACGTATCGGATACTCAGTTTATCGCCGACAGCGACGGTTTGGAAGTAAAAAATTATATTATAAATGTTTCGGTAGGCGGCCAAAACGTTATTGAAAGAAAAAATCAGGAGGCATAAATATGAATAAGTTTTTAAAAGGTGCTGTATGCGCGGGTCTGTGCTGTTCCATGCTTGCGGCCGTAGGTTGTAAAAAGGCCAAGCTTGACCCCGAAAAGCGTCAGTTAACGCTTGCCACGGCAGCGCTTGACGGTAACTTCAATCCGTTCTTTTACACGTCGCAGAACGACGGCAACATGATTTCCATGACTCAGATTTCCATGCTTACGGTAGACTCTGACGGCAAACTTGTTTGCGGCGAAAACTGGCCCACGGCGGTTTTGGAATACAATAAAACCTATTACGACGCCAAGGAACAGGGTACAGGCTCTGTAATTCCGGAAGGAATCCAGTCCGGCAGAACGGAATATGAGTTCGTAATCAAAAACGGAATTAAATTCAGCGACGGCGAACCTCTTACGGTTAAAGACGTGCTGTTCAATTTGTACGTATATCTCGACCCCGCTTATACGGGTTCGTCGACAATGTACTCAACCGACATACAGGGTCTTAAAGCTTACCGTTCGCAGGACCCCAGTATTGCGGACGATCAGGACAGCCGTCTTGAGGAAATCTTCGTAGGAGAAGGACAGGACAGAATAGACGCGCTTATCGAGTGGTCCGAGGATATGAGTATAACCGAATCCGTGCCTTCCGATAAGAATTTAAAGAAGGACTACGACACCGTATGCAAGCTTTTCCGTGAAGAAGCGGAGTCCGACTGGACCTCGGTTTCCACAAGCTGGTCTGAAAGCTATAAAGATACACACCGCTTCACGGCGGCATGGCAGGCTTATCTTTTCAACGAAAATATCGTTCGTCTTCAAGAGGTAACAAATATAACCACGGGCGGCGTGGACAATCCCAAAGACGAAAACGGCAAATATTACACCACACTCGACAATAACTCGGTTACCGGCGAAGAGCCCGTGCATCAGGCGTATATCGACGGGATAGCAGCAGCGACCACGCAGGCTAAAATCGACGAATTCCTCGCTAAACCCGAAAATCAGGGAAGCTCGGTCGAGTATGCAAAGGAACAGCTTGAAAAGCAGTATTGCGTAGACGTAGTTGTTTCCGCGTATACCGTAAAAAGCAGCATAACCAACATAGTCCAGTGGTGGGCAACTGCGGAACGCGCACTTGAAGCGTTCACCGGCGAAGCGCGTTCTTCGTATTTCCAAGATATAAAAGACGACCACCAGGGCGAGCTTGTCGTAAAAACCATCAGCGGCATAAAGGCGGGTAAAAAGACGGTTAACGGCGTCGAGCACGATACGGTTAAAATAGTTATAAACGGCGTCGACCCCAAAGCTATTTACAACTTCTCCTTTGTAGTCGCGCCTATGCATTACTATTCCGGCGTATATAACGGCGTGGATTACAGCGACGCGGAGCATGCAAACGGCTCTACGAAGTTCGGCGTCGACATGGGCAATAAAGACTTCTACGACAAAGTAGTAAACCATATCGATAAAAACGGTTTGCCCGTAGGCGCAGGCGCTTACAAAGCGACAAGCTATAACGGCAGTGAAAATCCTTCGAGAAGCGATTTCTTCCACAACAACATTGTTTACTTTACCCGTAACGATAATTTCACGACTTTGGGTTCGGGTATAAACAACGCCAAAATAAAGCTTGTAAACTACAAGGTAATGGGCGGCGACAAAATTATGGAAGCGCTTATAAAGGGTGAAATCGACTACGGTACGCCCGACGCTACTTACGATAACCAGTCTCTCGTCACGGCGAACAGAAAGTCTCTCGGTTCAGCGGATTACGCAAACAGCGGTTACGGCTATGTAGGCATTAACCCCAAATTCGTTCCCGAATATCCTATAAGACGCGCCATAATGAAGACTATGGATACTACTATGACTGTAGCTTATTTCTCCAGCAGTCTTGCCGATACCGTTTACAGATCGCAGTCGACGACTTCCTGGGCTTATCCGAAGGACGCGCAGGGAAACCTGATGGCAGGCGTTGCCAACGCGGATAAATACCAGCATGAAACAATCAAATACACGACCGTAGATAAGGAGTTGGAAGCGCTTGTAGAGTCTGCCGGCTACACCAAGAGCGGCGGCAAGTACGTAAAGACGCGTCAGATGCCCGGTATGGCGAACGCCAAAAACGGTACGAGACTTAAATTTACGTTCACCATTGCGGGCGAAACTACAAAACACCCCGCTTACGCGATGTTTAACCAGGCGCGCGACAGACTTAACGCTCTCGGCTTCGATATTACGGTAAGCACTGATATACAGGCGCTTAAAAAGATGACAACCGGTAACCTCGCGGTATGGGCGGCGGCTTGGTCGTCCTCTATCGACCCCGATATGTATCAGGTATGGCATAAGGACAGCCGCGCTACCAGCGTTCTTAACTGGAACTACAGAAATATAATGAACGATTCCTCGACCTGGAGATTCGAGTACGACATTATAGCAGGTGAAGGTAAGCTGAGCGACCTTATAGAAAGAGCAAGGGAAATAGACTCCACGGACGAAAATGCGGCAAGGTCCGCGCGTGCTGAAATTTATGCGGACTGTCTTGATTTGACTATGCAGCTTGCGGTAGAGCTTCCTACTTACCAGCGTAAAGATCTCTGCGTATACAACAAAAACGTCATAAGCGCTAAATCGCTTGTACAAAACCCCAACTACAATATAGGTTTGTTTGACAAAATCTGGGAGATCGACTACGTTTAATTTATGTTAAAGTATATCATCAAAAGATTACTGCTTGCGGTGCTGATACTTTTCGGCGTATCCGTGTTGCTGTACTTTCTTTTAAGGCTGATGCCGGGCAACTACATTATAGAAAAGTTTTCGCCTGCGATAGGTCAGGGAAACATGACCGCCGAGGATTTGAAAAACATAATGGCGATGTACGGCTACGACCTTAAACTGTTTACCAACGAAGCGGGAGATATTATCGACTTCCAGGTAAATAACAGCTTAGGAAATATTTTTGCAGGTTATTTCAAGTGGCTGGGCAACTTCTTTAAGGGCGATATGGGTATATCTTTCAAATATCAGATACCCGTAGAGGACGTTATTACCGATAAAATGGGCATATCTTTCTCTATATCGTTGGTTTCGCTTATTATAGAGGTGCTTATCGCTATCCCCATAGGAATAAAATGCGCCTGCAACCAGTACGGCAAATTCGACTATACCACAACCGTTATATGCATGACGCTTATGTCGTTCCCGTCGTTTTTCCTCGGCAATATGTTTATAAAGCTGTTCGCCGTGGATTTGGGCTGGTTTGAAATGGGAGGACTCAATTCTCCCATTCTGCCGCAGGACGCAGACTTCTTTACACGCTTCGGCGATACAATCTGGCATCTGATACTTCCGATAACCGTTATGGTTCTTCTGGACGTTGGCTCGCTTATGAGATACACAAGGACGAACACTTTGGAAGTTCTCAATGCGGATTACATAAGAACGGCGCGCGCGAAAGGACTTTCCGAAGGCAAGGTTGTATATAAGCACGTGTTCAGGAATACGCTTATACCGCTTGTAACCGTGCTTGCGTCTACGCTTCCGATGCTGTTCGGCGGCGCGATGATAACCGAAACGGTTTTCGATATTCCGGGAATAGGTCAGGCGACGTACGCCGCGTTGCAGGAGGGCGACGTACCCCTTGCAATGAGCTACAACATGTTTATAGCCGTGTTGACGGTAATAGGCACGTTGCTTGCAGACCTTATGTATGCGGTTGTAGACCCCAGAATCAAGCTGGGTAAATAGGAGATTTTATGGAAGAAAATACCGAGGTTAAAACCGAAGCCGTAAATACCGCGCCGGCGGGCGGAAATTTCAACGACAATCTTCACGGCGAAAATCTTACCGAACGCGCCAAAGTGCTGTCGCCTTCCGCAACGGTGGCTAAACGCTTTTTCCGTTCTAAACTGTCAGTAATAGGACTTACCGCCCTTATAGTGCTGTTCTTGTTTTCCTTCATAGGTCCTCTGTTTTCACCCTGGAAGGCAAACGGCGGCACGGCTAAGGATTACGATACAATAGTCCCGATAGGTACATATAAGGCGTTCGAGTACACCGGCCCCGACGGACAGGTTTACGAAGCGTACGATATCGTTATCGACGACAATCTTTTACCCTACAACAGTCTCGGTCAGCCCTCCGGCAAACACTGGCTGGGCACGGATAAGGAAGGTAACGACGTCCTCACCCGCCTTATGTACGGCGGCAGGGTTTCGCTTACGATAGGCTTTGTCGTGGTCATTCTCGAAACGCTTTTGGGCGTGCTTCTGGGCGGCGTGGCAGGATATTTCGGCAAATGGGTAGACCAGCTTATAATGCGTATAGTCGACGTATTAAGCTGTATACCGACGCTGCCGATAATGCTTATTCTCGGCGCGACGCTGGACTCTCTGGGAATTGTGACTATATCCAAGCTATACTATATGATGCTGGTCATAACCCTAATAGGGTGGGCGGGCACCGCAAGACTTGTAAGGGGACAGATACTGTCTTTGAGGGAGCAGGAATTCATGCTTGCCGCAAAATGCTCGGGTCTGTCCACCGCTAAAAAGATATTCAAGCACCTTCTGCCCAACGTCATACCGCAGTTAATCGTTACTATGACGCTCGGACTGGGCAGCGTTATCCTTATGGAAGCGACGCTCGGCTTCCTCGGCATAGGCGCGCCCGTCGGTACTGCGACCTGGGGCAATATCATATATCTTGCAAACGATTCCATTTACAGAAACTATTATCCCAATCTCTGGCTGGGTTCGGGTATCTGCATAACGCTTGCGATACTTGCTTTCAACTTTGTCGGGGACGGTCTGCGCGACGCGTTCGACCCTAAAATGAAGAGGTAATTACATGTCGGAAGAAAAAGCGCAGATAAAAAAACATTATATAACCCGTAAAGAGTCCAGACAGATTGCCAAGGAAAATTCCAAAGCTATCCGCCATTTCGAAAAGCTGAAAAAGCGCAAATCCAAGCCGGAAGACTACACTACCGAAATGAAAGACGATAAAAACATCGTCGAGTTCGAAGATTTGCATACGTATTTCTTTTCCGATGCGGGAACGGTCAAGGCTGTAAATGGAGTAACTTTTTCCGTGCCGGCAGGTTCCACGGTCGGCGTAGTCGGCGAAAGCGGTTGCGGCAAAAGCGTCACTTCGCTCTCGCTTATGCAACTTGTTCAGGCGCCCAGCGGTCAGATAGTAAACGGCTCGATAAGGTTTAAGGCAAACTTGTTCAAACGCGACAATCGCGGCAAAAAGATACCCGTCTACGAAACCGAAACGGACGAAAACGGCGAAGAAAAGATAAAGCTTGACGAAAAGGGCAAACCCGTCATTAAGCGCAACGAGCTTGGCGGATATATGTTCGAGACCGAAAACAGAGTTGTGGACATAGCAAAAATGCCCGTCGACGCAATGCGCAGTATCCGCGGCAGAGAAATATCCATGATATTTCAGGAGCCTATGACGTCGCTCAACCCCGTGTTTACGATAGGCAACCAGCTTAACGAAGTCGGCAGACTGCATATCGAGGGGATTTCGAGGAAGAAAGTTAAAGAGCGCAGTATCGAAATGCTTAAACTCGTCGGTATAGCCGACCCCGAGGGTGTGTACAAAAAATATCCGCACGAGCTTTCCGGCGGTATGCGGCAGAGGGTCATGATAGCCATTGCGCTTTTATGCAATCCCAAGCTGATAATCGCGGACGAGCCTACGACCGCGCTGGACGTTACCATTCAGGCGCAGATATTGGACCTTCTGAGGGAAATAAAGCACAAAATAAACGGTTCTATAATGCTTATCACGCATGATTTGGGCGTTGTTGCCGAAATGGCGGACTACGTTGTGGTTATGTACGCGGGCAAGGTTATAGAAATGGGTACCGCAGAAGATATTTACGACCACCCGCTTCACCCCTATACGATAGGACTGCAAAAAAGCAAGCCCACGGTCGACTCCGACGTGGACGAGCTGTACTGCATACCCGGGTTTGTTCCCAACCCCGTAAATATGCCCAATTACTGCTACTTCCGCGACCGTTGCGATAAATGTATGGAAAAATGCTCGGGCGAATATCCCGCGTTGATAAAGGTATCGGATACGCACAGCGTTTCCTGCTATCTGTATGAAAAAGAGGGGGAGGTAAAGAGCAATGGCTGACGAAATCCAGACCGGCGCACCCGCCGCGGACGACGTTTTCCTTAAAGTGGACAAACTCTGCAAATACTTTACCGCCGACACCGATTTTTTCGGTAAACCCGTAAAATTTTTAAAGGCAGTGGACGGAGTTTCTTTCAGTCTGCAAAAGGGTAAAACGGTCGGCATAGTCGGCGAAAGCGGCTGCGGCAAGACCACTATGGGCAGAACCATTCTGCGCCTTTACGACATAACAAGCGGCGACGTGTGGTTTAAAGGGCAAAAAGTTTCCGAATTAAAGAACAGAGAGTTCGATAAACTGCGTCCCGATATGCAGATGATTTTTCAGGACCCCTACGCAAGCCTTTCACCCCGTCTCACCGTCGGCGAAATTATAGGCGAAGCCGCGCTTCAACACAAAATAGTAGACAGAAAACATTATCACGACTACATATTAAGCGTGATGAATATGTGCGGGCTTCAACCTCACTACTTCGAGAGATATCCGCACGAGTTTTCGGGCGGACAGAGACAGCGCATATGTATCGCGCGCGCATTGGCTTTAAAACCCGAGCTTGTCGTCTGCGACGAGCCTGTTTCCGCGCTTGACGTATCCATTCAGGCGCAGATAATAAATATGCTGATAGAGCTGAGAAAAACGCTCGGTCTTACGTATATTTTCATTTCGCACGATTTATCGGTCGTCAAGCACATTTCGGACGAAGTCGGCGTTATGTATCTCGGAAGCATGGTCGAATACGGCTCTAAGGACGCTATCTTCAACAATACGCTTCATCCGTACACCCGCGCATTGTTTTCGGCTGTTCCCGTGCCCAATCCGCACGTAAAAATGAACAGAATCATTTTAAAAGGCGATATTCCTTCGCCCGTCAATCCGCCCAAGGGCTGCAAATTCCATACCCGTTGCGAAAACTGCATGGACATCTGCAAGAGGATTGCTCCGCACTATAAAGAAGTGGAGGAAGGTCATTTCTGCGCGTGCCACCTTTACAATACCGAACAGGAAACTCAGATGTTCGAGATAGAAAACGAGGAGTCCGCCGCGCGCGCCGCCGCAGAGGAGCGCACACCCAAAACTTTCTGGGACGGATTAAAAAATAAAGTATTCCCCCCGCGCGAGAAGCGTGCCGACGTGACCGAAGCGGAGCGTTCCGCAGGAATAGTCATGACCGCGCAGAAAGCGGCGGAGGAGGCAATGACGCCGCCCGCACCAGCAGTTCTTCAGACCGTAAAACCCGCGGAGCCTAAAAAGAGCGGAAGCGGAGCAAAAAAAAGCGCGGCCGTGAAAAAGACCGCAACAAGCGGTAAAAGCGTCAAAAAGAGCGGCACGGTCAAAAAAGAGATAAAAAATGCCCCGAAAGAATAAGAAACAGGACGATTTGGATACCACGACGACCTTTGCGGATATGAATATCGAAGGGTTTAAATGGTACGACCCGTCGCAGAAAAAAAAGGATGACGGCGGAAATAAGGTAAGGCAAAAAATTTCCCGCAGGGAGTACTGGCGCATGGTTCGCGGCGCATTTGCCGCATTTCTGCCCTGGTTGGCTATCTTTCTTATCGGTATGGGTATAGTAATAGCTTTGGCTTATCTTTGGCTCGGTTAAAAAGGACGGCGTAAAAAAACGCCGTCCTTTTGCATAATTGCGGCGGCGTACATATGCGCCGTCTGCCAAATCTAACCTGTGGCAAACGGAAACGGCAAAATACTTGACTGTAAACGCATGAATTGGTATAATTATTAAAAATATAAGGAGGCCGCATATGAAAGTAAAAACATGTAAGACGGTTCGTCTCGTAAGCGGTGTGTTGCTCAGTGCAATGACGGTAATCGTCGGCGCGTTGTTTATATGGCAGGTGCTTTATATTTACCTTTCGGGCACTGCCGAAGGTTATACGGGCACTTACATTTTCACGCGCGAACGCGTCGGCGCGGGACTTTTGAAAATTCTTCCCGCAATCATAATATGGATTGTTATGATTATAGCCGTATTCGTCTTGTGGGAAGTTTTTCCCGTCAAAGCGGAACGGGCAAAGCAGGACGCGCGCTATACGCTTTTCCGTCTGAAAAAGCGCATGCCGTCGGCTGTTGGAGAGGAGCTTCAAGCTTCCTACAAATTTGTTAAGGGCGAAGAAGAAAATCTGAAAATTTTGTGGCTCCTCTGCGCGGTTATAGGCGTGGCGGGCGCAATTTATTGTATAGTTTACCTTGCCAATCCGAATCACTTCCCCAATGCCGACGTTACGGCGGAGATGCTTAAAATGGTGAGGAACGTAATCCCTTGGGTAATAGTGACTTTTGCCGCGGCGTGCGGAATTTGCATTTACGAGGGAATTTCCGCAAAAAGACAGCTTGAACACGTCAAAAAACTTACCGCGGGCGCAAAACCCGTTGAAGTTGTCCACGGCAAAATTTATAATTTTTTCCACAGTAAATATTTCCTTCTCGGCGTAAGGGTAGCTGTGGGTTGCGTAGCAGTGTCGTTTATTATTGCGGGCATATGCAACGGCGGCATGCGCGACGTGTTGATTAAAGCGATAAACATATGTACGGAGTGTATAGGTCTTGGCTAAAGTAAAAAACTTTTTCAAAAAAGTCGGTCTGTGGTTTAAAAACCACGCGCCGTCCAAACGCCGTCTTATACAGGTGTACGCCGCACTTTTGTATAATGCCAACATTAAGGGCTTCTTCGGTAAGGGAAGCGATATTATTTACCGCGGCGGCTTGAAAAACGTATGTGCGCCCGGGTTGAACTGTTATTCCTGTCCCGGCGCGGTGGCGGCTTGTCCGTTGGGCGCGTTGCAGAATGCAATGGCGTCGTCGGGAACGCGTGCGCCGTATTACATACTCGGCATACTTGCGCTGTTCGGGCTTATGCTCGGCAGGACGATATGCGGCTTTTTGTGCCCCGTCGGACTCGGACAGGAGCTTTTACATAAAATAAAGACTCCCAAGCTTAAAAAGAGCCGTTACACGCGCATTTTGTCGTATTTTAAATATGTTTTGCTTATCGTATGCGTAATAGCCATACCGCTCATTTATCACGGTATACCCGCATTCTGCAAATACATATGTCCTGCGGGTACATTCGGCGGCGCGGGCGGACTTTTATCCAACCCCGCCAACGCGGACTTCTTCGATATGCTGGGCTATCTGTTCAGCTGGAAGTTCATACTTCTCGTTATATTTATTGTCGGCAGTATATTCGTTTACCGCTTCTTCTGCCGCTTCTTCTGTCCGCTGGGCGCGATTTACGGCTTTTTTAACAGAATAGCGCTTATAGGCGTCAAGCTCGATAAGCAGAAATGCGTGGACTGCGGACTGTGCATACAGACATGTCAGATGGATATAAAACACGTGGGCGACCACGAATGTATCAACTGCGGCGCTTGTATCCCCGTGTGCCCCACGAAAGCTATAAGCTGGAAGGGCTCTAAAATTTTCCTTCATTCGTCTGAAATTCAGGCGTTGCAGGCTGTCGGGGCGGACGCGCCCGCAAGCGCGGAGCAAAAGCCGTTAGGCGCGCTTTTGGAAAGCGGAACGACGGAAGTCGTAAACGCGCCTGTTGCCGCCGCCGAAGCCGTAACGGAAACCGAAACGGTTACAAGGGAAGAACGTTTGAAAATAGCCGAAAGCAAGCTTAAAAAACGCGGGTTCTGGTTACAGTTCAGCGCGTGGGCGGTTGCTTTGGCCGTGCTTATAGCGTCGCTTGTTTACTTCAATTTCTTTGCGGCGACAAGTAACGTAATGGTTTACAAGGTCGGCGACAAGTGTCCGGATTTCACACTCGGAACGGTTTACAAAAACGCAGGCTCTTGCGACGGGGACGGAAACCAGATAATAAACAGGTTTTCGGTGCTGGAAAGCCGCGGTAAGGTCACCGTAATAAATTACTGGGAAACAACCTGCGACCCCTGCAAGGAAGAGCTTCCTTGGTTCGAACGCATTTACCGCGAGTATGACGGCGCAATAAATATGGTTGCTATCCATAATTATATGCGTACGGAAAACGTGCAGGAATTCATAAATAAAAATATGGACCTGTCGGAATACACAATGCTTCTTGCACTGGATACGCAAGAGGACACGTATACTCAGCTCGGCGGTAAGGGCGCGTATCCGCTTACGGTTGTAGTGGACGCCGAGGGAATTATAAGTTTTGTTCAGCAAGGTAAGGTAAACGAAGACGTGTTGAGCAACGCAATAGAATCCGCAATGAAAAATTAATTAATATAGCAAAAAGAAACCTCCGCAGACATTTGTCTGCGGAGGTCTTTTATGCACGTTTAAGCTTTGTCGTAGTATTGGCAGGGGAGAAGCCACCAGCTTTCTTTTGGCGCTTCGTTTACGCCTATGCAACTGCTTCCGAAATATTTCAGGAAGTTGTATAAATCGTCGTTTACGCCGTAAACACCGTCGCTGTTAACGTATTTTGCATATGTGTTTATTACGTCGGTATAATTGCTTTTTTCGATTATAAAGCCGTTTTCGTCATAAGCGGTTGCAAATGTGAACACCGACTCTCCGATGACTCCGGTTTGTCCCTCGGAACCTATTTCCTGCAAAGGCAAATCTTTTATAGCACACTCTGCAACACGGTCTAAGGTCTTTGCAAGGTTTATAAGAAGGATAGGACCGCTTTCGCTTCCGATGTGGTAGAACCCGTCTTTGCCTTTTACGACGGAAACTGAATTGTCTACCGGAACCTCTTTCAGTGTTCCCGTCTTATCTGCCCATTTGAATTGAGAGCCCGTAGGTTTTATTCTTTTCGTTATTATTACGGGAGGCTCGGCCGCGTCGCCCAACCTTTCAACCGTAAGCGTAACGGTGCATGCTTTGTCGGTATGCACTCCGAAAATCGTTTCGGAACGCGCCATATCCGTGGAAAGGTTTAAATCTATATAATCCGTACCGGTATATACGTCGGGGGCTGCGGAGTTCGCCGGTGCGTTGCCGGTTGCCGCGGCAACGGCGGTGGGGATACCCGTTACAGGGTCGCAAACTATATACGAGCTGCTTCCCGAATACTGATACAGTACCGCGTTAGCCCCCGCCGTATCGCAGGTAACTTTTACCCTGTATTTGCCCGTTGCGGCCTTAACGGCCCGTTGCTCTTTATTTGCGATAGACGCGGAGGACTCGGTAGGGTCTTTCGGTGTGTAAGGCTGATAGGGCTGGAATATAAAATATCCGTATCTGTCAGCTTCCAGCTTTTTGACGGTAGGGTCGTTCGTTTCCTGAATATCTATCGTGACGTCAACGCGCTTATAATTCATTTTCTGCTTTTTAGCCAAAACAAAGCTGTCGGGCGCGTAGTTTAATTTAATGGCGGAATTTCTGTGTTCGTCTATGTCGCCTGTGGAGTTAACTGTATAATTATCGGGCAAAGGCGGCTCGTCGGTAATGTCGTCGGTACCGCACAGTCTTATCAAGTATTTAACGGTTTGGTCAAGCTCCGCTATGGTGAAATAAACCTTGCCGTCCGCGCCTGTCTTAGCGTTTTCGATAACCGTCCTGGTATACGTAGACGGATCGTACAGGTAGAACTGCACCCATACGTCGGCAACAGGCTTGTTGTTCTGGTCGGAAACGGTCGCAGTGAAAAGTTTAGGCATTTTTACCGTTTGCGAAGTGCCGCCCGAAAGGGAAAATTCCAAATCGTTAAGCACGGTTCCTGCGGAAACCGTAGTTCCGTCGTCGAATGTAAGTATAAATTCGCACTTTTCCGTAACGTTTGCGCCCGTAACGGTTTTACCGCTTACGTCGGGCATGATTCCGGTTTTGATAAGTTCAAGCCATTGTTCATAGGGAAGTGCGCTGTCGCCCGCCGCCTGCACGTATTGGGAATATTTATTGTCCAGCTCGGGGGCTTTTTTTGCGGACGACGCGGCGGAGGGGAGTGCAACCGTCTGCGTACTTCCGTCCGCGTATGAAATTACAAGGTTGCCCGCAAGCGTACCCGCCGCGAAAGCCGTTCCGTCGTCGTACAGCAACGAAAGCGCGCCGTTTGCTTCGATTGAAGCAGAGCTTATATATTTTGATTTAACGTCGGGTTTGACGTTCTGTCCTATCAAAAGTTTCCACTCGTCAAAAGAAAGCGCGCCGTCGCCCACGGACCCGACATAGCTTTCGTAAGCCTGTTTTAAGGGGTCTGCCGTATTATCCTTACATGCCGCAATACCGAACGCGCCTGCGGTTAGGCAGGCGGCGGAAAGAAGGAATATTAAAATTTTCTTCTTTTTGTTTTTCATTGTTTCTCCTTAAGCTTTGGCGCCGAGCGTGATTTTTGCTTCGCCTGCGCCGGATATCTCTTTTGTGGGGTTTTCCGTGTATCCCTTTACGTTGAGCAGGGTTATGTGGTCGGGTTTGCCGCCGAGCGCTTCCTCAAGCTTGCTTGCGCTGATGCTTGCCTTGCCGTCCGCTCCCAATCTGACGGGAGTCGAGCAACGCTCGCCGCTGCACCACTGGACGAAAATGGAGGTTTCCGTATCGGTAGCCATATCGTAGCCCGTTCCGTCGGTGTGGCCGTTTACGGCGGTTCCGTCGGAATAAACCACGTAGACGGAATACTGTTCGCCTTGCTCTTTGTTATTATCCTTGTCGCCGCATGCGGCGGCGAAAACGCCGACGCACACCGCAAGGGAAAGTGCAATTGCCAATGTTAAGCTTTTAAATAATGTTTTCATAAATTTTATCTCCTTTAAAATTTAATTTCAGGACTGCGGAACGTCAGCGTAGCTGTCGTAGCCGTAGTAGGCGCGGAAGCATGCCATGGAAAGCCATCCGTTTGCGTGTGCGTCCACTTCGTGATGCATTTTTACAAGCGAGTTAAGCGCGTCAACCAAAGTTTGATCAGCTTCGATAAGTCCGTACATCGGATCAGACTCGTCTTTGTCCTTTATAGAACGGTTGTAATAGTCGCGCATAACGGCAGTGTAGTTGCCTAATGTGCCGAGGTTAAATTGACCGTTGTCTATCATCCATTTGATCGAACGGTTTTTGACGTCTAAGAAATTGGGACGTACAAAATCAATATAGATTGCCGACCAGAAGCTTCCGTCCTTCAAGGAGTCGCCCTCGGGACCCACTGCGCGGTAGTAACCCAATGACGAGTCAAACGCTACATCTATTCCCAAATAGTAAAGTCCGAATTGGTTGTAGCTGTAAGCTCCGTCGCCCGTTGTGCAGTAAATAAGCCTGTCGTATTGTTCACCGATATAGCTTATCTTGAATTCGTAAATCTGCGGGTCGCCGTGGAACATTGCGGAGCATTGCGCGTAAATAGTCGTTCCCGCAGTCAGATAAATTTCCGTACAGAAATGCTTGCCATAGGGTTTAAGGAAGTTGTCGTAAGCAAGGTCGTCGTCCTGACCGACTAAGTTATTGCCTTCCGCGTCGTGGATAAAAATAGCGGGGTCGGCTTCAACGTTGTTTCCAAGCGACTGTAAGCGGTAAACGCCGTCTTTTGTTGCAGTGAATTTATACATTACACCGCCGCCGTCTATGGTCCAGCCTTTGTAGTTGTCAACGGTATAAACGACGTCTTCAACTGCGGTATATGCGTTGCGTATAAGCAAACCTTCAACAGTGCTCTGATGCGCGAAGCACAAATCCTTTGTATTGTTGTGTCCCTTTTCGGCGCCGTAATGCTGATAATAATGGCACATTTCAAGCCATTGCTCGGAGTAATAGGTCAGATTTTGCAAAGTGCAGTAGTACTTTGTAAACGCCTGCATCGCCACTTTAAGCTCTTCGTCGACCGGAACGAGACCGCAATCCGAAAATTTCTGGATATAGAAGTTGTCAAATACTACTTTGGAATAATCTTTATTGTCGTAAACGAATTTCGTGGGTTGACCTTCTATGTTAAGATTAACGTTCATTCTATTATCCCAATAACTGATATAGTAGAGGGAAGCGGGAACAAGCCCGTCCGCGACCTGTATCGTATTGGAGCCTACGTGTATCTGGGACCATAAAGTAGCTTCGGTCAGTTCCGCCAACAGGAGAGAACCGGTTTTGCTGCCTATGTGGTAATAACCGTCGTCGCCCATAACAATTTCAGGATAGCTGTACGTTGTGTTTCCGTTGGCGTCGGTGCCGTTTTCCGTTACCGCCGTATACCTCGCGTCGGTTGCGCGGGTAACGTCCGCAATATTGGTTATATAGATATTTCCGATATATGCGTGCTCAGACTCGGTTTTATTGAATTCGTCCTGTGAATTGCGCAGATAGCAGAAGTAAAGCGATACTTTTGTCGGGCGGTTGGCTATATAAACCGCATATTCGTCCTTCCAGCCGTCGCTGTTTTCCGAATATTCCGCAACCTTCTTTTCTCTGTTAAGGATAACGCTTAAGTTGTTGCTCTTGCAGAATACGTTGTATTCGTAAGAAAGTATATCGCCCGCTTCAAGCTGAACGTCTACGTTAATGATAGAGTACGAATTAAACAGTCCGGTATTGGAAGCTGCCAGATATTTTTTATTTTCGCTTTCATCCGTGCCTACGATAAAGGGCCATGCGTATTGGTCTTCCTCGGAATAGCATTTGGTGATTTTTCCTTCCGCACCGCTTCCCGTAAGGTTTGCTATCCAGTCCGCTTCGTTCGGCGTGGGTACGTTGGGAAGCACCCTGTCATTATCGGGGTTATCGGGATTATCGGGGTTATCGGGCTCCAAGTTGGGCTTATAATCGTCCGCGGTGTACTTTTCAAACAATGTTCTCCAAGCGCCCGCCATTGTTTTTGTTCCGCTGTCGTAGTAAACTATCATGCCGTATCTGTCGACAACTACGGTTGTGGGATAAGCGCTGATGGAAAGCATGTTGCCTGTTCCGGCTAAGTCCTGACCCATGTCGATAGTAAGACTCATGTCGTAATCTTTCTGATAATAATTTTCTTTGAAGTCCGCTATCGTGGAAACGGAATCCTTTGACGAAAGCGCAACGAAAGCCACGTCGTCGGAATATGAACGGTAAGCCGTCTCTATTGCGGGGAACTCTGCCTTGCAGGGATTGCAGTCCTTGTACCAGAAGTTCAAAAATACCGCTTTTTTGGTTTTAAGCAACTCTGAAATGCTGTTGTACTGGGTGGTACCGTCGTACTGAATAGAGCCGAACGTAAAATCGTACATGATATCGCCGAGCTTGTAGGAAGTGCCGGCGGGCGCAGTTTCGTTTATGACGGTAGAGAGAAGGCTTATTTTCGCCTCTCTCGTTTTTGTGCTGGTCATAAATTTGTCGTTTTCACCCAAATAATACCCCGCGGGAAGATTGGAAACGCGCAACTCGTACTCGCCGAGGGGGAGCTTCATTTGCACGACTCCGTTTATCGAAATGCCCGCCATAACCGTGGCGCCGTCTTTTATCGCGTCAACGCGTACGCCGTCCAAAGGCAAACCGCCCTTGGATTCCACCTTTATGCGGTAAGCGTTGGGGTCGTTTTCGTCTATTTCGCCTGTTACGGGATTTTTGAAATTAGGATATTTTGCCGTGTTTTTGCTCGCGCACGAGGCGACCGCCACGCTTATGCATATTGCCGCGCACGTTACGAGAAAAACCAAAAGCAACTTTTTAAGTTTACCCATTAAATTCCTCCTGAATTTTATTTTCAAAATTTCTATACATTAATATAATACCATATAATATGCGTCAAATCAACTAAAACGAAAAGAGAAATACAAAAAATTGTATATTTTTTTTAAAACGGGCAATCAAAGCGCATTTTTATGCAAATTTTATAAATTTATGCAATTTAAAAATATGTGGATTTTTATGTTTAAACCGCGCTTTAAAGTTTTATATATAAATGTAAAGAAATTGCGGGAGAAGTTATGACGAAGAAAAACGAAGAAGAAAAGCAGAAAAAGCAGCCTCCGGTAAAAGAGGAGGACGCGACGGAATCCGACGTACCGGAAGCGGAAAAACTTGCCGCGCTTGCAGAGGATTACAAGCGTAAATGGTATTCGGTTTCCGCGGAGTACGACAATTACCGCAAGCGTAACGCCGCGGCGGTGTCCAAGGCTTATGCGGACGGCGCGGCGGAGGCGATATTAAAGCTGCTGCCGGTGGCGGATAATTTCGGTTATGCGCTTGACTCGGCTTCGGACGAAAAGACCAAAGCCGGTATAGACAAGGTAATAAAAAGCTTCAATTCGATACTGTCGTCGCTGGGCGTTGAAGAAATCGCAATCGAGGCGGGTTCGCCGTTCGACGAAAGCGTTGCGGAAGCGGTAATGAACGTGCCGTGCGGCGAGGGAGAAGCTCCGAACACGGTCAAGCACGTGCTTAAAAAAGGTTACCGCAGCGGGGACAAGGTTATACGTTTCGCGCAGGTAACCGTAACCGTTTAGCAACTTGTCGTCGTCCTGAGCGTATGGGAAGTATACGAATGACAGAGATTCTTCACTTCGTTCGGAATGACAAAGCGGCATACAAAGCTTTGCTTGCACAAAACGGCAACGCGGTTTATAAATGACAATACAAAATAAAATCAATTCGGAAGTATAGTTAAAGGAGAATTATTATGGGAAAAGTTATAGGAATCGATTTGGGCACGACTAATTCGTGCGTGGCGGTAATGGAAGGCGGGGAGCCCGTCGTAATTGCTAACAGCGAGGGCAACAGGACGACCCCTTCGGTCGTATCGTTTAAGCCCGACGGCAGCAGAATAGTGGGACAGGCGGCAAAGCGTCTTGCCGTAGCCGCACCCGATAAAACAGTCATATCCATCAAGCGCCACATGGGCGAGTCTTACAAGGTAAACATCGAAAAGGGTTATTCCCCGCAGGAAATTTCGGCTATGGTGCTTTCCAAGCTTAAAGCGGACGCGGAAAGCTACCTCGGCGGAAAAGTTACGGACGCGGTAATAACCTGTCCCGCATACTTTAACGACAGCCAGCGTCAGGCAACCAAGGACGCGGGTAAAATTGCGGGGTTAAACGTTTTACGTATTATAAACGAGCCTACCGCGGCGGCGCTTGCTTACGGTCTCGATAAGCAGGAGGGAAGCCAGAAGGTCATGATTTACGACCTCGGCGGCGGTACTTTCGACGTTTCTATTCTCGAAATAGGCGACGGAGTTTTCGAAGTGCTTGCAACCAACGGCGACACGCACCTCGGCGGCGACGACTTCGACAACAAGGTTATAGACTTCCTTGTAGAAACCTTCAAAAAGGACACGGGCGTTGACCTTTCCAAGGACAAAATGGCGATGCAGCGTCTTAAAGAAGCCGCTGAAAAAGCCAAGATAGAGCTGTCCGGCATGAGCACGACGAACATAAATCTTCCGTTCATTACCGTTGTAGACGGCGCGCCCCAGCACCTCGATATAGACCTTTCCAAACAGAAATTCGACAGCTTAACGGCTGATTTGGTTGACAGAACAGTAGAGCCTATGCGCAAGGCAATGCAGGACGCAGGGCTTTCCTACGGCGATATAAGCAAAGTTATCATGGTCGGCGGATCTACGCGTATTCCCGCCGTGTACGACAAAGTAAAACAGATAACGGGCAAGGAACCGTTTAAGGGCATCAACCCCGACGAGTGCGTGGCGATAGGCGCGGCTATTCAGGGCGGCGTTCTGTCCGGAGAGGTTAAGGACGTACTTTTGCTTGACGTCATGCCTTTGACGCTCGGCATAGAGACGCTCGGCGGCGTATCCACACCGCTTATCGAAAGAAACACCACTATACCGGTAAAGAAAAGTCAGGTATTTTCCACCGCGGCGGACAATCAGCCCGGCGTCGAAATAAACGTTTTACAGGGTGAAAGAAAGTTCGCGCGCGACAATAAATCGCTCGGCAAATTCATGCTCACCGATATACCTCCCGCACCCCGCGGGGTTCCCCAGATAGAAGTCACTTTCGACGTAGACGCGAACGGCATAGTAAACGTAACGGCGAAGGACCTCGGCACCGGCAAGAGCACGAATATAACTATAACCGCTTCAACAAATCTTTCTGACGAGGATATAGACAAAGCCGTCAAGGACGCGGAAAAATACGCGGAGGAAGACAAGAAGCGTAAGGAGGCGGTCGATAACAGAAACACGCTCGAAAGCATGATAGACAGCCTTGAAAAGACGGTAAAGGAAGCGGGCGACAAGCTTTCGGAGGACGATAAAAAGACTGTTGAGGACGCGGTCGCAAAGGCTAAAACCGAGATGGAGTCGGGCGATAACGACAGAATAAAAGCGGCAATCGACACCCTTTCCAACGAAATACAGCCGATTGTGGCAAAGATGTACCAGCAGGCAGGCGGCGCGGCGGGCAACAACGGCGGCGGCAACGACGACGGTACGGAGTTCAACCAACATTCTTAAAATTCAACCTTTCGGGGGTGTCGTCTGACACCCCTTTAAGCGGTTTATAAGGAAACATAAAATGGCAGAAAAGAAAAATTATTACGACGTGCTGGGAATTTCCAAGACGGCTTCCCAGGACGAAATAAAATCCGCATACAGAAAGCTTGCCAAGCAGTACCACCCCGACTTTCACCCCGGCGACGCGGCTGCGGCGGAAAAATTCAAGGAAATAAACGAGGCGAACGCCGTTTTGTCCGACGAGGACAAGCGCAGACAGTACGATTACGAATTGGAGCATCCCGGTATGGGCGGCTTCGGCGGGGGCGGAAATCCTTTCGCGGGCGGCTTCGGCGGCTTCGAGGATATAATTTCCTCCGTATTCGGCGGATCGCCGTTCGGCGGCGGAGATACGCGCCGCGCTTCCCGCGGGGCGGATATAGAGCAGACGATTAATCTTTCCTTCCTTGACGCAATAAAGGGCTGTACCAAAGAAATAAATTATATGCGTAACGAGCCTTGCCCCGCATGCAGCGGAACGGGTGCCAAGGGAGGTACGGCTTTTAAAAAGTGCGTGCGTTGCGGCGGAAGCGGCAGGGTAAAATTTCAGCAGGATACGATTTTCGGCAGAACCATACAGGTAGGCGCGTGTCCCGACTGTAACGGTACCGGCAAGCAGATTACCGACAAATGTAACGACTGCAAGGGGAAAGGCTATCTGCGTAAGGAAACGCGTTTTACTGTAAATATCCCCGCGGGCGTGGACAAGGACAGCAGTCTCAGAAAGCGCGGCTTCGGTCAGGCGGCGGGCAACGGCGGCGAAAGCGGGGATTTATACGTGTATTTCCGTATAGAGCCGCACAAGCTTCTCCGGCGCGAGGATAAAGATTTGTATATAACCGTGCCCATCTCATATAAGACGGCGGTTCTCGGCGGAAAAATTCAGGTGGCGGGTATTGACGACGTTCAGGAGCTTACAGTGCCCGAAGGCACCGCGTCTGGAACAAGATTTTGCCTGCGCGGCAAGGGCGTCAGGACGGTCAACGGCACGGGCAACCTGTATGTGACCGTGGAAATAGATATTCCTTCGCGTCTTTCGCGCGAGCAAAGTAAAAAACTGGACGAATACGAAAGCGGAATTCCGCTTAAATCCTGCGACAATATGCAGAAATACGCCAACAATATATCCGCCCTGTACGGTAAAAAAATAGAAAAACAATAACAAAAAACCGCTTTTAAAAAGCGGTTTTTTTAAATGTTAACTCTCATTGCGGAGTAGATTTTGTTTTACGGCTTGTGACGGAGTGAAGCGGTTCTGCGTGACTTCTTCGCGCCTGTATACAGAAAAGCCGCCGTTTTGAAAGAAAAAGCCGCGCAAAGGGCGCGGCGTTGATTTTTCGCGGACTTGTTGCACATACTCGAATTATGGCGGACTATAAAAAAGTATACGTAGGCGTTTTACTGCACGTCGATTCGGACGGGAATATGAAACCCGTTGCCATTGAGTGGGAGAACGGTGTCAAGTATGAAATTTCCAAAATAACGGACGTGCGGCAAACTCCGCCGCGCCATGTCGGCGGCATGCCTGCAATGCGTTATACCGTACTTGTAAGCGGCTACGTCCGCGAACTGTATCACGAAACTTATTATAGGCGTTGGTTCGTCGAAGTTTTAAAGCAGTAGTGCGGGGATTGAGTCCAAGTTAGCCAATTCCGCACTGTTGCACTAAAAAATTCCACACTGTTGCGGGCTTTTAAAACGGTGTAATCTTAAAAATCTTGGGGGGGCAATTTTTAAAATAGCCCGAAAACAAGCAAAAACGAGGTAAAGCTGTTAATTTTGCCAGTTTGTACTGCCTACCTGAATTCAGTCTTATTAGAATAATTAATCCTCTATATATCTGAAGACATAAGTTTATAAGGTAATAACATTCGTTGCTTAATATTTTTTCTTGTGTTTATTTGTCGATATGTGTTATAATTTATAAATAAATCCTATAAGAGAGATTGTTTATGTACGATGTGTTCATAAGTTATAGGCGAGACGGCGGTTTCGAGATGGCTCGACTTTTATACGACCACTTGAAAGGTATTGGTTTAAATCCGTTTTTTGATTTGGAAAAATTGTGTTCGGGACAGTTTAATGAAAAACTTTATAGAGAAATTGAAGACAGTGCAAATTTTTTGCTTGTTTTGCCTCCTAAGTCGCTTGAACGCTGTAAAAATGAAAATGACTGGGTTAGACTTGAGATAGAGCACGCTATTAAAGAAGATAAAAACATTGTTCCCGTAATGATGAACGGATTTGAGTGGCCTGAAGACTTACCGTCATCTTTGCAAAAGCTGCCGTATTACAATGCCGTTAAAATGAGCAGGGAGTATTTTGACGCATCTATATCGCGGCTTTTGACGATGCTAAACGGAATAGAATTTAAGGACGGAATTCTTGTTAAAAGTTCTTCTGCACAAGATAAACGAACTCAAAATAAATATTTTGCTTTTGAAGATAAAAAAGAGAAACGTAGATTAAAAATTCAGCAAAATTTAATGCGTGAATTCGATTTGTCTGTTTATGAAGGTGTCAAAGAACATTATGAAAGTCTGTGTATTTTAGATGTTGGTAGCAACAATGGCGATTTTGTAATGGATAGAATTGCGAATTGTGATAAATTGGATAAGTTAATAGGCTTAGAATACGACGGTAAAAGCGTACAAGCCGCAAACGAGAAGTACGGCTTAGAGAATAAAATTGCATTTTACGAGATTGATTTGGAGGACGAGGATTTTTCTGATAAATTAGAAGAAATAGTCGAAGGGCAAAATGTTAAAAAGTTTAACGTGATTAATATAAGTATGGTGTTGTTACACTTAAAATCACCTTACAAGCTTTTAAAAACATTGAGAAAGTTTTTAACCGACGACGGAACAGTAATTGTAAAAGACATAGACGACGGACTTAATTTAGCGTATCCCGACGAACAAGGTGAGTTTGCAAGGGTTGTCGGAATCTGCAGGAAAAATGACACGTCAGGCTTTAGGGAAAGCGGTAGACAGATTCTTACCGTTTTAAATAGGAGCGGCTATAAAAAAGTTAAACTTGAGAAACAATGTCTGTCCACAGTTGGAATGAATTTCGAACAGCGCTCTGCACTTTTTGATACGTATTTTTCATTTGTTTTGGAAGACTTAAAAATTATGCGGGATCGCTATCCTGACGATAAAAGAATTTTGGCTGATTATGAATGGTATACAAAATCTTACGATGATTTAGAGGAAAAGTTTCAAGACGATGCCTTCTTTTTCTCGCTTGGTTTTATGATTTTTACAGCAAAAAAAATATGAATTAAATGCAGAGAAAAATTTTATTTACATATCGCTTATCAAGTCAAAATAATAATAAGTTAGCGGTAAATACTTTTAAAGACGCATTTGAGTTGCGTAATCGACCAAAAGGCTTAACATTTCATAGCGACCAAGGAAGTAATTATACATCAAACGAATTTGCGGATTTATTAGATGCAGTAAAAGTAGGGCAGTCATTATCTCAAGCGGGAACACCGTATGACAATTCAGTAATTGAGGCGTTTTTTTCTAATTTTAAACAAGACGATTTGAATAGCTGTGAATTTGAAAATTTTGATGAACTGCAAATAGTAGTGGACAGATATATAGAGTATTATAACTCATATCGTCCTCATGAATTTTTGGGATATAAAACTCCGGACGAGGTTGAAATGGAGTATAAACATCTTGAAAATTTTGTTCCTTTTTAAAATTTTTGACAAAGAAAAAGTGAACAGTCTAATTTTTTCAGTAGAAAAAACCTTACTGTTCACAATTGGTGAACCTAATGTTAATTATCCGAACACCGTCAAGCCGATAAAAAGTGGTTTCGGGTTTATACTTCGGGTATCATAATCTGCACCAAAAGAGTATAATCCGAACTCTATACTTGTTACAAGTGAGTGGTTCGGATTTACTTTTTATTTCGGTAATAAATAGTTAAACTTCTAATCAACGACAAAAGCTCTCGGACAAATTGTCCGAGAGCTTTTGGTATTTATGGTGTAAAATTTTCAGCAACGATCCTTCATGAATTTTTCATACCAACTCTTGGCGTAGATATATAATTCATTCGGCGTGATAGCGGTTAAACCACGACAATACTTTACGTATTCAAAAAGCAAGCCTTCGATAAATATACTTATTTCCAATTCGATAAATTTGCGGTTTTTGATATGCGGGTCGCTATTGATGAGCTCCATAAACTTATTGATGCCAAGTGTGGCAAGCTTTTTTGCGGAAAACAGCACTTCGTCCGATTTGCACATCATTTTATAATTATCGTTGTTCTGCTTCATAAAAGCAAAGAGCGCCTCGAAAAACTTCTCGTAATCGTCGGTTGCGAGAAGTTTTGCATTTGTAAAGAATTCGTCTATAATCTCACGCTCAAATTCTTCTACCACGTCGTATATATCGTCAAAGTGTGCATAAAACGTTGCCCTACTGATTTCCGCCCGTTCTACAAGCTCGCTCACACTGATTTTGCCTACTTCCTTTTTTTCGGACAGCATCTGAATAAACGTGTTTTTTATAAGTCGCTTTGTTTTAACAGACGAATTATTGAGATTTTTAACTTTCATAGTTACTTTTTATACAATTTCAAGACAGTGTTTATATTTTTACAGTGTGGTTAAAATTGTACTTTCCTTTCGCGTTTTGTACTATTATAATTGATTTATACGGTAAATGTCAACACTGTAAAGATAATTACAGAGTAAAATTCAGAAAGGAGTTGATTGATAAATGAACGTAATCGAAGTACAAAACCTAACCAAAGACTACGGTTCCGGGCGCGGTGTGTTCGACGTGAGTTTCGGTGTGGGCAAAGGTGAAGTGTTCGGCTTCTTAGGTCCTAACGGCGCAGGTAAATCAACAACAATACGCCATTTGATGGGATTTTCATCCCCTGACAGCGGACAAACATTGATTTTCGGCAAACCGACCTTTGAACATTACCATGAGATATTGAACCGCGTCGGATACATACCGGGCGAAATTGCATTGCCGGCAGGGCTTACGGGCTGGGAATTTATCCGCATGATGCAAGACTTGCAAAAAATTCATAATGCCGAACGCCTTTCGCAAATGCTGGAAATGTTTGAACTTTCGGATGCGGTATTAAAAGGCGACACCAAACGTATGAGCCTCGGCGTAAAACGAAAGCTTGCTGTTGTAACCGCCTTTATGGGCAATCCCGAAGTTTTGATTTTGGATGAACCGACGAGCGGGCTTGACCCCGTAATGCAGAACAAATTCATTGAGTTTATTCACGAGGAAAAAAGACTTGGAAAAACGATATTGCTTTCAAGCCATATTTTCTCCGAGATAGATTCCACTTGCGACAGAATTGCCATTATTAAAGACGGTAAAATCGTTTCCGAATTCATTGCAGATGATTTGAAGCACGCTTCCAAAAAGTTCTACCAAATTGATTTCAGAACGGTCAAGGACAAAAATTCATTTGTGAAAGGTGCGCATACTATCCCCTCGCTTGAAGTTCTCAAAGACGATAAACTCAATCTCTTTGTCTCTGTTAATGACGAAGATATAAACGCAACTATTGCAATGTTGTCAGACTATAACGTAAGCAAGTTCAGCAACCGCAGAGAATCGCTTGAAGACTATTTTATGAAATTCTATAAAGAAGATAAAGATTTCGGAGGTGCATTAGCGTGAACGTTATAGAAATAAAAGGTCTGACCAAAGACTACGGCGACGGACGGGGCATATTCGATATAAATTTAAAAATCGAGCAAGGCGAAATGCTTGGTTTCGTGGGCACGAACGGCAGCGGAAAAACTACCACTATCCGTAGCATTTTAGGCTTTATTAAACCGACCGACGGAACGGCGTATGTAAACGGATTGAGCTCGTGGGAACATTCCAGCGAAATCGTTAAAAACATAGGCTATGTCCCCGGAGAAATCGCTTTTCCCGACTTAAAAACGGGCATAGATTTCTTAAAAAGCCAAGCGGAATTTCTCGGCTTAAAGGATATGAGTTATGCCAATCAACTCATTGAACGGCTGCAACTTGATCCGCGCGCAAACTTAAAACGCATGAGCAAAGGCATGAAGCAAAAAACTGCGCTTGTAGCTGCGCTCATGGCGGATTTGCCGATTATCATTCTCGATGAGCCCACTACAGGGTTAGACCCTCTTATGCGGGTAGCCTTCCTCGATATTCTGAAAGAAGAACACGCTAAGGGGAAAACAATTTTTATCAGCAGCCACATGTACGAAGAACTCGAAACGACTTGCGACCGAGTTGCACTTATAAATAACGGGCATATCGCGGAAATAACAAATATGACGGATATTCATGACCGTCCGATTAAAGAATTTAAAATAGAATTTAATACGACGGCAGACTATTCAAAGTTTTTAACCGAAAAATACGAAGTCGTAAGATTGCAAGACCAGTATAATCAAGCAACGATACGGATACCTTCGGATGCAACAGGAAGTTTGTTGAGCGTATTAAAAAAATACAACGTAAAATTCATTTCCGAACTTCCATACACTTTGGAAAAACATTTCAAAACAATATTATTTGAAAATAAAGGAGATAACACTAATGTTCAGTAAAGCACTTTTCAAACAATCCTGTAAAGCAAACGGCACTATGTGGGCAATTATTACGTTTGCCGTATGTTTTATGCTTGCCTGCGTTATGCTTATCAGCGGAAGCGACAGCATAGGCTCTACGATAACGGCAGTCGAAGATACGATTATCGATAAAGAAATTACCGCCGCGATGGAAGTTCGTGCAATCAACTACTACGAAAACGAAGTTGACGGTATGGAAGAATTCGACGAACTGTTTTTGAATAACATTTCAGAAGAATTAATAGCCAATCCAACCGATCCGCAAAAAGCTTTTGTTTCGGCTTATGCAAAATCTTGCGAACAAATTCAGGAGTACGTTTATGCTAAGGCGCTTGAAGTAAATCCTCAATATACGCATGAAAGCGCAGAAGCGCAGGAAATGCTCGGCTCGGTTATGTATGCAATAAATCCAAACGGAATGTTTGACGAATTCTACACTGCACATAATGAAGATATACCGGAAAACCACGCACTGCCGCTAATGACGCATTGCCTTATGGGCGATATAGCAAGCTATCTGAAAAGCGAAGACCGTTCGGACTATATACACGAGAGAAGCGAATACTGCTCTTCGATATTTCTTGCAGGTAATATTACCAAACAAGAGAACGTCGATAAGATGCTTGCAGAACTTGAAAGTTTCGGGGTAACTCTCGAAAAATACGAAAGCTTCGGATACAGCTATGCAAACGTCAAGAAAACCGCAATAAATACTGTAATTACATATCGTAACAGGCTTGATTACGAAATAAGCCTTTTGGATAACAATTTAAGCGAAAGCGAATATGCGGTAAAACTCGCTCAGATTAAACAAGATATTTCGGGCGATATAGCAGTAAGTTTGCTTGCTTCGCTCCCCCGGGAAGTATCTTCCGCATTGGAAGAAATCGGTAAAATCGACTTGTACAGCCTTGTGGTAGGTTCGATATTCTATAAGTTAGCAGGGTTGTTGCTGCCTATCATTTACGTTATTATGGCATCAAACAATCTTGTCGCCGGTCAGGTCGACAGCGGTTCTATGGCGTATGTGCTTTCTACGTCTACAAAACGGCAGACGGTTGTATTCACGCAAGCATTATATCTGATATGTTCGTTACTCTGCATGTTCTCGCTCACAACGGTTACCAGTTGTATTTGTCTTGCGATTGTAGGTAGCAAGGTAATGCTTTCGTACGGACAACTTGTGCTTTTGAATCTTGGGGCATTTCTCGTTCTGTTTGCCATATCCGGACTTTGCTTCTTGACATCGTGCTGGTTTGACAGAAGTAAACGTTCTATGGCGATTGGCGGCGGACTCAGCATTTTCTCTCTCGTTGCGGCTATGCTCGGTCTGTTCGGCAGTCCCGTTATCCCCAAAGTCGTCAGACTGGACGCATTGAACAATTTCAATTACGTAACGATTATCACGCTGTTTGATGCAATTTCGATTATTGACGGCACGTTGACATTCCTTTGGAAGTTTGCGATTTTGCTTGTGCTTGGAGTAATCGGTTACGTTGTTGGTTCTATTAAATTCACCAAAAAGGATTTACCTTTATAAGGCGCAGGGAGGAAATATTATGTTTGAATTCAAAAAGCTTTGTAATGAATTGGAAGCACTCAACCCCGTTGAACGCGGCGTTATACTTGCGGAAAAATCAGTTTCCGTTATAAAGGGATTAAGCGGTTTGAATATTCCGCTTGATCCCGTGAAAACGCTCGTTACGTTTATTATCGGCTCCGTCGTATCTGACAATTCGATTAACGAAAAGGACTACCTATATATCTATCCTTCACTCGTCAAAGCATTCGGAAATGATTTCGATTTTATTTCCGCAAAACAAGCAATCGGACTTGCGAAGGATATTAAAAAAGAGATTACAAAATATACGAAAGAGATGATATCCATTATTTCCGTATGCGACGAAGCGTTGGCCGCGGACATCATATCATTATGTCTTTTGATAACGTCGGTTGACGGTAAAATATCGTTAAAGGAAAAACGATATATTCGCCAACTTTGCAAAGCGTAAATTACGCTCCGTTTGCATAGAGGTACAAACTCATGGAAAAGGTTTTGGAATATGCGCTGTATTTCTTTATTTATGCAATACTCGGTTGGTGCGTAGAGGTTATTCACGCCGCATTGAAAAGAGGCAAATTTGAGAATCGTGGTTTTCTAAACGGCTGTTGGTGCCCCATTTACGGGGCGGGTGTAGTTTTGGTATTGCTGAGTTTAACGCCTATCAATATAAACGTATTCGTACTGTTTATAGCGTCGCTCATACTCACAAGCGTTTTAGAGTTTATCGTAGGATTTATTCTCGAAAAACTATTCAAAACAAAATGGTGGGATTATTCAAAAGAACATTTTAATATTAAGGGTTATGTTTGTTTGAAATATTCCATACTATGGGGATTAGCTTGCGTTATCGTAGTGGATTTGATCCATCCGATGATTGCAAATCTTGTACGAATTACACCCGATTTGGCGAAATACATAATATGCGGCGTTCTTTGTACTGTGTTTGTCGTAGATGCAATATTCACGGTCATTCAACTCATTACTTACAAAAAGAATTATGCCGCGCTTGAAAAAATCAGCGACGCTTTGAAAAAACCGTCAAATGCGATAGGTGGTAAAATTGCAGCCTCTACTCTTGCCATGAATGATAAGATGCAGAAATTAAATGAGAAAATTAAATCTTCGCGTTTATATAAAGCGTTCCCGGAGCAGTTGAGAAAAACAAAACCTTCCAAAGATACGGTTGCGATAAATTCGGATGCAATCGAAGAAATTGCAACAGTCGATAATGAGGTAAAACAATGAAATATAAAACATTGAAGCAAGAGTTGATTGATAACGACGAACGCGACGAAAATAATAGACGTATTATTCACTTGAATGTTACGGATGACGGCAACTTTCTATCGCCGCTTTCGGTGAAGGGTAATCCTCTCATAAGTGGCGAAACAGCAGAATTCCTAAATTTGAATATCAAGCATAATTTGAAAGACAGCGGAGTTAAATTGATAATATCAAGCAACGCAATAGACGAAACGGAAAAAGAGATTTATAAGACAGCAATCAAAAATTATTATCGGGTTGAGTATAAAACGATATGGAAAGAGCTACGTCGTAATTTGTTTTGTTCTATTATTATGTTGCTGTTTTCCGCTTGTATTTTTGCATTAGCTATTATCTTGGAAAATACGACAAATGCAAGTGCTGTTATTTTGAATATGATTGACGTTTTTGCTTGGGTATTCACTTGGGAAGCGGTAGATATATTCTTTTTACAACGTCCGAAATTACATAAGGAGCAACAACGTAACACTGCCGCTATCGATGCTGAAATTGTTTTCGAATGTGATAAATAATGCTTGTAAGAGAGATTCTTTGAATTAAAATTAAAATAAGTACATTAAATATTACTTCGCAAAAAAACAGCGGTTGCGAATTAACGCAACCGCTGTTTTGCCGTTGTTTAGATTTGTGATATTCGGCGCAACCTCGTCACCGCTAACTCCGCTT
>CAJTRW010000013.1:52271-52712 GCA_910578765.1 uncultured Christensenella sp.
TGTTTTTCCTTCTCGACATAAATTATCCGATAGTTTTTCCTCCTTCAAGATTTATTCAGTTGTTACATATAAAAGTTTTTGTTTCGTCCGTGAATACGGGCGAGATTGCGTTGCCGTGCTTGTTCGTATTGTGCGGCTTTTTCGTCTTGAACGTCCTGCAATAGTTGGATGTATCCGTCGGGCAGTATCGCCTTGATATCCGCAACTTCTTTAACGGTCTTTTCGTATTCGTCCGCTCGTCGTTTCTCTCTTGTGTACTCTCTGAATAGGTCTGTACGGTCTTTGTTTGCTCGCTTGACTTCTTCTTCAAGTACGGCGTTCCTTGCCCTTAAAGCCGTGATTTCGTCCGCAGCTTGCTTTTTCTTTTTTGGTATCGGCTTACCCGTCACTTGCGTTACCGCTTCTACCGTTTGGGTTAGTCCGTCAAGCTCGGCTTGCTTT
>CAJTRW010000014.1:0-17399 GCA_910578765.1 uncultured Christensenella sp.
AACAACCGCGTATTACTGTATCCGAAAAGTACATTGACTTTCGGACGGATTAATTTCTGATTAATTGAAAGCTTAAAAGTTTTCATAATTTCAGTGAAGGGAACCGCCGTCAAGCCCCCTTACGTCATACTGAGGCTTGCCGAAGTATTTACAAGATTCTTCACCCCGTAAAGGGGTTCAGAATGACAATGAAGTGTGCAAAGCGTAAGTCTTGCGCCTTCGGAATGACAAGAGACCTCGCGCAGAATGACAAACAGGGGCGCAACCGATCCGACCTTAACGCGACGGCGCGTATTAAACGCGCATTCGGGTTATTTGCTTTTTCGTAAAGCGGTCGGGTCAAATAAAAGAAAAAGCCGCAACGCTTGAAAGCGTTGCGGCTTATAAATTAATTACCTTATTTGGAATACGGAAGTACGCTGTACACGTCTTTAAGCTTTTCACGGGTGTAAAGCCTGTATTTTTTACACGCGCATTCGAAAAGTACGTAAACCCTGTTGTTCAAAGTGCACATGCCTTCCGACATGGAGGGTACGTCGTAAATATTCGTCAGCGCTTGCTTGTCGTTCATATCGACAAAGAATACCTGTAAAGATTTGTCCGTGTAATTGTTTCCCGTTTTCGTAGTGACGCCGTCATAAGCAAAGTTTACGCCCGCGACGGAGGAAAAAGATTTTCCGTTTTCCGAAGCGTTGACTTTATTCCAGTCGAAGCATATCAAAGCGGAATTTTTCAGTCCGTAGCTTTGCGAAAGCACAAGCGTGCCGTTGTTGGAGCTTGACGTTCTGCCCGAAAAAGCTATGCCCTGTATTTTTTCGGGTATGGAATAAATTTTCTGTATTTTCGGAACTCTGTTTGCTTCGGCGACGTTATCGTCAAGCAATTTCTGCACGCCGTATTCCGAGCCGTTATCGATACTGTATTCGTACATCAGCGCCGTGTTTTTATAACCGTTGGGTGTGGTGAGGCGGTGTGTCGTGTCCGTTTCCCAGTTGCCTTTACGGTAAAATTCGCCTACATAAAGCTTGTCGTATCCGACGGAAGACGTGTTAGGATTGTCGTAATAGTAGCAAAAGTCGGCGCCGCAGTTGGCTTTGAAGGAGGAGGTGAAGGCTATCTTCTTTTCGAAATTGGTCGCTCCGTCCAAAAACTTGCCGGAAGCCTTGTCTACGATTTCGTGTATAATGTTTTTGCCTTTTTCACGGTATTGCTCGCTTGCCTTGGCGACGTAAACGGTGCTTTCGCTTGTGACCCAAAGCGTGTTTCCGTTAGTTGCAATGCCGCCGCAGTGTCCGTAATAGTCGGTATGTTCGCCGTCGGGGTTTTCCATTGTAACGTAGCCGAGATATCCGTCTGCGGAACCCGTAACGTATATGCGCGAGGGCGACTTGTCCGTCATGTAGGCGGTAATAAGAAAGTAGCTTTGGTCGTCCGCCTGATAAACGCCCATGCCCTGCGGCACGGCGCCTTCGTCCAGCCCGGGGATTGAAAATTCCTTTCTGAAATTTTTGCGCAGGTCGGGATAGCTGTCCCCCGCAAACCATACAATCAAAAATACGGCAATGAAAATCAGTACCGAAAAAACCGCCGTAAGCGAAATAAACAGTTTGGTGTGCTTCATTTTATTTTCCTCTTTAAATTATTGTACCAAACGGCTGAAAAAAAATCAAATACTATTTACTTGATATTTGCAAGGTTCTTCGTTATAATATAATAAATGAATATAATATTGTTTTTCTGGAACCTGATAAAGCCCAAAAACTGGCTTATTCTTTTAAGTATGATAATAAACGTGGGCATATGCGTCGCGCTTGCCGCGTACGTTTCTTATCTTTTCGGGCTTGAAAACAGGTACATACTTTATATTTCGCTCGGCGTGGTAGGGCTTTACGCTCTGCTTGAAATCATTATGCTTACGCCCGTGGGGGAAGCCGTTTTGCGCAGCAAAATGAAGATGAAGCCCCTGCCGGAAACGTCGTTTGTGTATTCCGTTTTCGAAACGGTGCGTGCAAGGACGGAAAGCTTTAACAAGTGGTTATCACCGCGCGTAAAATTATATTACACGCCTACTAACGACGTAAACGCCTTCGCGCTCGGCTCGCGTACGGTATGCGTAACAAGCGGACTCACTTATCTTCCGCCCTCGCAGATAGAAGGCATTCTGGCGCACGAGTTCGGACATATCAACTATTACGATTCATACGTTTCCGTAGTGGCGCGGCACGGCAACCTGCTGTTTTACATAGCCGTAGTTCTGGTAACGCAGTTTATATCGCTTTTCGCGTTCGTTTTCGATACTGCAATTTCAAAGCGTTTCGGAAACGCGTATTTTTTCAGACTTGCCGTAAATTTTGTCGGAAATATGTTAATAACCTTAGTGTCGCTGATAAGCGGCGTGCTGTTCTGCGCGCGCAGCAGGATAGTGGAATATAAGGCGGACGCTTTTGCCGCGAAGATAGGCGAGGGCAGGAACCTGCGCGACGGACTTATAACCATTTCCGGCGGCGGCGCACCTGCGAAAAAGACGAGCCTGTACGAAAAAATGATGGGCACTCATCCGCCCACAAACAAGCGTATAGAAAAATTGAACGCTCTTATAGGATACGGGGTATGAAAAGATTTATAAAATATTCGTTTTTTGCATTGGCGTTTTCGCTGTGCGCGGCGCTTTTTGCCGGCTGCGCGGGATGCGTCTGGTTTCCGTTTGCATTCACTAAAAGTTGTAAAAGTTGCTCTCGCTACCCGTCGTCGCTGCAATCCCTGCGGCGGGCGGGCTGGCTGTCCTTCTCCGACGGTGAGAACCGTTTGGGCTTCCGCATAACAGACGGCAATTATTTCGGCGGGTACGGTTATATAACGGTGGAAGGCGAAAGTACGAAAGCCTTTTTCGATATTAACGGCTATTACGGAAAGATAAACGTTTATCTTGTCGACGAAATTACAAACGACAACGCGCTTTTTATTTTCGAAGCCGAATACGTGAATAAGAACGGCAAACAGGGCATTAAAATAGAGTCCACGGTCAGATCCGCTTCGGGCGACGATTACACGGGCGTATTTCTTAATATGACCAAAGTTACCGACAAATCGCAGATAAAGCCGTATGAATATTTTGTCACGTTTTCGGACACGGACGGAAATTTGCGTGTAAGAGGCGGCGAATATTCCAATTTGTTTACGACCCGTCTTTACGGTTGTGCGACCGTGGTGACGGAGGGACGCGACCGCGAAGTCGAAATAGAAATATTTTTCAGGGACGATTTCACTTTCGCAATTTACGATTTGACTTCAATGTCATCGGTATTGGTTGACGCGGACAATAAGCCGGTTGTTTACGGTACTTACGAACGTATCGAAGAAAAGACGTATTCGCTTTATATAATCAATGACGGGCTTTTTACTACCGACGTCGCGCGGGAACAGTTTTCGGCTTATCCGTATATAACGCTTTGCGCGTAAACGAATAAAAAACATTCCGTTTTTTACGGAATGTTTTTTTAATGAAAAATTTTAAAACGCCTTACCCGCGGTAAAGGGGAAGGCGCGAAGAAAATTATCCGAAAATCCCCTTTAAAATCAATCCGAAAATAAACGTCGCCGCCGCGCCTATAAACGCCAGCATTATGCGGAAAGCTATGTCGCGCTGGCGTTGCAGTGCGGCGCGCTTATATGCGAAGCCGTTTTCTTTAAGGTTGATAACGTACATTTTTTCGCCCTTCCGCTCTGAAATTATAAGGTCGAAATATCCGTCGTTTTTCAAATCGTTCAAAATGCCGTCTATTTTTTCGGGGGTGAATTTTTTCTTTGCGGGAAGTACGGACAGAATATCCACGGGTGAGACCAGACAGCCCTCCGTGCCGTCGCACAGGCTGTACACCGCGGACATGACGCAGTTTTCGTTTTTGGAAAGCATGCTATACGAAAGCGAATATCACCGAAATTATCAGACTGCCCAGCGCGCCGCCGACGAAAGCCGAAAAGAAAACGGGGTCGAAAAATTTTCTGCGTTCTGTTTCTTCGGCATAACTTTCTTCGACGTCGCCGTCGTCTTCAGGCTGTTCTTCCGCGTAGTCTTTAAGCGGCGCGACGCAGTACATATCCCCGCGGGAATATTTTAAGTCGATATAGCCGTCGTTTCTCAAAGCCGTAAGCACCCTGTCAAGCTCTCTGTCGGAGGTTTCGCACCCTTCGGGAAAAGCTTCGTAAAATTCGTCTTCGGCTATAATGACGTATCGTCCCGCAGGACTTAAAGAATGTATTTTTTCCAGTACGGCGATGCAATTTCTGTCCATATTACTTATAATATTGACGGATTTTGCCGTGTTTTATACCTGTTGCGTTTATTTTACCGCCGACCAGATAATTCCGCCCGCAAAAACTGCAACGGACAGCCCCAGCGCGACGTACGCGCAAACCGTGACAAATATGAGATTTTTGAAATTATTCTTCTTTTTCTGCACGTTTGCGAATGTAAGCGAGGCAAGGCTGAGCAATACGGAGGATATAAGCGCATAAATCCCGAGCTTGGTAAACATAAGCCCGAACGCCGCGATTGCGGCTATAGTAAGAGCTATCGAAACATATGCGAACGCCTTGCCCGTGTACGGCGCGAGAGGAGTGCGGTTTTCGTCTTTTTTCCTATTCATTTTTTTTCGCCTTTTCGCCGTGACCGTCAGGGTCGGCAAGCAGAGTTTCGTAATTTGTGTAAATTACGAAGCCCGCGTTGCTTTTCGGCGGTTTTTTTACGTATTTTTTGCGCGTGTAATCAACGGGAATTTTATTCCCTTCCCTGCCGTCGGAGTAATACGCGCATATTTCTGCGGCGGTCAGAAGAACGTTGTCGGGCACTTCGCGCCCGCCTGTAACGATACCGACGTGGGAGGAGTGGTACTTTTGCGTATGAAGCCAAATATCCTCGGGTGCGAGACTTCTTGTAAGTCTGTCGTTCTGCACGTTGTTGCGCCCGGCGAGAATTTCAAAGCCGTCGGCAAAATAAACCCTGTAAGGTATTTCAGCCGGCTTTTTTTTGCGCTCCGGCGGAAGCTTCAAAAGCCCTAATTGAGTAAGCTCCTGTTCGGTTTCTTCCAAATCGAAAATATTTTCGGCTGCGCGGATATTGCTTGCGATTCCGTTAAGGTAATCAAGTTTTTGCAAAGTTTCGTCCTGCTGTAAGCAAACGCTTGTCTGCGTCCGTTTAAGCTTAGCGTATTTTTTATAGTATTTCTGCGCGTTCTGGGCGGGCGTCAAAGCCGTGTCAAGCTGTATTTCAACCGTGCCGCCGTTAGCGTCGTAATAGTTTACCGCTTTAAATCTGTCGTCGCCGCGTTTTACGGCGTATAAGTTAGCGGTTAAAAGCTCGCCTTTCAGCTTTATATCTTCTGCGTCGCGGCAGTCGAGAAGCTTCTGCCGTATTGCCGCAAGCCGTTTTTCCGTTTTTTTGACCGCCGCCGAAAGCGCGCTTTCAAGCCTGTGCTTTTTTCCCGAAAAAAGCTTTTTGTTATACACGTAGGAATAATATTCGCTTTGCGCCTGCAAAAGATCGGGATAAATTTTTTTATCCTTTTCCGACGAACGCACTTTGAAATCGTGCGGGTTGCCGTCAAGGTAAGTTACGCACGGTTCGCGCCGCATATTGAAAATATAGTCGTAAATTTCACTGCCCGTAGGGTTTCCGCCGTAAAAATTTACAATTTCCAAAGCGGTGGCGTAGCAAATCCCCTTTATTTTTTCGCTTATCTGTTTGGCTTTGTCGGGGCAGGGCGTCAGTAAAACGCAGTCCATTGCGGCAACGTCGTCGGGATTGATTTTATCCTGCGGCTCGGGCGGTTGATATTTTACCCCGCCGAAAAGCACTCTCTTTGTATTGTCGCCGATAGCCGTAGTTTTAAGCGCGCCCACAATAACGCCGTTTTCGCACAGTACGGCGTTTGAGTATTTGCCCATTATTTCAAAATACAGCCGCATTACGGACGCGGAGAAGTCCGACACGCATTTCAGGTCGAAGTATATAATTCTTTCGAAGTCGGGTTGTCTTACGTCTGAAATTTCGGCGTTTTGAAGATGTTTTCTCAAAAGCATGCAAAAATTAGGCGCGTTTTGCGGAACGGGTTTTTCGTCCGCGGACAGCGAAAGGCGCGAATCCTGCGCCGAAAGACAGGCGTCGAGTTTAACGTTGCCCTTGGCGGTGTATATAATAAACGTAAGCTCGTCGCGCGCGGGCTGTGTGATTTTGGAAATTTTACCGCCCGTAAGCGCGTTTTTCAATTCTTCCGCTATATATTTAATTGTAAAAGCGTCCTGCGGCATAAATTTTTCTCCGTTGCAATTTAATTATAAACCAAAAAAATTCAAAAGTAAATTTAAATGCGGTACGGCAAAACGCTTTTCAAAATTTTTGTATTGTGTTAAAATATGCTTTGTATAAAAAATAAATTCAATATTACTTTCAGGAGATTAAAATGAAGTATACTCAGGCAGCCGGCGAAAAAAGCACCGTAAAGCTTACCATCACCTTTTCGGAGGAGGAGTGGCAGGACGCTTTGAATAAATCGTATTTGAAGGTCAGGGGCAAATATTCCGTCCCCGGTTTCAGAAAAGGCAAAGTTCCCAAACCCGTACTTGAAAATTATTACGGTAAAAGCGTATTGTTCGAGGAGGCGTTCAACGTTCTCTACTCCGCACACTATCCCGACATTCTGGATAAGGAAAAGGAAAATTTCACCGCCGTGGGAGAGCCTTCGTTGGAAGTTGAGGACATGAAGGAGGGCGAAGGCGTCGTACTCGGCGCCATAGTGCCGGTAAAACCCGAAGTCACGGTCGACGCGTATACAGGTTTAAAAATAAAGAAGTTTGAATATAATGTATCCGACGCGGACGTGGACGCGGAAGTGCGTAAGCTTTTGGAAAGGGACGCAAAGGATAACGAGGTGTCCGACAGACCCTGCAAATTGAACGATACGGTCAATATAGATTTTTCCGGCAGCGTCGACGGTGAAAAGTTCCCTGGGGGCACGGCTGACGGATACGACCTCGTACTCGGAAGCGGTTCTTTCATTCCCGGCTTCGAGGACGGCGTCGTCGGTCTTAAGGTCGGTGAAAGCAAGGACGTAAACGTAAAGTTCCCCGACGATTATTCCGCGGAAAATCTTAAAGGTAAGGACGCGGTCTTCACGGTAAAATTAAATAAAATTACAGAAAAACTTCTTCCCGAGCTTACAGACGAATACGTCAAGAACCACGCGGGCGCCGCAACGGTGGAGGAATATAAGAAGACCACGCGCGAGCGTCTTGAAAAGAACGCGGAAAGCCGCGGAAGGGACGAAACGGAAAACAGCATAATTTCCGAAATATGCAAGCACGCCAAAGCGGAAATTCCCGACGCCATGATTGAAAGCGAAATAGACCGCGCCGTTCAGGATTTCGGCTACCGCCTTATGTACCAGGGATTAAAGCTTGACGATTATCTCAAATATATGGGCATTTCCATGAACGACTTCCGCGCCCAGTACAAAGAGTCCGCGGAAAAGAGAGTTTTAAGCCAGCTTGTAATAGATAAAATAGTCAGGGACAAAAACTTTACCGCAGACGAAAAAGAAATCGACAAGAAGATAGAGGAACAGGCGAAATCCGTCGACAAAACTCTTGCGGAATATAAGAAGAACATCGACCCCAGACAGATCGAATATATTAAAAACGATATTATTATAACCAAGCTTTTCGATTTCCTCGGTTCGGAAAACGAATTGTATACGGAAGGCGAGCCGGTCAAAAAAACCGCCGCTAAAAAAACCGTTAAAAAGCAATAAATCGGCGCGCGCAATACGCGCGTAAAAGGAGTTTAATTATGGAACGCAATGCGTTGGTACCTTACATTGTAGAACAGACCTCCCGCGGCGAACGCTCTTACGACATTTACAGCCGCCTTTTGGAGGACAGAATTATTTTTCTCAGCGGCGAAATAGACGACGCCGTGGCAAACACGGTAGTGGCTCAGCTTATCTATCTCGAAGCGAAAGACCCGCAGAAGGATATATCCTTATACATCAACAGCCCGGGCGGCTCGGTTTCCGCGGGACTTGCTATTTACGACACTATGAATTACATCAAGTGCGACGTTTCGACGATTTGTATCGGTATGGCGGCTTCTATGGGCGCGTTCCTTCTGTCAAGCGGACAGAGGGGTAAAAGATACGCGCTGCCCAACAGCGAAATAATGATTCACCAGCCTCTCGGCGGCGCGCAGGGACAGGCGAGCGACATAAAAATCGCCGCGGAGCACATACTCAGGACGAAGCAGAAGTTAAACACAATTCTCGCACAAAATTCCGGCAGACCTCTTTCCGAGATAGAGCGCGACACCGACAGGGACAACTATCTGTCGGCACAGCAGGCGCAGGAATACGGTCTCATCGACAAAGTTTTTTATAAAAGGTAATATTTAAATCGGAGTTTAAGTTTGAAAGAAAAAAAGTATTGTTCTTTTTGCGGTAAAACGGAAGATAAAGTCAAGCGTCTTATAAGCGGACAGAACGGGGCGTGCATCTGCGACGAATGTATAGAGATATGCGGCGACATGGTAAGGGATTTGGATGCGGAAAGCCTTCAACCCGTTCCCTTAAAAAAGCCCGCCGAAATCAAGGAAGAACTTGATAAATACATCGTCGGTCAGAACGAGGCGAAAAAGGTTTTATCCGTCGCGGTTTACAACCACTATAAGCGTATTAACAATATGGCGGAAGCAAAGCAGGACGACGGCGAAGTCGAGATAGAAAAGAGCAACATATTATTGCTCGGACCTACGGGTTGCGGCAAGACGTTGCTTGCAAGGACGCTCGCCAAAATACTGAACGTGCCTTTCGCGGCGGCGGACGCAACCACGCTTACGGAAGCCGGCTACGTCGGCGAGGACGTGGAAAATATACTTTTAAAGCTTATTCAGAACGCCGACTACGATATCGAAAAGGCGCAGCGCGGCATAATTTATATCGACGAAATCGACAAAATTGCCAGAAAGAGCGAAAACGTTTCCATTACGCGCGACGTTTCGGGCGAGGGCGTCCAGCAGGCGCTTTTGAAAATTATCGAAAGCACGGTTGCCAACGTTCCCCCGCAGGGCGGCAGAAAGCACCCCCAGCAGGAATGTCTGAGAATAGACACGACTAACATTCTTTTTATTTGCGGCGGCGCGTTCGTAGGATTGGATAAAATAGTCCAAAAGCGCAAGGACAATACGTCGCTCGGTTTCGGCGGCTCGGTAAAAGACGGCGAGGAAAACACTTACGAAATGCTTGCCGACGTCAAGCCGCAGGATTTGACGGGCTTCGGGCTTATACCCGAGTTTGTCGGCAGGGTACCCATAGTCGTAAGCCTGCACCCGTTGAACGAGGAAGCGCTTGTAAATATTCTTACCCAGCCGAGAAACGCAATTATCAAGCAGTATCAAAAGCTTATCGCAATGGACGGCGTAAAGCTTACCGTCGACGACGGCGCGGTCAGGGAAATAGCAAATACCGCTATACGCCTTAAAACGGGTGCAAGGGGACTGAGGACGATTATAGAAAGCTTCATGACTTCCGTCATGTATAAGCTTCCTTCCGAGAAAAACGTCGAAGAAGTAGTCGTCACCAGAGAGTGCGTTACCGACAAAGCCGAACCCAAAATAATTTACAAAAAGACGGCGTAATTTTTTACGTTCAGGAAAATTATCGGATACGCGCCAAATTGCCCTGCGGCTGTTTGGCGCGTAAATTTAACCGGAGGTTATGTTATGGCAAAATTTCAGGAGTATCCTTTGCTTGCCCTGCGCGGCAGGGTGGTCTTTCCCGATACGACCGTAAATTTCGATATAGGCAGAATGATCTCCCTTACGGCGGTAAAGTACGCGTCGGAAAGGGATTCACGCATATTCGTCTGCGCCCAGAAGGAGGCGGAAAAGGAAGAAATAACCACAACGGACGTGTATCTTACGGGCACGGTTGTAAAACTGCGCCAGATAACGCGGCTTCCGGGCAGTAACTTACGCCTGTCGGTAGAGGGGTTGTTCCGCGCCACAGCCAAGCAGGTAAGGACCGAGGAGGGGACTTTTGTCGCGGTTGTGGAGGAAATTTCCCCCGTGCACGGGGATAAAACGCTGGAAGAAGCGTATTTCCGTACCTGTAAGGAGATTATGCGCGATATCACTTCGTCGGAAAACCGTTTCCCCAAGGACGCGTCCTCTAACCTTGACAAGTGCGCGGACGCGGACGGCTTTGTCAATCTGGCGGCGCATTATCTGCCGCTTAAAGTCGCGGACAAGCAAAAGCTTTTGGAGTGCGCGCGTACGTCGGAAAGATTGCAAACTCTGGACAGATTTTTAAACGAAGAACTTGAAATAATGCGTCTGGAACGCAAGATAAACGCGGCTGTCAGACAGAACATAGACAAAAATCAAAAGGAATACTATCTCCGTGAGCAGTTGAAAGCAATACACGGAGAGCTTGGCGACGACGGCGAGGAATGCGACGAGCTGGAAAATAAAATCAAAGAGCGCGGTTTTCCGGAGGAAGTAGAAAAAAAGGCTCTTAAAGAGCTTTCGCGCATGTCGCGCATGCAGACTTCTTCGCCCGACTACAACGTTTTGCGCGTCTATCTGGACTGGCTTTTGGATATCCCTTGGACGGAAACAACGGCCGACACGCCGCTTCTTTCCGACGCGGTTAAAATACTTGACGGCGATCATTACGGACTTGAAAAGATAAAGGAACGCATAACAGAGTATCTTGCGGTATTGAAGCGGACGGGCGGGCTTAACGCGCCCATATTGTGCTTTGTCGGTCCCCCGGGCGTCGGTAAAACCTCGATAGCAAGCTCCGTAGCGCGCGCTTTGGGCAGAAAATTCGTCAGAATGAGTCTCGGCGGAGTTAAAGACGAAGCGGAAATCCGCGGGCACAGAAAGACTTACGTCGGCTCCATGCCCGGCAGAATTATAAGCGGAATGAAAAAAGCGGGTTCGGTAAATCCCGTGTTTCTTCTGGACGAGGTGGATAAAATATCCGCAGATCTGCGCGGCGACCCCGCGGACGCGCTTTTGGAGGTTTTGGACCCCGCGCAGAATTCGACCTTTGTCGACAGATATATAGAAATTCCTTACGATTTAAGCAAGGTGCTGTTCATAACCACGGCAAACGGGCTGGACACAATACCCGCGCCGCTTTTGGACAGAATGGAGATAATAGAGCTTACCGGCTACACTTCCGAAGAAAAGAGGGAAATTGCAAAGCGCTATTTAATACCCAAAAAGCGGGAGGCGAACGGACTTAAATCAAGCGAAATTTCCATAAGCGAAAAGGCGCTTGACGCAATTATAGACGGCTACACCATGGAAGCGGGAGTGCGCAATCTGGAACGCAAAATCGACGCGGTATGCCGTAAAGCGGCGGTCAGACTTTCAGACGGAACCGCGACTAAAATTTCCGTTACGGAAAAAAATCTCGAAAGTTTTCTCGGCGCGAAGAAGTATTTCAGGGACGGCAACATGCTGGACAGTAACGAGGTCGGCGCGGCTACGGGCTTGGCTTGGACTTCGGTCGGCGGCACGACGCTTACGATAGAGGTTTCCGCAATGCACGGCAAGGGCGATATTCTGCTTACCGGCAAGCTCGGCGACGTAATGAAGGAGAGCGCCCGCGCCGCTATTAGTTATATACGCTCCAACAGCGCGGCTTACGGTATCGACGGCGAGGTTTTCGAAAAGACGGATATCCATATCCACGTTCCCGAGGGCGCAACGCCCAAGGACGGACCCAGCGCCGGTATTACAATGGCCACGGCGATACTTTCGGCATTTACGGGCAAACCCGTTAAAAAAAGTATCGCCATGACGGGCGAAATAACGCTCAGGGGCAAGGTTCTGCCGATTGGCGGGTTAAAGGAAAAGGCGCTTGCAGCCTACCGCATAGGCATACGCGACGTGATAATCCCCGCCGACAACAAGAAGGATTTGGAAGACGTGCCCGAAACCGTCCGAGGCAGTATAAACTTTATACCCGTATCCGAGGTGGACAGCGTGTTCAAGAGCGCGATAATAGGTATTTAAATAATTCGCGCCAAACATAGGGAAAAAGAAATGGAAAAAGGTTTTTCAATACCGAACGCATCGTTTATAACCAGTGCGGCAAGCAAGGAACAGTTTATCTTAACGGATAAGCCGATAATTGCCGTAAGCGGTAAATCCAACGTCGGGAAATCGAGCTTTATAAACATGCTTACAAACCGCAAAAAGCTTGCAAAAGTTTCAAAAGAACCGGGTAGAACGCGGCTTGTCAATTATTTCGACTGCGGCACGTTTGTTCTCGCGGATTTGCCGGGTTACGGCTTCGCCCGCGTCTCAAAGGAAGAAAAATTGAAGTGGGCGCGGCTTCTGGACGACTTTTTCTCCGATAAGGACAGGGTGTCGCGTGTCTTTGCACTGTGCGATATCCGTCATAACCCGACTGCGGACGATATGCAGATGATAGAGTTTTTATACTATCACGCGATACCTTTTACCGTAATAGCCACAAAGGCGGACAAGCTTTCGAAAGCGCAGCAGAAAAAAAGCCTTATAAACATAGCTTCTGTCTACAAATGCGGCGCCGATGACATAATCGCCATCTCGGCGGAAACCCGTCAGGGGCTGGACAAAGTATTGGAAGAAATAGAAAAAGTACTTAATCTTCCGTCAGACGAAGATTTGGCGTAATAAAACAAATCCCGAACGTGCCGTTCGGGATTTGTTTTATTTTTCGACGAATACCGACGGCATATTTACAAAAATCCGCATAACTCCCCAATTTACGGCATATTAATTTATTACTTAAATTTTTGGAGTTATCTATGTGGAATTATATTGCCGATAGAGTAAAAAAGGAAGCCGAGTATATAATCAATACAAAATCTACTGTACGCGCGGCGGCTTTGCATTTCGAAATAAGCAAATCGACCGTACATAAGGACGTAACGGAAAGGCTTAAAACCATTGACGAAAACATGTTTTTGAACGTAAGGGAAGTGCTGGATAAAAATTTATCCGAAAGGCATATCCGCGGAGGTATAGCAACCAAAAACAAATATCTTTATAAATCATAATATAATTTTTTATTTCTTTTTCATTATTTAAATTGAAAAAATACGTAATTTGTGCTATAATATTAAAAATTGCTGTTTTGCAGGGTAGTTAACCAATGACAAAACAAATGGGTATAGACGTCGGATCGACTACGGTAAAAGTAACGGTTCTCGACGGCGATAAAATTTTATATAAATCTTACGTGCGCCATTTCGCGCGCGTAAAACAGACCGTCCTTGACGAGCTTTATTGCGTCCGCAAAAAAATAGGCGGCGATTTTTCGGTGAGCGTCACGGGAAGCGCGGGTCTGGGGCTTTCGCAACGCAGCGGAATAAACTTCGTTCAGGAGGTTCAGGCTGCGTTTATTGCCATACGCAAATATTATCCCGACGCCGACGCCGCAATAGAGCTGGGCGGCGAAGACGCGAAAATAATTTTTATTACTGGCGGAACCGAGCAGCGCATGAACGGAAGCTGTGCGGGCGGAACGGGCGCGTTTATCGATCAGATGGCAACCCTTTTAAACGTCAGCGTGAAGGAAATGGACGAGTACGCTTTAAAAGCCGAAAAAATTTACCCCATAGCTTCGCGTTGCGGGGTGTTTGCAAAGTCCGACGTTCAGCCGCTTATAAACCAGGGCGCGAAAAAGGAGGACATCGCCGCTTCCATTTTTCAGGCGGTCGTAGATCAGACTGTTTCGGGCTTGGCGCAGGGCAGGCGCATTAAAGGCAAGGTGCTTTTCCTCGGCGGACCGTTGCACTTTCTGGAAGCGCTTAAAAGGGCTTTCGTAAAAACTCTCGGTTTAAGCGGCGACCAAGCTTTGTTTCCCGAAAACGCGCCCGGCTTTATGTCCATAGGCGCGGCGCTCGGCTCGGCGGGCTGTAAGGCGGAAAGCATAGACGAAATTATAGCAAAAGTGGAAAACGCCGTGGAGAGCGACGACATAGTAACGGGCGAGCCTCTGTTTACAAGCCGCGAGGAATATTCCGAGTTTGTCAAACGCCACCGCGCAACCGATTTGGAATTTGCGGATATTGCCGCCTATACCGGCGACTGCTATCTCGGCATAGATTCCGGCTCGACCACGACAAAGTTAATGCTTATTACACCCGACTGCCGTATTTTATACTCTCATTACCAGTCTAACAACGGTCAACCATTGGACGTAATAATTTCAAAACTGAAAGAAGTGTATTCTCTCGGCGGAGGAAGAATAAAAATCCGCGGAAGCGCCGTTACAGGCTACGGCGAGGACTTGATAAAAAGCGCCATAAAAGCGGACTTCGGAATAGTGGAAACAATAGCCCACTTTAAAGCCGCGCTTCATTTCAACCCGAAAGTAGATTTTATTATCGACATCGGCGGGCAGGACATAAAGTGCTTTAAAATCAAAAACGGCGCGATAGACTCTATTATGCTGAACGAAGCGTGTTCCTCGGGTTGCGGCTCGTTCATACAGACGTTTGCGCGCGCCATGGGCATGGAAATAGATAAATTTTCACAGGAAGGAATATATGCCAAACGCCCCGTAGAGCTGGGCTCCCGCTGTACGGTGTTTATGAACAGCGCCGTAAAGCAGGCACAGAAAGAGGGCGCGGGGGTAGACGATATTTCCGCGGGGCTTTCCTCGTCGATAGTAAAAAACGCCATCTACAAGGTCATACGCGCGTCCAGCGCCGACGATTTGGGCGACAACATAGTCGTTCAGGGCGGCACGTTTATGAACGACGCGGTTTTGCGTTCCTTCGAAAAGGAAACGGGTAAAAACGTCATACGCCCCGGCATTGCCGGACTTATGGGCGCTTTCGGCGCGGCGCTGTACGCCAAAGAAAATATTTCGGGCGAAAGCACCGTAATAGACGCGGCGGGGTTGGACAAATTTTCATATACTTCCAAATCGTCTAATTGCCGCGGCTGTACCTCCAACTGCAATATAAACATAATTTCGTTCGGCGACGGCAGACGCTTTATTTCGGGCAACAAATGCGAAAAGGGCGCGGGATTGAAGCCCGCGGACTCCTCACTCGATATTTATACATACAAACAGGAAAGGCTGTTAAAATGCGTCACGGGCGGCAAGGGGAAGCGCGGAAGGGTAGGCTTGCCGTTACAGCTTGGAATGTACGGACAGCTTCCCCTTTGGGCGGGATTTTTCGAAAGCTGCGGTTTCGAGGTCGTTTTATCCGATAAATCTACGCGGGAAACCTATTTTAAGGGACAGCATACCGTCGCTTCGGATACGGCTTGTTATCCCGCAAAGCTTATGCACGGGCATATAGAAAACCTGCTTGATAAGGGTGTGGATTTTATTTTCCTGCCCTGCGAAAGCTACAATATAGACGAGCATTGTTCTACAAACCATTACAATTGTCCCGTCGTCGCATATTATCCCGAGCTGTTGAAAGCAAACAACGAAAGGCTTAACGACGAAAATTTTCTCATGCCTTACATAGACCTGAACGCGCGCGACAACACCGTAAAAAAGCTGTATTCTGCATTAAAAAAATACGGCGTCAAAAAGCGCGAGGCGGCGAAAGCCCTTGACGAGGGGTTTTCGAGGCTTGAAAAATATCATGCCGACGTTCGCGCGAAAGCCGACGAAATTCTGGCGCGTGCGGAAGCGGAGGGGAAACAGACCGTGGTGCTTGCCGGCAGACCGTATCATCTCGACGGCGAAATAAACCACGGAATAAACAAACTTTTGACGTCGTTGAATCTTGCCGTCCTGTCGGAGGACAGCGTGTACGAGCGCGGCGAGAAGTTAAAGGTAAACGTACTGAACCAGTGGACTTACCATGCGCGGCTGTACCGTGCGGCGGATTTCGCTGCGAAGCATAAAAACGTAAATCTTGTTCAGCTTGTGTCTTTCGGGTGCGGACTTGACGCTATTACTGCGGACGAGGTGCGCTCCATTATGGAAAAGAACGGTAAGCTTTATACCCAGATAAAGATAGACGAAATAAACAATCTCGGCGTTGTCAAAATCAGGCTGCGCAGTATGCTTGCGGCCGTTGAAGAAGCGGCGGAAAGGTAAAAACTATGGATAAAAGAACCTGCGATTATACCGGCGGTTTCCCCGTATGGGACAAGTCTATGAAAGCCACGCATACTATTTTAATGCCGGACATGCTTCCTTGGCACTTCCGTATAATGCAGGAGGTGCTTAAACGCGAAGGCTATAACGTGGAGCTTTTGAAAAACCGTTCGCGCACGGTTGTCGACGAGGGGTTGAAGCATGTGCATAACGACACGTGCTATCCCTGCCTGTGTATTGTGGGGCAGTATATAGACGCATTGAAAAGCGGAAAATACGACGTAAACAAGACCGCGCTTATGATAACGCAGACGGGCGGAGGTTGCCGCGCCTCTAATTACATTCCTCTTATAAGAAAAGCGGTGGCTAACGAATTCCCGGCGGTTCCAGTGCTGTCGGTAAATTTTTCGGGGTTGGAGAAAAAGTCTTCCCTGCCGGTCGGCGTGAAGTTGCTTTCAAGACTTGCTTTGGCGGTTTTATACGGCGACAGTATTATGTGGTGCTATAACCAAACCAAGCCTTACGAGCAGGTGTCGGGAGCCGCGGACGCCGCGCGCGACAGGGCGTTCGATGCGGTGGTAAGCCGCATAAAAAAGGGCGGATACTCCAAATATAAAAAAATAAACCGTGAAATAATAGCCGAATTTGCTTCTGTCAATCTCGTTAAAGAGAAAAAACCCAAGGTGGGAATAGTCGGCGAAATTTACGTAAAATATGCGCCGCTCGGCAATAACGATCTGGAAAAATTTCTCATTTCCGAGGGGTGCGAGCCCGTTCTGCCAGCGCTTATGGACTTCGTAATGTACTGTATCATAAACGTAGTCAACGACAGAAGGTTTTACGGGCATAAGCCTGCCACGGCGTTTGTTTACAATATTGTTTACAAACTGCTTAAACGCATGCAGAAAAACGTTATAAAGCAGTTCGTAGAGGACGGCTCCTTCGAGCCCGTGCATGAATTCGAAAGTCTGAGAGCCTATGCCGACAAGGTTTTGAATCAAGGCGTTAAAATGGGCGAGGGGTGGCTTATCCCCGCAGAGATGGCGGCGCTTGCTGAGACGGGCGTGCCGAATATAGTATGCGCACAGCCGTTCGGGTGTCTGCCGAACCATATTGCGGGCAAAGGCGCCATGCGCACGCTTAAAACGCTTTATCCCGACGCAAATATCGTGGCGGTAGATTACGACCCTTCCGCGACGAAGGTCAATCAGGAAAACAGAATAAAGCTTATGATTGCCGCCGCAAAGGAAAAAGCGGCAGACTGTTAATAAAGGCGCGCCC
>CAJTRW010000014.1:17409-46628 GCA_910578765.1 uncultured Christensenella sp.
GACTTTAAGTCCGCGGGCGCTTTTAATATAAATTATGCTGAAACCGTTTGTTAAGTGCTTACTTTATAAGAGTATAAGTTTCGTTGAAATCCCGCCGCTGTTTTTCGCGCAGAGGATACCCGTCCGCCTTATAGCCCAAAGCGATAATTAGGGGGAAGCGCGTTCCCTGCGGCAGATTTAAAAACTCCGCAATGCCCTTTTCGTCGCGCAGTCCTATAATGCAGTTTTGCACGCCCTCGCTTTCGGCGGCAAGCGCTATGTAGGCGGAAAGTATGCCAACGTCGTTTGCTATAAACTCCGCATTGGATATAACATTGTCGCCGCGCCTTATTTCCACGGGCGCAAGCTGTTGTATTACGATGAACGCGGCACATTCGTCTGCCCATACGTTCCTGCCGTAAGGCTGAACGTTCACGGCAAATTTTTTCGCTTTTTCTCCGCTTACCGCATACATCTTATAGGGTTGCGCGTTGACGGCGGAGGGGGCGTACGTAGCAAGGCGGCATATGCGTTTAAGCGTTTCGTCGTCTATTTGTCTGCTGTCGTATTCGCGCGTGCTTTGCCGCGCCGCAAAAAGTTTTTCAAGCTCCATATAAATACCTCTCTTATAAAAGAAACGGCGTAGGTAAGTTTTCCTGCGCCGTTTTATCGGTTGTGCGTTTAATCGTTTTGCGCGTTTCTTATGGAAAGCTTCGCTTTTTCGACGACGGTATCTTTCGTGAATCCGAAGTGCTCGAAAAGCACGTTTGCGGGCGCGGACGTGCCGAACGACTTCATGGCTATCACTTCACCGTAATCTTTCGAGTATTTGTACCAGGCGAAGTGCGACGCCGCTTCCACGCAAACCCTCGCTTTTACCGCTTTGGGAAGTACAAACTCTTTGTATTCTTCGGTCTGTTTTTCAAACTCCTCCATGCAGGGCATCGAAACGACGCGCGCCTTTATTCCCTGCTCGGCAAGCGCTTGCGCGGCGTCGGTGCAAAGCTCTATTTCGGAGCCGGTGCCTATTAAAAGCACGTCGGGCATACCGCCGCAGTCCTCTAATATATATCCGCCGGTCAAAGCTTTTATTCCGGAACCGCGGTTTTGCGGCAGATTTTGTCTGGAAAGAACTATAACGGTGGGCGAGTTTTGCGTGAACGCCGAAATGTAAGCCGCCGCCGTTTCCTTACCGTCGCATGGACGGAAAACTTTAATATCGGGGATAGAACGGAGGGCGATAAGCTGTTCCACGGGCTGATGCGTGGGTCCGTCCTCTCCGACGCCGATAGAGTCGTGCGTCATGACGTAGATAACGGGGATATTCATAAGCGCGCTCATTCTTATTCCGCCCTTCATGTAGTCGGAGAAGGAGAAGAATGTGGAGCATACGATTCTGAGCCCGCCGTGAAGCTGTATGCCGTTGCAAATAGCCGCCATGGCATGCTCGCGTATGCCGAAGTGGATATTGCAACCCAGTCTGTTGTCGGGCGAAAAGTATCCTTTGCCTTTAAGCTCCGTCTTGGTGGAGGGGGAGAGGTCAGCCGAACCCGACATGAGGTTGGGCATAAATTCCGCTATTCTGTTTAAAATTTTTCCGCCGGAAGCTCTCGTAGCTTCGGGTTTGTCGAAGTTGAAAAGCTCCGGCATGTCGTTGAAATCGGGATCGGTGCCCGACATAAACTTTTTGTATTTTGCGGCAAGGTCGGGATATTCGCGCTCGTATTTTGCAAACAGCGCGTTCCATTCCGCTTCCTTTTCAAGCTTTTTCTCCGCAATGGCGGCGCAGTGCTCTTTTACGTCGTCGGGTACGCAGAAAGGCTCCTCCGTCCAGCCGAAAAACCGCTTTGTCTTTGCCAGATTGTCCGCACCCATGGGCGCGCCGTGCACGTCCGCCGTATCCGCAAGGGGAGAACCGTAGCCTATTACCGAACGGCAAATTATTACAGAAGGTCTCGTTAAATCGCTTTTCGCGCGGTCTATTGCGGCTTTAAGCATGCTCAGATTATTGGCGTCGCTTACGCGTATTACCTGCCACCCCTGCGCGGCAAAGCGCGTGGCGGGGTCTTCTGAGAAGGTCGAGGAAATTTTACCCTCGATAGTAATATCGTTTTTATCGTAAAGGAGAATAAGCTTGCCCAGCTTTTGAGTCCCCGCGAACGAGCAAGCCTCGTAACCCATTCCTTCTTCCAGACAGCCGTCGCCGCACAAAACGTAGGTGAAGTGGTCTACAACGGGATAGTCGGGCTTGTTGAACATAGCCGCAAGGTGCGCTTCCGCTACGGCAAAGCCGACAGCATTGCCAAGTCCCTGTCCCAAAGGACCCGTGGAGGTTTCCACGCCGTCCGTTTTGCCGTATTCGGGATGTCCGGGCGTTTTGGAGCCGAGCTGTCTGAAATTCATCAGATCTTCCTTACTTACGTCATAGCAGAACAGGTGCAGGAGGGAGTATAAGAGCATAGACCCGTGTCCCGCAGACAGAATAAATCTGTCACGGTTGTCCCATTTGGGGTTTTTGTAGCTGAAATTCAGAAATTCCGCAAACAGCTCGTACCCTATGGGCGCGGCGCCCATACAAATACCGGGGTGACCGGAGTTCGCTTTCTGGATAGCTTCCGCGGAAAGTATCCTTATTGTGTCAACGCTCTTATTGGCAACAGACATATTTTTCTCCTTAATTTTTATCTGTAAATTTTTTTAAATTTTCGGTGTTGAGAAAGGCGTAATTTTTTAAAACGGCGTAAAGCCGTTCCGCCATAATTTTGTTTCCGCCTGCGGAGTTGCTTTCAAAGTTTATAGGCATTACGGGGTCGTGAACGCTCATTCTCACAAGCGTCCAGCCGTCGCCGCAGTCCTTCGGGAAGTTCAGGCGCGCGCCCTCGTAATTTTCACCGGCAAGCGTAAATCCGTTTTCGCCGCCTGCCGCGCGTTTTAAATGCTCTATTACTTCCGCGCCCTCGCTTTTAAAGTTGCGGCTGTTTGCGTTGAAGGATATGCGTATTTCGTCCTCCTCGCAAGGCTCTTTAAGTCCGGAAATAAGGGAGGATATCCCGCCCTCTTGTTCCGCAAGGCAAATAAGAATTTTCGTTATAAGGTAAGCGCCGTCGTCCAGAAAATAGTTTTCCTTAAAAGCGGCGTGGCCGGAGGTTTCCATAGCAAGGGGGGAGTACTCGCCTTTTTCGTTCAGCTCCACGCATTTGTCTATTACGTTTTTGTATCCGCGTTTAAACCTTAAATGCCTGCCGCCGAGACCTTCTATAAATCCGGTCAGACCGTCGCTTGTAACGCTGTCGGTCACAACTGTGCCCGCCCTGTCCTTTAACAGTATTGCCGAAACAAGCGCAATTAAGCGGTTTCTGTTAATTTCGTTGCCGTCGCGGTCCACGACGCCCGCCCTGTCCACGTCGGTGTCGAAAATTATTCCCATGTCGGCGCCGTGCTTTATAACGGCGCTTTGCAGACTGCCCATTGCGCCCCTGTCCTCGGGGTTGGGTATATGGTTCGGAAATGTGCCGTCGGGGTCGAGAAACTGGCTTCCGTCCGTATCCGCGCCCAAAGGCTTTAAAACCTTTTCCGCAAAAAATCCGCCCGCGCCGTTGCCCGCGTCGACTATTATCTTTTTGCCGAGCAAGGGTTTGTCGCCGCCGCATCTTTCGCGCACGCAGTCCACAAGCTGAGACGAGTATTCGTCCATAAAACTTTTTTCGGAATATTCGCCGTCGCCGGAAAGGAAATCACCTCTTTCCGCAATATCGAGTATTTCGTCTATATCGCCGGAAGAAAGCCCGCCGTCGGGCGTAAAAAATTTAAGCCCGTTTCTGTCGTACGGCAAATGCGAAGCGGTTATCATAATGCTTGCGTCGCATTCAAAGTTTGATTTTTTTAAAAGTATGAACATGGAAGGCGTGGAGGAAAGCCCCGTATAAAGCATATCGCTTCCGCTTGAAAGCACGCCCTCTTTTACGCATTTCAATATGCGCCTTGCGGAAATTCTGCTGTCGTTGCCGACGGCTATTTTAAATTTTAGTCCGCCTGTTTTTAAGGACAGCCATTTGACAAACGCCCTGCTTACCGCCGTTACCGCTTCGTCCGTAAGCGTTATGCGGGATTTTCCTTCTACCGCAACGCCGCGAACGTCGGTTCCGCTTTTAAGTTGTTTAAACCCATTCAAGCACATATATTGTAATTATACAATATAACGGCGCGTTTTACAAGTGTTTGCGGTTGCTAAATTTTGATAATTTGTCCGCAAAACATTTTGTTTTTGTCCGTCGTTATGGTATAATGCTTGATAATCAGATTTTTTCCAAGGTGGAGTATGGGTAAAGAAAACTTCGTAGAACAGATTGCGGATATAGAAAAGGATTTCCCTCAGTGGTATACAGACGTTGTAATAAAAACAAAGCTTGTGGATTATGGTCCCGTCAAGGGCACAATGGTAATACGCCCTTACGGTTATGCCGTATGGGAAAATATTCAATCGGAGCTTAACGCCCGTTTTAAAGAGTGCGGTTACGAAAACGCCTATTTCCCCCTGCTTATCCCCATGAGTTTTTTTACCAAGGAGGCGGAGCATGTGGAGGGGTTCGCGCCCGAGGTTGCGGTCGTTACGCATGCGGGCGGCGAAGAACTGTCCGAGCCTTTGGCAATACGCCCCACGTCGGAAACGATTATAGGCAACATGTATTCCAAGTGGTTGCAGTCCTACCGCGAACTGCCCATTAAAATTAACCAGTGGGCTAACGTAATGCGTTGGGAAAAGACTACGCGTCCCTTTTTAAGAACTTCGGAATTTTTATGGCATGAGGGACATTCCGCATTTGCCACGGCGGAGGAAGCGGAAGCCGAAACAATGAAAATGCTTGACGTTTATAAGGAATTTGCCGAAAACGTTTTGGCAATTCCCGTAATCTGCGGCAGAAAGACGGAAAAGGAAAAATTTGCGGGCGCAGTCGCGACGTACGGAATGGAAGCCATGATGAAGGACGGCAAAAGTCTGCAATCGGGCACTACGCACTTCCTCGGACAAAATTTCGCCAAAGCTTTCGATATAAAATTTCTCGATAAAGACGGCGCGCAGAAATATGCGCATACTATGAGTTTCGGCGTGTCGACGCGTCTTATAGGCGCGCTTATCATGGCGCACGGCGACGGCAGGGGACTTGTTCTGCCTCCGCCCGTTGCGCCCGTACAGGCTGTGATAATCCCCATTGCCGCTAAAAAGGGCGGCGTTGTGGAAGCATGTAAGGCGGTAAAAGAAAAACTGGAAAAAGCCGGTGTCCGCGTGAAGTTCGACGATACGGACAGCTCGCCCGGGTGGAAGTTTAACGAGTGGGAAATGAAAGGCGTTCCCCTGCGGATAGAATTAGGTCCGCGCGACATAGAGGAGGGCAAAGCGCTTATATGTCGCCGCGACACTTTGGAAAAAACCGCATACCCGCTTGACGGACTGGATAAAACGGTAAAGCAGCTTTTAGAGGTTGTACGTAAAGACATGTTGGAGACGGCGCGTAAACGCCGCGACGGACGTATTGTCTATGCCGAGGATCTGGACGGAATTTTAAACGGCGTGGAGAGCGGAAACTTCGTAAAAGCAGGCTGGTGCGGTTGCCGTGCGTGCGAGGACGAGGTCAAGGCGAAAACCGCGGCAACCGCAAGAGTTTTCGCAGAGGGTGAAACGAGTAAAAAATGCGCCGTCTGCGGCAAAAAAGCGGAGCACACCGTAATATTCGCAAGAGCTTACTGATTGTTAAGGGGTAGAGACGTTGTATATACCTGTACCGTATCACATAGCGGGAGGCTGTATTTACGCCTGTTTGCTTATAATCTGCATACTTGCTATATTTTACGGGTTCCGTGCGCGGAGAAACGTAAAAAAAGAAAAGATAACCTCGCTTCCGCGGGGTTTTTCTCCTTTGGATATCCAGAGAATTTTTATCGGAAAAACGTATCCGGGGAAACTTACGCGCGCTCTCATAGTTCACTGGGCCCGTCTCGGCTATATCCGCGTGAAATACGCCGGCAGGTATAAGGTCAAGCTTGTCCGTCTGAAATTTCCGCCCGTTCATGACAATGAAAAAGCCGTGTTTTTCGACCGAGGCACATACGTGCGCGAAAGAGATATTTTCTGCGAATTGTTTGCGCGCAAGGGCGCCGCAATAACTGTAAGCTTAAATAAACCGCTTATTACTTCCGCCCGGGCGAAATCAATCGATTACGATTATGCCGCGCGCGAGGACGAGGGGGTTTATTCGACGAAACACTATAAGCTGAAGGTTTTAACGTTTGTTTTATCCTTTATGCCTGTCTTTATATGTTCGCTGTATTTTTGTTTTACGAATTCGTTTATGATGATAATTCCTCCGTTCGCAATACTCATAGGCATGTTCGTTTTAAGATTTATAAAGGGAATTCCGTTTTTTTTCAGGCTCGTATGGAGCTCGGTTTGGATAGGCGCGGGCTTGGCGATGATTATCGTAAGCTTTCACAACATGTTCGATCCGCTACTGTTGGGTTATGCGTCGATAGTTATTCTTTTTCTCGGCTCTTTCGTTTTGGTAAGATTCATTGACCACCGCGAAAAAAATAATCTTTCCGATTATTCGGACCTCGTTAATTTCAGAAAATTTCTGCTGTTTTCGGGTAAAGATAAACTTTCTTCGGTCGATTATTACGAAGTTTTGCCCTATTTATACGCGTTCAATATAAAGCCTCTCGTAAAACGTAAATTTGCAACGGACGTGCTGCCTGACTGGTTTGAAAGCGAAGACGGTAAAAGGGGGAGCCTGTTGTGATTTTGGAAAATATAATAGTCGCCTCCCTTTTCATCGCTACGGCGTTTTTATTTCCCGTTATCGCTTGTATAACAGGCGCGGTTAAAAAAAGAAAAGTCATAAAACCTATGGAATACGTTCCTCCGCCCGGCGCGTCGCCCGTAGATTTTCTTATTCAGTATTACGGAGCTTCGGCAGAGCCGCGTGAAATTTTCAATCCGCTTATGCTTTACTGGGCGGAGCGCGGATTTATCACCGTAGAAGAAGACTGCAAACGCGGACTGAAGCTTACGAAAATAAAGGACTTGGAGCGCCCGAAAAGTAAGGACGGTTTTAATCCCGACACGTTCGAAATAGAGAACAAACTTTTCGAAACTCTTTTCAAAGACGGTGACGACGTGTTTTACACTCTCGCCGCGCAGGGAAAATTTAAGTCCGATTACGAAAGTATCATGTCGGACTGTAAAAAACAGGCGAAAAAAATAACCGACGGAAAGTCCCGTAAAATAAAGATTGCAAGTCTGATTGTATCGTTTGCAACCCTGTTTATAATCGTTGCGGTAGTCGGTATTGCCACGGAAAATAAAGGGGTTATAATTTGCATTTTTCCGTGCGCTGCGATTTTAATGGCGAAACTCGCGTTCGGACTTTCGGATAAGGACGGAGGCATACCTAAAGGTTCTTCCGCACGGTTTCTGCTCGTACCGTTTTTCTGTATGTTCGGCGGAGTGCCTATGGCGGCGGCGTTTATGTTTCTGCCTGTTTCGGCTTCGGCGGTTTTATTATCAGCTATATTGTTCTGCGCCGTTACGGTATTTTTTGTTTCCGAAAAAATAGATATAAGAGAAGGCGCGCAGTTAAAATTTTACGCACGCATTTGCGGTTTCAAGCAGTTTCTTCTTCTCGCGGAAAAAAGCAAGCTTGAAATGCTTGTGGAGCAAGACCCGCGCTATTTTTACAATATTCTACCTTATTGCTATGTGCTTGACATAACAGAAAAATTAAAGCCCAAATTCGACCGCATCGCGCTTGACGGTCCCGCTTGGTATCTCGGCGAGCTGCGCGAAACTCTCATGTTTTAATATACGGCGGCGCAGAAATGCGCCGCCGCCTTTTAATGTTTGTTTACGAATTTTTCTATAAGAGATATTACGCCGTACATTCCGCCCGCAAGCACGCACAGTATGAACGTTGCGGTCATTACAAGGTCAAGCTTGAATACCTGACCGCCGTAAACTATCAGGTATCCCAGTCCCGCCTTGGATACGATGTATTCGCCCATAATAGAGCCTATCCAGGCAAGACCCACGGCTACCTTCAAGGTGTTCATAAGTGCGGGGAGGGAGGCGGGCATGATAAGCTTTCTCAGCGTCATTGCTTTGCTTGCGCCCATAGACCTCATAAGCAGAAGCTTTGTTTTGTCTACTTCTATAAAGCCCGCCAGCATATTCATTATGCAGACAATTACCGCAACGAAAACCGTCATGAAAATTATCGCTTCGTAACCGGTGCCTATCCATATGATAATAAGCGGACCTAGCGCGATTTTCGGCAGGGAATTAAGTACTACGATATACGGCTCCATAATTTTGCGCACGCTGTCGCTTGCCCAAAGCACTATGGCTACGGCATAGCCCAAAACTACGGCTATTGCAAAGCCAGCAAGCGTTTCCATAAGCGTTATGCCGATATGGTAGAAAAGTTTGCCTTCCTTGTACAAATCCCCTATTGTTACCGCCACGCGCGAGGGCGAGCTTGTGATAAACGGGTCAACTATTTCAAGCTGCGCGCATAACTCCCATATACCCAATATGGCTACAAGTATTAAAACGCGCGACAGCAATATTATTATTTTTTTGCGTTTTTGCTTTTTCAGATACGCGATATGCTCGCGTGAGTAATTCACGTTTTTCATAAGTTTACCGAATTGATTAAATTCCGAGTTCTTTTCTCAGAACTTCGAAAGTGCTTGCAAATTCTCCGCATTCACGCCGTTTTTTCGGGCTGCTTCCGCCGAACTTTATTTCGTGTTCCGCAACCGTCCTTGCCGGTCTTGCGGAGAGTACCACGACCTTGTCGGAAAGCGCAATGGCTTCCGAAATATCGTGCGTTACCAAAAGCGCGGTTTTTTTTTCGCTTTTTATTATTCCCTGCACGTCGTCGCACACTTCAAGTCTCGTTTGGTAGTCAAGCGCGGAAAACGGTTCGTCCAGAAGCAGAATTTCTGGTTCCGCCGCAAGCGTCCTGATAAGCGCGACTCTCTGGCGCATGCCGCCCGAAAGCTGGTTGGGCGTTTTTTTCAAAAAATCCTTCAATCCGTATTTTTCTGCGAGAGCCAGCGCCTTTTCGCGCTTTTCGGGCGTGTTGCGTTTTTTTACTTCCAGCGGCAGAAAAATATTTTGCTCCACGGTGCGCCAGGGGAACAGCGCGTCGCGTTGAAGCATGTAACCGAATTCTCCGCCGCCCCGTCTTACTTCGCCGGACGACGGGGCAAGTATGCCCGCCGCAAGCGAAAGTATGGTTGTCTTTCCGCAGCCCGACGGACCTATTACGGAAACGAACTGACCTTTTTCCACCGTAAAAGATAAGTCCTTGACCGCGGTTGTCTCGCCCGACTTTGTGTGATAGGTGTAAGAAATATTGTCGAAAGTAAGCATTACGCGTAAATTTGCGAGTACACCTTTTGCGCGGCTTCCGTGGTCACTATATCCTTAAAATCAACTCTCTTTTTAAGCTGACCCGCAAGCTCTATTACGTCCTGCAGCTTGGTGAACGCGCTTTCCTCCATTGCCATATTGGTAACCCACGCGTCGATGGATTTATAACTTTCGACCGAGGTCTTTAAACTTTCCACGCTTGTCGCGTCGAAGTATTTTTTAAGCATCTGCGCTACGGTTGCGCTGTCTGTTTCGTTGAGGTATTTTATGGCTTTGGTTATAGCGCGAAGCATGCCTTCTATTTTGTCGCCGTGCTTGTCGATATAGCTCTGTTTAGCCATAAAACAGGTGTAGGGTATTTCGCCAGACTGCTGTCCTACGGAAGCTACGATATATCCGTCGCCCGCCGCCTGAAAGTCGGACGCGACCGGCTCGAACATAGTGCAGTAATCGCCGGTGCCGCCCTTGAAAGCCGCTGTCATCAGATTAAAGTCTATGTTTGTTACGAGATTAGCCGAAACGTGTAAGCTGTTCAAAACATAGCTGAAAGTCATAAGCGGCACTCCGCCCGGTCTGCCGGCTATTATGTTTTTACCTTGCAGCGAAGCCCAGTCGAATTCGCCCTCGGGTTTGGTTCTGCCAACCAAAAAGCTACCGTCGCGCTTTGTAAGCTGACCGAAAACCTTGGGGCAGTTGTTGCTTCCGCCCAGATAAGTATAAATAACCGATTCCGGTCCGCAGAAGCCGACGTCTGCTTCGTTTGCAAGCACCGCGGCCATGGTTTTATCCGCGCCGCCGCCGTTGGTAAGCTCTATTTTTATGTCTTCTTCGCCGAAATAACCCAAAGCGTCCGCAAGGTAAAGCGGCGCGTAGAATACCGAATGGGTTACTTCGTTTATTCTTATGGTTTTATCGTCCTTTTTGCAACCCGCCGCGGCAAAGGGAATAACCAGCGCAAACGCGGCGGCAAAAATTACCGTCAAAAGTCTTTTTCTCATTTGAACTCCTTTTTGCTTAAAAATTTAATAATACATTTTATGCTTGCGCGGATAGCGTTTGACAACTTACCGCCTTTTGTTTTATAATTAGAATGTATACGGTAAAACAGGAGCTTTCAGATGGAAAAGACATACAACCCCAAAAATTTCGAGGACAGATTATATAAAGAGTGGGAGGAAAACGGTTGCTTTAAAGCCGTCCGCGACGACGACAAAGTGCCCTTCACGGTAATGATGCCGCCCCCCAACATTACGGGTAAGCTTCATATGGGACACGCCATGGACGAAACCATGCAGGACACGGTGGTCCGTTTCAAACGTATGCAGGGCTATTGCGCCTTATGGCTTCCCGGCACGGACCATGCTTCCATTGCGACGGAAGTGAAAATTGTCGAGCAAATGAAAAAAGAGGGCTTGACAAAAGACGCTGTCGGGCGCGACGGTTTTTTAAAGCGCGCATGGGAGTGGAAGGACACTTACAGCGGCAAGATTGTCACTCAGCTTAAAAAGCTGGGTTCCTCCTGCGATTGGTCGCGTCTTACCTTTACCATGGACGAAAAATGCTCCAAAGCCGTAAGGGAAGTCTTTTTCAATCTTTATAACAAAAAACTTATTTACAGGGGCAGCCGTATAATAAATTGGTGTCCCTGCTGTAAAACCGCGCTTTCGGACGCGGAGGTCGAGTATGCGGAGGAGAACGGCAACTTCTGGCACATAAAATATTTTATTGAAAATTCCGATACCGCCTTGGAGGTCGCAACTACCCGTCCCGAAACCATGTTCGGCGACACGGCCGTTGCTGTCAACCCCAAGGATAAACGCTATAAGCACCTGATAGGCAAAAACGTAATTCTGCCCGTCGTAAACAAGCCCATACCCGTCGTCGGCGACGGACACGCTGATATGGAATTCGGTACGGGCGTGGTAAAAATCACGCCTGCGCACGACCCTAACGATTTCGAGGTGGGTCTGCGCCACAATCTACCCGTAGTCCGCGTCATGAACGACGACGGCACAATGAACGCGCTTACAGGCAAATACGACGGCATGGACAGGTACGAATGCCGTAAAAAACTTGTGGAGGAGCTTAAAGAGCTTGGCAACCTCGTTTCGGTAGAGCCGCACGCGCACAACGTGGGGCACTGCTACCGCTGCGGTTCCACGGTGGAGCCTATCGTTTCCAAGCAGTGGTTCGTAAAAATGGAGGGGCTTGCCCGTCCCGCAATAAACGCCGTTCTGGATAAGAAAATCACGTTCGTGCCGGAGCGTTTCGCAAAAACATACTATAACTGGATGGAAAACGTCAAAGACTGGTGCATTTCACGCCAGCTCTGGTGGGGACACCGTATTCCCGTCTGGTACTGCGGTGACTGCGGCGCCGAAATCTGCTCCAAAAACGACGTTTTCTCTTGTCCGCACTGCGGAAGCGAAAATGTCTCTCAGGACGAGGACGTTCTCGATACCTGGTTTTCCTCAGCGCTGTGGCCTTTTTCCACGCTCGGCTATCCCGACGACACGTCGGATTTGGAATATTTCTATCCGACGGACGTTCTCGTCACGGGTTACGACATAATTTTCTTCTGGGTTGCGAGAATGATTTTTTCCGGATTAGAGCACATGCGCAAGGTGCCCTTCCGCGACGTTCTGTTTCACGGACTTGTCCGCGACGAAAAGGGCAGAAAAATGTCCAAGTCGCTGGGCAACGGCGTAGACCCTTTGGAAGTAATAGACAAATACGGTGCGGACAGTTTGCGCTTTTCGCTGTTGCAGGGCGTTGCTCCCGGCAACGATACTCGCTATTCTGATACAAAAGTCGAAAGCTGCCGCAACTTTATGAATAAAATCTGGAACGCCAGCCGCTTCGTAATAATGAACTGCGAGGGCAGAAAAGTAAAGCCTGTTTCCGAGGTCAAGCTTCTGCCCGCGGATAAATGGATAATAGCAAAATTGCAGGCGGCTATCCGCGACGTGACGCTTGCGATGAACAAGTTCGAATTAGGCGTCGCGTGCCAGATAATGTACGACTTTATGTGGTCCGACTTCTGCGACTGGTATATCGAGCTTGTAAAACCTTTACTCTATTCCGACGACGAAGCCAAGCGCGACGGGGCGGTTTCCGTTCTCGTCTACGTTCTCGAAAACGCTTTGAAGCTTCTTCACCCCGTAATTCCTTTCGTCACGGACGAAATTTACAGAAGTCTCCCCAATACCGACGGAACCATTATGACAAAGGAATTCCCCCGCTATAACGCCAAGCTTGCCTATAAAAAGGACGCGCTGGCGTTTGAAGGTATAATGGATATCGTCAAAGCCGTACGCGCAGTCAAGACGGAGCTGGACTGCCCGCCCGCAAAAAAAGTAAGCCTTTATATCGTTACGGAAAACAAACGGTATATTTCTTCAAACGAGGACAGCATTTTAAAGCTTGCGGGCGCTAAGGACGTTAAATTTATTTGCTCCGCCGAAGAAGCGGGCGCAAACACCGTGACAAAAGTGCTTGCGATAGGCACGCTGTACATTCCCATGGGCGAGCTTGTGGATTTCGAAAAGGAAAAAGCAAGACTTAAATCGGAGCTTGAAAAAGTCACTGCGGAAATAGCGCGCGCCGACGGAAAGCTTAACAATACGGGCTTTATTTCAAAAGCCCCTAAAAAGCTTGTCGAGGAAGAACGCGCAAAGCTGAATAAATATATAGAGATGCGTGAAAAAATTCTTGCGCAGCTTAAAACTCTATAAGGTCTTTTTATGGGCAGAAGAAGAAACTACAATAAAGCCAAGCGGGTTGCGAAAAAGTATCCCGCAGTTATCGCGGTCGTCGTTGCGCTGTTGGTAATAGCGATAATTTTGCTTGCCGTGCTTTACGTTAAAAAGCTTGGACCCTTCAAGCCGCGCGGCGGGGACGGCGGAGACGGCGGCGGAAGCGTTGCCGCGGGAAACGTGACCGAAATTTCGGAAGCGGATTTGTCCGTTCACTTTTTGGAGCTGGGCAACGCCAACGCAGGCGACTGCACACTTATAAAATGCGGCAATACGGAAATTTTAATAGACGCCGGTTCCAAGCGCAACAGTACTGAAACGGTAAAAAATTACATAAATAAATATTGTACCGACGGAAAAATAGAGTATATTGTTGCAACGCATGCGCATGAAGACCACATTGCCGCGCTTGTCGGCGAGTCGGGCAAAAACAACGGCGTTTTGTACAGCTACGAAATAGGCACGGTAATACAGTTTTCGGGGCACAATACGACCTCCGGCATTTACAACGACTACGTTTCTGCCGTTGCGTATGCCGAGTCGCAGGGGGCGTACGTGTTCACCGCTTCGCAGTGCTGGAATAACGCGGACGGCGCGCAGCGCACTTATTATATCGACGGGGAAAGCAAAATTTCCTTCAATATACTTTACCAGAAGTATTACGATGAAAAAGCCTCTACTGAAAATAATTATTCCGTCTGCACTCTGCTTACGCAGGAGATAAGCGCGGAAGAAAAGTACAGTTACCTGTTCACGGGCGATCTTGAAAAGGCGGGGGAAGAATCGCTTGTAAAAAGCAACGCTTTGCCGCGCTGCAAACTTTACAAGGGCGGACATCACGGCTCGTCCACATCGTCTAACGACGTGCTGTTAAACGTAATAAAACCCGAAAATATCGCCATATGCACATGTGCGGGTACATACGAATACGCGAAGAAGCCTTCGGCGGAAAACCCCGAAAGTTCGGCTAAGCTTAATACTTTCCCCACACAGGAAGCTTTGGACAGAATGGCGAAATGGACGGATAAAATTTACGTCACGTCGCTTGGAATACTGAGGGAGGACTACTCCACGGAAAAACAGGTATCCATGAACGGAGATATAGTTTTCTATTATAAGGAAGAGTTTAAACTTTACTGCTCCAATAACAGCACCGTATTAAAGGATACGGACTGGTTTGCCAAAAACCGCACATGGAACGGCAGAGAGGGTTAAAAAATTTGTCTTGACGGATACGGCATACCGTATTATAATAAAAATGAAACAATTTATAAGGAGAGAATAATATGAAATACTGTTCTCATTGCGGCAATCAGCTTGCCGACGAAGCGGTAATCTGCCCCCAATGCGGTTGCGCGGCGGGCGGCGCCGTACAGAATAAAAGCGAAAGCAACTCCGATATAATGGCTATACTCGGTTTTGTGTTTTCGTTTATCACAGCGCTTGTCGGGCTGGTTTTAAGCGTAATCGCCTATAAAAGCGCCGTTGCGGAGAACAACAAACGCAACAAAAATTTTGCCGTTGCGGGCATAGTTATTTCCTCCGTAAGCCTCGGTTCGGCGGTAATAGCGGTTTTTATATACGTAATACTGTTATTTACCTTGTTTGCGGCAACGGTGCCTCCCGTTATATATTGACAAATTTCGGCAAGGTCGCATAATATATAGCGCATGAAAACGTTAAATATTTTTTATTTCTCGGGGACGGGCAACACCCGTTATATCGCTGAGATGTTAGGCGAAAAACTCGGTTGGTTGTACGAGTCGTCCTTGTTCGACATTACCGAAACGGCTAATTATTCCCGTGAAATCACGTCGGCGGACTGCATAATGTTAGCCTATCCGATATACGGTTCCGCGCCGCCCATTCCCATGCGCAGGTTTATCGACTATTATTCAAGCCTTTTCCACGGTAAAAAGGTAATGGTGGTGGCGACGCAGTATTTCTTTTCGGGCGACGGCGCGGGTTACGTCGCTTCTCTGCTTGAAAAATACGGCGCCGAAATCGTAGCGGCTGAGCATTTCAATATGCCCAATAACCTTTCGGACATGAAAATTCTTTCCGTCCGCAACGGCAGTAAGCTTGACCGCCGCCTTGCAAAAACAGAAAAACGCGCGGACGCATTCGTCTGCAGAATAGAGCGGGCAAAACCCATGTTCAGAGGTTGCAACGCGTTTTCACAGTTTATAGGTTATTTCAGCCAACGGCTTTGGTGGATGACGGGCGAGGAGCGCAAGCGCAAAAAGCTTAAAATCGAGCCGTCGCGCTGTATAGGCTGCGGGCTTTGCGCAAAATGTTGCCCCGTAGGAAACATAGTTATTAAAGACGGAAAGCCGACTCCGCTCGGCAGTTGCGTACTTTGTTACCGTTGCGTCAACCTTTGTCCCGAAAAGGCGATACGTCTTTTCGGCAAGCGCCCTCCTAAGGCTCAGTATAAAGGAATAAACAAATCCGACAGATAAATTTGCGGCTCCGTGTGCGGAGCCGCAAATTTTAACAAAAAATACCTGTCTGCGCAATTGATAAATTTATATTTATATGGTATAATTTTAACGAATAAACCGACCGCGCCTTGCCGCGGCTAAACAGGAGATAAAATGAAAAGTCAAAGCGTAGTAACCGATTTAAGAAAGAAGGTGTTCTCGGCCGTCGCGCGCGTCGCTTACGAATCTGAAAACGTTGCCGGCGATTTGGAGGAAATTCCCTTTTTGATAACGCCGGACGAAATTCCCAAGTACAGGGAAAGCATTTACCGCGAAAGGCAGATAGCTTCCGAGCGCGTGCGTCTTGCAATGGGGCTTTCGCTCCGCCCCGCAAACAAACCCGTACATATAACTTCGGGCGTGGATAGAACCACCATAGCGGATAAGTATTACGAGCCGCCTTTAATGCAGGTCATACCGTCGGCGTGCGACAAATGCCCCGACAACGAATATTACGTTTCCGACCAGTGCCGCAACTGCGTTTCGCACGCGTGCATAAAAAGCTGTCCCAAAGGCGCTGTTTCCATTGTGAACGGAAAAGCGTTTATCGACCAAAGTAAATGTATAAAGTGCGGCAGATGCAAATCCGCATGCCCTTACGACGCAATCGCACACCACGTGCGTCCCTGCGCCGCCGCTTGCGGGGTAAAAGCCATTTCCTCGGACGAATACGGCAGGGCTCATATCGACAATGAAAAGTGCGTTGCATGCGGTCAGTGTATGTCGGCATGTCCGTTCGGCGCCATTGCGGACAAGTCGCAGATATTTCAGCTTATTCAGGCAATAAAAAAGGGTGACGAGGTTGTTGCGGCGGTCGCTCCCGCTATAGTCGGACAATTCGGCGCCAAGGCTACGCCGGGGAAAATAAAATCCGCCCTTTTGGCGCTCGGCTTCAAAGACGTGTACGAGGTTGCCGTCGGCGCGGACGTGGGATGCATTTCGGAAGCGCACCATTACGTGAACGAAGTCGCTACGGGTAAACTTCCGTTTTTATTCACAAGCTGTTGCCCCGCATGGGCGGTACTTGTTAAAAAGCAGTTTCCGGACCTCGCTGGCGAGGTCTCGCAGGAGCTTACGCCCATGGTCGCGACGGCGCGTTCCATAAAGGTAAACCGCCCGAACGCGAGGGTGGTGTTTATCGGTCCGTGCGCGGCGAAAAAGCTTGAAGCTTCGCGCAGAACCGTCCGCAGTCACGTCGATTTCGTAATTACGTTTGAAGAACTTGCGGGTATGTTCGATGCAAAAGGTATCAATCCCGAGGAAGCGGAAGAGCTTCCCGTAAACATAAAGGCGACGGGCGCGGGCAGGGGATACGCCTGTTCGGGCGGCGTTGCAGGCGCGATAGAAAATTGCATAAACGAGTATTTCCCCGGCACCGAAATAAAAATTCAGCATGCCGAGGGGCTTGCCGACTGTAAAAAAATTCTTACCCTTGCAAAGGCGGGTAAGCTTAACGGATACATGATTGAGGGTATGGGCTGTCCCGGCGGCTGCGTCGCAGGCGTTGGAACGATAATCCCGCCCGAGCGCGCAAAAGTCGCGGTAGAGCAGCTTGTAAAAGCAAGCGGGCAATCCGTCCCGCCCAGAGAAATGCAAGACCTTGCGGAAAAGCTGTCCGTAATGGATTGACGGAAGAAAACCCTGCCTATGCAGGGTTTTTGCTTAAAACCTTGCTTTGTCGGTTATAATAAAAATAAATAGCAGGTGATAATATGTACGATTGCGCGATTATCGGCGGCGGTCCCGCGGGTGTTTCCGCTGCGCTTAATTTAAAGCTTCTCGGCAAAAATTTTATATGGCTTTCCACGCACGCTGTTTCGCATAAGGCGGCGCTTGCGGAAAAAATAAAAAATTATCCGGGGCTTCCGGACGTTTCGGGCGACGGGCTTGTGCGCGCGCTTTTATCGCATGCGCAGGCTATGGGGATAAATCCCGTGGAAAAATTCGTTTCCGGCGTGTACGATACGGACGGAAGCTTTACCCTTACCGCGGGTAACGACAATTACGAGGCGAGGACGGTAATTCTTTGCGCGGGCGTGCAAAGCTCGGCGGGAATCGAAGGGGAGGAAGGCTTTGTCGGGCGCGGAGTAAGCTATTGCGCCACATGCGACGGCTTTCTTTATAAGGGCAAAACAATAGCCGTCCTTTGTACGGATAAAAGCTTCGAGCATGAGGCGGAGTATCTTTGTGATTTAGCGGGTAAAGCTTACGTTATGCCGCTGTATGCGGATTATAAAATAATTTCTCCCAATGCTGAAGTGATACTTAAAAAGCCGTCGCGGCTTTCGGGCGGCATGCGCCTTGAAAAAGTCTGGTTTAAGGACGACTCGGTTTCGGTAGACGGCATGTTTATTTTAAGGGGAGCGCTTGCGCCGTCGACGCTTGTGCGCGGACTTGAAACGGACGGCGCGCACGTCGTCGTAGACCGTGCCTGCCGCACGAACATTGCGGGGATTTTTGCCGCGGGCGACTGCACGGGCAGACCGTATCAGTACGCAAAATCGGTGGGCGAGGGAAACGTCGCCGCCCACTCCGTCGTGCAGTTTCTGGCGGAAAACAAATAAAATACAATTTTATAAAAACGGCGCGGTGATAAGCGCCGTTTTTACTTTTGGTAAACAATATTGTATTTATCCAATACTTCTTTAAACGCTTTTATATTGTCCTTTGAATAATGCGCCTGCGCCTTGTAAGTGAAACTGTCGTCTACTTTGTGTTCTATACAAAGTTGTTTTATATTTTGCAGTTTTATCCTTACCGAGCCTTCCTTGCCGCCTTTAAAACGCGGCGCGGCTTTCAAAACTTCGTTGATTGCTTCCGTTAAGCTTAAACCCGTGTTGTGTTTTACGTAATTTTTTATGTAAACTTCGCAGCAGATAAGATTTTCCCCGTAAGTCCATTTTATTTTTTCATTCATATTTAAAATTATAAAGTTAATTCCGTGTAGCAAAACGCAATTTTTTACGTTTTTTTGTAAAGTTTTTTACACTGCGCCGCAGCATAAATAATTACTTGCGTTCGCGGCGGTTTAGTGGTAAAATAATTAAGCGTTTTATTTTTAACGACGGATAGAATTTATGAAATTTACGGAACTTACCATACATACAACAAGCGAGGGGAGCGAGCTTGTAGCCGACGTTCTTTGGCGCTATACCAATTACGGCGTCGCCATATCGGACGTAAAGGACGTTATCGCCTTACAGCGCAATAAAGCCATGTACTGGGATTACATAGACGACAGTCTTACTAAGGACGGCGGAGAAGCGCTTGTAAAGGCGTTTGTCGCCTTAAACGAGACGGAAAACGTTGTTCCCCTGATACGCGGCGATTTGGAAGAACTGAAAGTAAACGGCGGAGATTTCGTCTCTTTCGGCACTTTGGAATGTACGCGCAGGATTGTGGAGGGCGACGACTGGATAGAAATATGGAAAAAGCATTTCCGTCCGCTTCACATAGGCGAAAAAATAGTCGTCTGCCCCGAATGGATTAAATACGAAAAACAGCCGGACGAGCAGGTCGTGCTTTTGGACAGCAATATGGCTTTCGGCACAGGCGAGCATGAAACAACTTCCATGTGTTTAAAGCTTTTGCAGGAGTACATAACGCCGCAGTCCGTGTGCGTCGACGTCGGTTGCGGAAGCGGCATACTCGGCATTTCCGCGGTAAAATTGGGGGCGAAGTTCGCATATCTTACGGATATAGACGATATAGCCGTAAAAAGCGCGACGCACAACAGCGAAATAAACGGTGTTTCGGATAGGATAAAAGTCGTCCGCAGCGACCTTCTCGGCGACGCGGAAATAAATGCGGATTTGGTTTTTGCCAATATCACGGCGGAAATTTTATGCCGTCTCGCACCGTCGGTTACGTCGCATTTAAAGCGCGGCGGCACGCTGGTGTTAAGCGGAATAATAGAAAGCCGTCTCAATATGGTGCTGGACGCGTTTTCCGCGCAGGGACTTAAACTCGAAAAACAGCTTAAAGAGGGCGAGTGGTTCGCGCTGTCGTTTAAATTATGAGCGGAAGAAAAAGATTTTTCACCGAAAAAATAAACTATCCGGAAGATAGGCAAGTCGTGCTCGAAGGCGACGAATTTATTCACGCAAAAACCGTCCAGCGCGTAGAAGAAGGTACGGAAATAATTCTTCTTGACGGCAGCGGAAAGGAATATTTTGCTATAGTTTGTTCAATAGGCAAACGCAGTCTGACGGCGCAAATAACTTCGGTTGCCGACGGCGACAGAGAGCCGCGCGCCCGCATTTACCTTTTGTGCGGAGCCTTGAAGGGCGATAAGACCGAGCTTGTAGTGCAGAAAGCCACGGAGCTGGGCGTTTATAAAATAGGCGTTTTTTCGTCTGAGTACTGCGCCGCTTTTATGAGCGCGAACAAAATGGAAAGGCTTAACAAGGTTGCGCGTGAAGCCGCCAAGCAATGTATGCGTTCGCTTGCGCCGGAAGTGGTTTATTTTGAAAATTTGAACGACGCGCTTCAATCCGCGCAGGATTACGAAAATAAGCTTTTTGCCTGTGAATTTGCCGAACGATCGGATACGGACTTAAAGAACATTAAGGACTGCGCTGCGATAGTCGTCGGCAGTGAGGGCGGCTTTTCCGAAGCGGAGTTCAAGCTTGCAAAGTCCCTCGGTTTTTCGCAGATAACGCTTGGCAAGCGCATTTTACGCGCGGAAACCGCGGCAATAACGCTTACGTCGCTTGCGGCGTTCGTTTTGGGAGAGCTGGGATGAAGGCTGTGGTTTTTACGCTCGGCTGTAAGGTGAATGAAGTCGAGTCGGCAGGTATAATGGCGGGCATAGAAAAATTCGGTTGGGAAACCGACGACAAACTCGGCTACGCCGACGCTTACGTCCTCAACACCTGCGCCGTCACGCGCGAGGCGGAACGTAAAAGCCGCCAACTGATATCGCGCGTAAAAAAATTCAATCCCGCGGCGGACATATTCGTCTGCGGTTGCGCTTCCGAAAAGGATAAAAAAAGCTTCGAAGCGTGCGGTGCGGCTTTTGTATGCGGCGCGCGTAAAAAAGATGAAATTTTAGACGCTTTCGCAAAAAAATACGGATATTCTGCACAAGGATTGCCCTATCCCAAACAGACCAAAACCCGCGCTTTTGTAAAAATTCAGGACGGTTGCAACAACTTTTGTTCCTACTGCGTAATACCGTATCTCCGCGGCAGGGAGGTATCGCGCACAATCGAAGATATCGTAAAAGAAATTTACGCCACCGACAGCCGCGAAATAGTTTTAAACGGAATAAATATTACCTCTTATAACGACGGAGGTAAAAATCTGACAGATCTTATACGCGCTTTGCAAAACTGCGATAAGCGTATACGTTTGGGCTCTTTGGAGTGCAACATTACAGACGACGGGTTTTTATCCGCGCTTAAAGCTTTAAAGGACTTTGCGCCCCAGTTTCATCTGTCGCTGCAAAGCGGCAGCAACGCCGTTTTAAAGGCAATGAACAGGCACTACACTCGCGAAGAATATCTTGAAAAATGTAAAAAGGTTTACGAATACTTTCCCTCCGCGGCGATAACTACCGACGTGATAGCGGGTTTCCCCACTGAGACGGAGGAAGATTTTATTCAAAGTCTTCGCATGATAGAGGAAGCGGAATTCGCCCGCGTTCATGCTTTCGGCTATTCTCCCAGAGAGGGAACGGCGGCATTTAAAATGAAGCAATTGCCCGCGGAAGTAAAATCCGAAAGGCTTCACCGTTTGATTTCCGCCGCGGAGAAAGCGGCGCATAAGTACGCGGATAAATTTACCGGTACGGCGCAGGAAATAATAGCCGAGGAGTATTCCGACGGTTACACCTGCGGATACACGGGCAACTACATACGCGCGTACGTAAGCGGCAGACTTGCCTCGGGCGAAAAATACAAAGTAATTTTAAAAGAACGTTTTAAGGACGGTGTGACGGCTAAACTTTATGAATAAACCCGATACCGCGGTCGACCGCGCAAGAATTACATACTTTTTCAGGGAAACTTTCCGTGCGCACTCCAAAGCGGAGTACAGGGAAATTTTTTCGCGCGGTCTTAACGAAGACAACGAGGGGATAAGCGGCGCTTTTCCCTGGCTGTACGTCCGCGCATTTTTCGCCTTGTTTTTGCTTTTCACGATAAATACGCTGATACTGCGGATAACCAACAACAAGCTTTACGTTCCTTCGGTTAATTTTCTCGGCGGAATAACGTTTGTGGTGCCGTTTATAATACTGCTGTTCGAGCTGTACCCCAAGCGCGATTTAAGCTTGATAATTCTTATTGCGGTGCTTGTGGGCGGCGGAACGTTCGCGGGGTTGCTGTCGCAGATAGGCTACATGCTTATACCGGTCAAAAACGAGTGGCTTGCGGCGGTTGAAGCGGGCGTTCTCGAAGAGTTTTGCAAAGCGGTACCCGCCATAATAGCGGTTGCGCTGTTAAAGCAGAAAAATCCGTACGCCTGTTTTCTGATTGCCGCGGCGGTCGGCGTAGGGTTTTCCGTAATAGAGGATATGGGATATATTTTCTATTATTCCGACAAGTATTATTTCGAGTATCACAGCGACATACAGGCTACCGTAATGCTTTTCTTCGACAGAGGGTTAAGCTCTTTCTGTACGCACGTTCTGTGGACGGGCGCAATAGGCTGGGCTTGCTGCAGTATTGAAAAACCGCTTAAATCTTTAAGCTTTTTCGGTATAGTAATCCTCGGGGTCGGTCTGCACATCTGCTGGGATCTGCCGGTCGACGGTTGGATTCAGGTTGCAATTCTCGGCGCGTGCGTCGTAGCGGCGGCAAGCGTCAATATTTCCATAGTACACATTTCACGCAAACGCACAAAAAAATTGTACGTTGACGAAAAAGCCGCCAATGAAGAAATTATCCGCGAAGCAAAGGAAATGGGCGAGCGGATGAGGTTTACCAACGCTGCGAATCTGACGTTTGCGCTGATATGCACGGTGCTTGCGGCGCTTATATTGCTTTTCTGTGCAATGCCGATAGGTATCGATTATCAGCAGAGGGAATTTTCTTCCCCGCGGGAGTTTATTTCATACGTCGAAGGCGGATATAAGCTTAAAGTCGATTTGGAAAGAAATTACGACGTCGACGGACGCAACGTCGAAAAGAGATATATAATAGACGAAACGACGGGGAAGGACGTATTGACTTACGTTATACAAAGCACGGAAATTTCCGGTTGCGACGGGGTATATTTTTACGGTTACTACGTAAACGACGGCAAGTACGAGCAGGATACGTCCTGCATCGCCGTAGAGCTTGAAAACGAACAAAACCGTCTGTATGCGCAGGAGTATGTTTTCGACACAGATATAATATGGGCGTTCGACGTAAACGGAAATAAAATAATAGATTATGTTTATCACTCCAAAGATGGCACTGTCACCGCCGCGACAGACGCGGAGGAATTCCGCAACTTCGGCGCGCTTATAATCATTTGCGCCGTCGGGTGCGCAGTTACAGTAGCTGGCACTGTCATTCTTGTGGGCTTTACAATAAAATTACGGAGATTGAAGGATGAAAAATAACGACTGTCTGTTCTGCAAAATAGCGGAGGGAAGTATTCCCTCGTCAAAGGTTTACGAGGATGAAGAAATGCTTGTTTTTAAGGATATAGAACCCAAAGCGGCGGTTCATCTTCTGGCAATACCCAAAGTCCATTTCAAGCTTATTTCGGAAGTGGATGCAAATCAAGCGGAAATTTTAAAGCGTATGCTGACGAAAATACCCGATATAGCCGCGAAAAACGGCTGTGAAAACGGATACAGGCTTGTGATAAATCAGGGTGCGGACGCCGGTCAGACCGTGTTTCACCTGCATATACATATTCTCGGCGGACAGTCGCTCGAATGGTGAAAAATGATATACGTTATAAAAAACAAATACATAACACTTTCCATCAACGCGGAGGGCGGCAGTATGTCCTCCCTGAAATATTTGGGCGAGGAACGGCTTTGGCAGGGCGGTAAGTACTGGCAGAGCAGGGACGTTGTGATTTTTCCTACTTTGGGTCACATGCGCGCCTATACGGTAAACGGCAAAAGCTATGCCCCCAAGTCGCACGGCGTCGCAAGATATTCTGAATTTGCGCTTGCCGACATTGCAGAGGACAAAATAACGCTTGACCTTTCTTCCAACCCCGTTACCAAGCAGACTTATCCTTTCGGCTTCGATTTCTGCGTGACGTACGCACTGAAAAAGAACACCGTAAAGGTTACTTATACGGTGCGCTCGCGCGGGGGTGAAATTCCCTTTTACTTGGGCGGTCATGCAGGTATGTCTGCCGTCGGCGGCGAGGCGGAGGTGGAGTTTGAAAACAGCGAAAACCCCGTTATTTACAATCTTGACGGCAGCAAAACCGAGCTGGTTGATTTTAAGCGTTTTGCCGTTAATAAAGAATTTTTCAAAAAGCACAAAACCTTTCAGCTGGGTAATCTTTCGGGCGGTAAAATTTACGTGCGCACGAAGGACGGATATAAATATACATACAAGTCCGACTGTCCCGTATTTGCTTTTTGGAGCAACGAAAAAGGCGGCGACTATGTTTGCGCGGAGCCCTGGTGGGGAATAAACGACTGCCCCGCTTTCCCGAAAGAGCTTAAAGAAAAACCTTTCGTCAATTTTGCGGACGAAAACGGTAAAAGCTTTTGCTATACGCTTTCGATCGATAAAGAATAAAAAAACGGAGCAAACGTTCAGGTTTGCTCCGTTTCGCATATTCCGGAATTTCCGTAAGTTTCCGCAATCCGTTTTGCGGCTTTTGCCACTTTGTTTTTCAGTTCGGCAGGTTCTTTTACTTTCACGGCGCCGCCGAAGCTTAAAATTTTATTGACCAGACCGCCGTCGTCGGGCAAGGATACGCTTGCGGTAAAGGTTTTGCCGTGCGGCTCTATATTGTCTATGCCCAGCCAGTCCCCGACTTCCGCAATTGAATTTTTTTCTATTTCAAGCGTTACCTCGGTAAGATTTTCCGCCGTGTAGAAAAAGTCTATATCCAGCTCGTCACGACGGATTTCGCGTTTTTCAAAGCTTTCTCCCGTAAATGCGGCGCTGCGTATTCTTCCTATTTTAAAGGTCCTGAACGTCTGCTTGGTGTGGCAATAGGCATACACGTACCACACGTTTTGCTTGAAGATAAGGACGTGCGGGTCTATGACGCGCTTGCTGTGCTCGCCCCCGCGCGAAAAGTAGTCTATGGTAATACGACGGCATTCGTTTACGGCTGTTTCACACACACGCATTTTTTCGGAAAACTTTTTGCTGTCGCCCCAGGTGCCGCCGTCTACTATAATATTGCCGCAAACGGAAAGCTCTAACTTTTCGTTTTTTTGTTGGCTTTTCAGCTTGTCCAGCGCGGAAAGCAGGTTTTTGTCGCGTATTTGCGAGTACATTGCGGAAATAGCGTTTTCCGTTGCGGCAAATTCCTCGCGGGAAAAATATCCCGCAGGCAGACGGAAAGTGTCCGCTATTTTGACGCCGCCGTATCTGCCGCGGTCCACGTCGATAGGTACGCCGCAGACGTTCAGCTCGTCTATGTAACGGTAAACGCTGCGCTTCGAAACTTCATATCTTTCCGCAATCTGTTGCGCGGTGACCTTGCGTTTGGAAAGCAGCGTCATAAGAATATTAAGCATAATCTGGTATTTCATGGGTATAATCCTCGGCTTATGGGAATAATATAAACCGTTGAAAAAAATTTTTAAAAATTTTAACATATATGACAGTTTCTGTCAAGTATTATATGTTATATTACGGGCGTAGAATAAAGGAGGACATAAAAATGACTTTTACGGCATATGTGGAAAGACAGAAAAAGCTGATAAGAAGCCGTCACGAAGGGGAGGTGTACCTGATAGAAAAAGGTGAAACCGTACCTTTGACGGACAGCAGTAAGCTTCTTGCGGATTTGTCCTCGTTTAAAGGTTTAAACACAAACGAGCGGATAATCTACGGGAGAAGGGTATGATAACGTATTTCAGAAAAGCGGCGCGCAATGCAATTCTGTTTTCCGCCGCGATAATTTTCACTGTTCTCGCAATTTAAAAAAAAGCTCCCCCGCAGCAATGCGCAATTCCCATAGAGATTAAAAAACAAAAATTTTATAAGAGTTGCACTTTCAAGCGATGAAAAAGAACAGGATTTCAAATCGAAGTCCTGTTTCTTTTTACATATTTATTGCAACTGACTGACTAACTTTGTTACTTCTTCTTGCTATTCTATACTTGTCAAGCGACAAAAAATAAAAAATTCAAGGAGAAACAAAAAAATGAAAAAACTGACAAAAATTTTGATGAGTGCATTGTGCATAGCTGCAATCGGTAGCTCTATGGCTGCGCTCGGCGGTTGCGGTAGTAAAAAGGAAAGCATTACCGTTTCGGGTTCGTCTTCCGTTACACCCATAATGGAAAAACTTGCGGCGGAATACGAAAAGACGCACGACGTAAGAATTACGGTAAATATGTCTTCGTCCGGCGCGGGTATAAGTGATACGCAAAACGGCTTAAACGATTTCGGTATGTCTTCGCGTGAATTGAAATCGAGCGAAACGGGTGTGAAAGGCTATACGCTTTGTATGGACGGTATTGCCCTTATCGTCAACAAAGACTGTTCTGTTACGGACGTGAGCAAAACCGACGTGAAAGCACTCTATGAAAGCGGTACGGCAATTCCCGACACTTCGATAACGGCGGCAATCGGCAGGGATGCGTCAAGCGGAACCCGAACGGCGTTCGACGAGCTTTTGAAAATCGAAAACGGTTACGCTACGAGCGTTGCCACGCTTGCCGAAACGGGTAACGTAATCGAAGCGATACAAGGCTCGACAAACAGCATAGGCTACATATCTTACGGCAGTCTGAAAAGTACGGTTAAAGCGGTAAGTTTAGACGGTGTTGCTTGCACGGTGGAAAACATTATGAATAACACTTATGCTCTGCAACGTCCGTTCGTTATCGTACTCAAAGAAAACGGAACGCTGTCGGCGGCGGCACAAGGCTTTTACGACTATATTATGAGTGCGGAAGCTCAAACGGTTATAACGGGCGCGGGTTATATTTCGGTAAAGTAATATGACTACGCTTACAAAGAATAAAACGGCAAAGTTTTTTTCAAAGGAAAATATCGCAAAGGCAATATTTATAGCCCTTGCGGCATTTTCCATTCTTGCCGTGTTTACGATTATCGGTTATTTGCTTTATGCAAGCATACCCGCTTTTCGTGATATAGGTTTTTTCAAGTTTATTTTCGGCTCTGAATGGTCGGCAAAATCGGAAACTTTCGGAATATGGCGAATGATTGTCGGCACGTTCTTTCTTACCGTATGCGCCGTACTGCTCGGCGGTACGCTTGCTGTATTTACGGCGATTTGGCTTGTATTTTATTGCCCTAAACGACTGAAAAAGATATATACGCAGATAGTAAATTTGCTTGCGGGTATTCCGTCTATCGTGTACGGTCTGTTCGGGTATAAATTTTTAATGCCGCTACTCGTCGATATATTCCACCCGAATAATGCGGGTTTCGGACTTTTGGCGTGTACGCTTATTCTCTCGGTTATGATATTACCGACAATAACTTCCATAACCAAAAACAGTTTGAAAGCAGTACCCATGCACTACTACGAAGGCGCGCTTGCGCTCGGCTGTTCAAAAAATCAAGCGGTATGGAAAGTTTTGCTGCCCGCCGCAAAGAGCGGAATTATATCGGCAATCATACTCGGCATAGGTCGGGCAATCGGCGAAACAATGGCTGTTCAGATGATAGTGGGTAACGGTTCGGGTTATCCGTTCGGTGCGTTCGTGCCGTTTACCACGCTCACAAGCAATATCGTACAGAATTGGGGTTATGCAACGCCGTCCGAACAGTCTGCGCTTATTGCCGACGGGTTCGTATTGCTTATCTTTATACTCATACTTAATCTTTGCCTTATGGTTGTAAAAAAGGACAGCAAGGGCGGCAATAAATTCTTCTCTCGTAGATTGAGAGAAAGCGATCAGAAAGATACGTTAAAAAGCTATCGTCGCACGGGTAGCGCTTGCGATGCGCTATGGATAGTTTCTTGGGTTATTTCTTTGCTGGTTGCGTTCGTTCTCGCATTTATCGTAATATTCGTTTTCGTAAAAGGCTTTCCGCATTTGAGTATTGATTTTATGTTCGGGGAAAGCGGTAACGCACACACGACGCTTGCGCCCGCTTTTGTATCAACTACAATGCTTATAGGTTTTGCGCTGTTGCTTGCTTTGCCGCTCGGTGTAGGCGCGGCAATCTTTTTGAACGAGTATGCAAAGAAAGGAAGCATTTTCGTTAAAGTGATACGCATGTTCGTCGATACGCTTGCCGGTATTCCGTCGATAATATTCGGGTTGTTCGGTATGGTATTCTTTGTAATCGGTATGAATATGGGCTATTCTCTATGGGCGGGCGGTATTACTTTGGCTCTTATCATTTTGCCTACGATTATACGCAGCACCGAACAAAGTTTATCGGAAGTGCCCGACAGTATGCGTGAAGCAAGTTACGCTCTCGGCGCGGGAAAACTGCGGACGATTTTCGTCGTCGTTCTGCCGCAGGCAATTACGGGAATTATAACGTCGATTATTCTTTCAATCGGAAGAATTGTAAACGAAAGCGCGGCTCTCATATTTACGGTAGGCTCGGCATCTACTTTTATTCCGCAAGGTTACGGTGATAGCGCGGCAAGTTTCGCCGTTCTCGTATGGAAGTTTATGAGTAACGGCTTGCAAGTAAACGAAGCCTACGCTACGGCAAGCATATTGCTTATATTCGTCATCATACTTAACTTACTCGTTTCACTTGTGGAATGGTTATTTAATCGGAGAAAAAAGATATGAAAAAACACATTATAGAGCAATTTGATTTGAGCGGCGATATTGCCGTTTCGGTCAAGGAAATGAATTTATACTACGGCTCGTTTCACGCGCTTAAAAGCATTTATATGGATTTTCCGAAAAATAAACTCACTGCTTTAATCGGTCCGAGCGGTTGCGGCAAATCCACGCTCATAAAATCGCTTAATAGAATGAACGATTTAATCGAAGGCTGTAAAATCACGGGCGAAATCAAAATCGGCAACACCGATGTTTACGCAAGGAAAACAGATTTATCCCGTCTTCGCAAAAACGTGGGTATGGTATTCCAACGCCCCAACCCGCTTGCTATGAGTGTTTACGATAATATCGCATACGGTCCGCGCACGTTCGGAATACGCTCTAAAAGCGAATTGGACGGGATAGTCGAAAGCTCGCTCAAAGGCGCGGCTATGTGGGACGAAGTGAAAGATAGGTTGAATAAATCCGCGCTCGGTCTTTCGGGCGGTCAACAGCAAAGGCTTTGTATTGCCCGTGCGCTGTCCGTTGAGCCGCAAATTCTTTTAATGGACGAACCGACGAGTGCGCTCGATCCCATTTCTACCGGAAAAATAGAAGAACTCTGTCTTGAACTCAAAAAGAATATGACTATTATTATGGTAACGCACAATATGCAGCAGGCGTTCAGAATAGCCGACTATACGGCGTACTTCCTTTTGGGC
>CAJTRW010000015.1 GCA_910578765.1 uncultured Christensenella sp.
GTATCCGAAAAGTACATTGACTTTCGGACGGATTAATTAAATTTTGTGAAGGGACGAGCGTTGCATTTTTTGCAGACGGCGGTTTCCGCTGTTTGCGCAACGCGCCCTTTATAATCTTTGTGAAGGGAACCGCCGTCATGCCCCCTTACGTCATACTGAGCGTCAGCGAAGTATCTACAAGATTCTTCACTACGTTTTGCACACTATAATCGAAAAGATTCTTCACCCCGTAAAGGGGTTCAGAATGACAATGAAGTGTGCAAAGATTCACTACGCTCGCGCAGAATGACAAGAGGGGCGCAACCTGTCCGTCCTTGAATTAACGGCGGCAATTACGCCGTACTTTAATTCATCAGCTTTTTCGTAAAGCGGACGGATATACGAAGTTATGCTTGAATACCAAGCATAAAAATAAGCCCGACAGCGCATTGCGCTGTCGGGCTGTTTGTTTTACTTTTTGCCGTTATTTTTATTTTCCGGTTTTTCGGGCTGATGCTTCTCCGTCGGAGCTACTATTTTGGGTAAATTCAAACCCGCCATGGAGTAAACGTCCTCGAGAGGGGGAAGCGATTTTAATATTCCCGAAAGGAAGCTTGCCGTAGCCGTTTTGCCGTCGGCGGACTGTCCGTTGTCCCAAACGGTTACTTTGTCTATCTTGATGTTCTTAATCGCCTCAACCTGGGTTGCGACAAGTTCTTCAAGCTTGTCGGCAATCATAAGACGTACGGCCTCGTCGGAGGTGCCGGCGGCTTTGACAAGTTTATCCATACCTTCAGCCTGTTTGGAAAGCGTTTCGTAAAGGCCGCGCGCTTCGGCTTCCATTTTTGCGAATATCGCGTCCGCTTCACCTTGTGCGCGGCGGCGTATGTTTTCCGCTTCCGCGTCCGCCTGAATTTCAACCTTTCTCTTTTCGATTTCCGACGCGACTATTATGTCGGCTTCCTTGGTTGCTTTTTCACGCGAAGCACGCGCGATTTCCGCCTGCTTTTCAGCCGCATAGCTTTCTTCCTTTGCTTTCGCCGCCTGAACGTTTTCCGCGGCTACGGCAACCTTCATTGCCTCGGCCTCTTTCTGTCTTAACAGCGCTTTCGACTGGGCAATTTCCGCTTTGGCTTTGTTTTCGCCTTCTATGGCTTTGCTTTCCGCTTCTGCCACGTTTACGCGCTGCATCATCTGCGCGTTTGCCTCGCCTATGGCGCCTTTTTTGTTTTCTTCCGCAACGGAAATTTTAGCGTCGTTTATAGCCTTTGCCGCCGCTTCTTTACCGAGGGCGACTATGTATCCGCTTTCGTCGGAAATATCGGTCATGTTAACGTTAATAAGCTTTAAGCCTACTTTTTTAAGCTCGCCTTCCACGTTGCGGGAAATAGCTTCCAAAAATTTGTCGCGGTCGGTGTTTATTTCTTCAATCTCCATGGTTGCGATAACCAGACGGAGCTGACCGAAAATTACGTCCTTGGCAAGCTCGGAAATCTGTTTAAGCTGTAAACCCAAAAGTCTCTCCGCTGCGTTCTGCATTACTGCGGGGTCGGTGGAAATACCGACGGTGAAAATGGAGGGAACGTCTATCCTTATATTCTGTTTAGAAAGTGCGTTTTTAAGGTCAACCTGAATGGAGAGGGGGGTCAGGTCAAGGAACGTATACGACTGCACGAAGGGCCAGATGAATGCCGCGCCGCCGTGAATACATTTAGCGCTGCGGTAAGTACCGTCCTTATTGGGCGTAATTTTACCGTAGATGACCATTATTTTGTCAGAGGGACATTTTTTGTACCTTAACAGTACCACCAAAAGCAGCAGTACAAGTACCAGCACGATTACCACCGTAAGAACTATCGCAAGAGCCGTTACGTTGGTTGCAAGCAGATTGTTGATCATATTCTGTATTCTCCTAAAAAATTATTTTACTTCTTTATTTTCTTCCGCATTTTCTTCCGCGGGGACGCCCTCGGCTTTTTCCGTAAGCGTTTCTCCGTTTTTGTTTTCGCCGTCGGTTTTTTCGCCGACGCGCGCGACAACCGTACATTCGTTTTCCGTAGCTATAATTTCGACTACTTCGTCGACGTTCAGCTTTTCCTCGCTGTCGGTAACGGCGTCAAGCTCCATAAACCTGCCCTGTGCGGTTAAGGTTATTTTTCCGCGTCCCGTGCGAGAGTGGGGTACGGTGACGTAAACCGTCGCCTGGTGACCGACCAACTTTTCGGGCTGAACCGTTCCGTTGCACTGTAACTTCAATATAGAACGCATAAGCAGTATAACAACCGCCCAAGCCGCCGCGCCCGCGATTATTGCCACAAGCACGGACAGCCATTGCAGTTTGTCGCTTGCCAAAGCGCACGTCAACAGTCCCGACCAGGCGCCTACCGCGAAGAACGCGGTTATGCTTTTTACCGTGAAAATCGATACGCCGGAATCCGTATCCACGTCAATATCGCCGTCGCCGTCTATATCCAAGTCACCGCCGAAAGATGAACAGCACATAAGAATTATCTGGATAATAAGCGCCAAAGTCGCCGCTATACCCAGCCAGAAATATATGTGTTCCAAAACGGAAAGATTTAAAAACCATTCTTTCATATCGAAACCTCCCGAAATATATATAACCCCCTGTATGCCTGCGCAAACATAAATCGATAAAACAGTATCGATTTATTTTATTGGATATTATATATAATACGTAAATTTATTATATAACGTAAATACTTTTCAGTCAAGAATCCGGAAAAGGTAATTTAAACCTTATAATATCTTTACGGCAATTTCAGACGCGGTTGGGCATTAAAAAAGTCTTAAACGTGTAAATTGTTTAAGACTTTGCGGGCGGTGGTGGGCTTTTACTCCAATACAAGCGCTTTTTTTGGACAGAACTGAGAGCATTTGCCGCAACGTATACATTTGTCGCGGTCGACGACGGGGGCGTTGTGGTCTGTCTGCGACAAAGCGTTTACGGGGCAGACTTTAACTGCGGGGCAGGGGTGGTTTTGCGGACAGTTGTCCTTTATGATATTAAGTATTTTTGTCATAAAAATATCTCCTTAAAATAAACATTTGATATTTCGGTTTTAACGCTTAAATACACGTATGCGACGTCATATGAAAATAAATTTTTTAACTTTTATTTTCATAACAACATAATAGCATACAATTTTTTTAATTTCAATAACCGAATAAAAAAACCGACAATCTCAGTTAAATTGCAATTTCAGTATTCTCTGCTTTGCGGCTTTTAATTGATTTTATTAGCCTTTTGATAAGCATAACAACGATATTGAAAATGACTGCTGATACAATAGATACGGCAAAAACAATTAAATAAATAGCCCATATTTCAAGACCGCCGACATATTCCAACAGAGTTATTATTACGGGGTGAAACAAATATATTGCTAACGATAAACTGCCGAGATAACCGAACGCTTTATTTACCTTTGAATTTGTAACAGCTACGCCCTTGCTTGCAAACGTAATCGAGATTGCAACAAATATACATACTACGGCGACAACCATACAAACGGGTTCCAAACTTTTATTTATAGGAATAAAACCGAGAATTATCGGTGCACAATAACAAATCATTTCAACAACTTTCAAAATTACCGACGGTGCGGCTTTTAAGTCTTTTTTTGCTATTACGGTAGACAGATAATAAGCAAACATACCTACGCACATTTCGCCCCAAGCTCTTAAATCATAGACAAAAGTCGTTGTAAATGCCCAATTCGTACAAAGTCCATAAATAACAGCTACAACGCCTAAAACGCCAAGCAAAATAGGAATTACTAAAATTCCTTTCTTGATTTTCTTTCTTAACAGCAATGCAACGGGTACTATAAACAGCATACATAAGAGCATTGACGACAAATACCATTCGGGAACTATGAGTGCGCTTGCATAGGCTTCCGTCCACACGCCGCCCATCTGCACTAAAAATATACTCGGCAAGCCGTTCAGAATTATATCGCCCGAATTAGCTAAATTACAAGTAAGTATTACGATAATAACCGCTATAATAGCCGTTAAATGCGTGGGCAAAATTCCTTTAATCTTATTACCAATAAATCGGCAACTTTCAAGCGCAGGGTTATAATTTTCCTTTGCGCTTATTTTTTCAATAGACCTTGCAAGGAAATAACCCGAAATCAGAAAGAAGAACTCAACGGCAAGTGCGCCGTTCTCAAAAAAATTTATGTTGTCGCCTAAAAAAGTCATTTGAATATGATAGCCGACAACTAAAATACTGAATAGAAATCTCGCCAATTCAACTAAATTGTTTCTTTTAGTCATTTTAGCCTCCGTAAAAAAAGCGTGTTCCATTGAGAAACACGCCGAAAAACGTATCTCTCAATGTTGCTAAACATTGTCCATATAAAGGCGAGAGAATAAATTTTTACCAAATAGTATTCCCTTATACGGACTATTAAAATGTGTAGCAGAAATAGTATAGCAAATTATTCAAAAAAAGTAAACAGTATAATGCTTATAAGCTAACTTTTCAGTAAATGGCAGATAGGCGTGAGCTTGTCTTGACAAGCGCGCGGCTACGCAACCTAAACTATCACAAAAAGTGGTTCGTTTTAGGTTGCTATTGGTGGAGCTCGGGGCTTCAAAGTCGAACACTTCGCCAGCGTCGCCCCAGCTCTCTATATCGTTGACAAAGTCGTATGTTATGCCTTCGCTGTCGCCGGTATAATTGCAAACCGCGCGGAAATGGTCGTCATAAAGGTAGACCTTAGACACAAAGATCTCAATAAACGATTCGCGGAACTTCGGATCCGAAGGATCTCCGTCGCGGAACCGTTCGAGCCAGAACGTGAGCTGGTCGCGCGTCAACTGCGGCTGCTGAACCTTTTCATCCTCGATCGCGACTTCCAGATCTACGCGCCGCGCTTCGAGATCGTCGAGCCGTTGCTTCGTGCTGGGCGTAATAATGCCTTGCTCGATGGCAGAGATCAAGTTCGCGATCGCGCGCTTAACTTCGACGAGCTCCGTCTCGAATCCGCGGAGAACGCTGTCGTCCTTTTCGCGTTCCTGCAGATCCATCGCCGCGTCGACGATCACGCGGATGACGTCGTCGGTCAGACACCGCTCGCGCAGGAGCCTGACGAGCGTTTCCTCGATCCATTCCTTTCGGACGGGCTTCTTTTTGCAAGCGCGCCGGTGTTTGCGTTCGGCGCAAGAGTAGTAGTAGAATTTTTTGCCGCTGCGGCTCGTTCCGCTTTCGCCGATCATCGGACTGCCGCAATGACCGCAGAAGAGCTTGCCGGTCAGAATATAGTCGACTTCCGTTCTGCTCGCGCCCGGTGCGCGGGCGACTTTTTTCATGCGTTCCTGCACTTCGTTGAATAGCTCCTTTGAAAGTATTGCCGGGATGCCGCCCTCGATACGGACGCCGCCCCAATTATAAATGCCGACGTACTTCTCGTTCCGAAGTATGCGGTGCAAGCTGTTTTTATTCCAGCGCCCGCCGGTGCTCGTTTTCAAGCCCCGCGCATTCAGCGCCGTGATTATCTGGATGACGTTCGAGCCGGCGGCGTACATCTCGAAAATATCGCGCACGACGGTCGCGCCCGCAGGCTCAATCGTATAGCGCCCGTCGGCGCCTTTCATAAGCCCGAGCGGCATCGCGCCGTTATTGACTTTGCACTCGAGCGCGTTTTCGTGCATCCCGCGCCTTATGTTCTGCGATAAGTTCGCGCTGTAGTATTCGGCGGATCCTTCCAGAACCGATTCAAGCAGGATCCCCTCGGGCCCTTCGGGAATTGATTCCATCGCGTACACGACGCGGATGCCGTACTTCTTCAGCTTCGCCTTATAGGTCGCGCTGTCGTAACGGTTACGCGCGAAGCGGTCAACCTTATAGCAGAGAACGAGCTGCCACCGTCCTTTCGCGGCGTCACGGATCATCTTCTGGAACTGCTCGCGACGGTCGGTCGTTCCCGTCAGAGCGCGGTCACTATATTCGGCGACGATCTGCACGTCGTTTCGTTGCGCCCATTCGCGGCATTCCCGAAGCTGCTGCTCAATAGAAGTGTCCTTTTGCGCGTGGCTGGAATAGCGCCCGTAAAAAGCCGCCCGCATCATAGCGCACCTCGGCGGCTGGGCAGGGTAGTCGCGCCGCAGTTTTCTTTTATAGCTTCCGTCAGGCTTCGACCTGCGGGAGCCCTTTTTTCGTTTGTCGGCATCTCTCAGTTCCCCGTGCGCTGTTTTTGTTTTTCTTCGAGCTCGAAGGCGTAAGCCATAAGTGCCGTGCGCCCCTTAACGTCCAAAATCTCAAGGATGCGGAGAAGCTCGACTTCGTTGTCGTTCAGTTCGCGCTTTACGATGCCGCCGTTCCGAACGATGAGCGTCGTCGCGGTGTTGCCCTGTACGACGGCGCTGTTCTGAATATTTTCGGCAATATTACGGACGTCAGTCTGCCCGATTAAATAAACGGGGGAAACATTAAAAAATTTTGCAATAAGTTCTACCGTATTCAGCATCGGCTCCTGTACGCTATTTTCATAACGGGAAATCGTGCACTTGCTGATCTTAGTCCCAAATTGCCGATTAAATCGTTCGCAAAACTGCTCCATAGTAAGGCAATGCTCGGTTCTAAGCTCGCGGAGACGTTGACCGAACTTGTTGTCGATAACTCGTTTTTGCTTCATGTTATAACCTCCGCCTACTATTATATAACGAGAATATAAAAAAATCAATGAAATTCAAAGAAAAATCTATGGAAAACATAGAAAAAACTATTGACAAAGGAAAAAGGAAGAGCTATAATCATAGCGTAAAATATAACAAGACGACAACAAAGCGTCAACACGGAGGTAATTATGAAGGTAACTAACCACACCACGGAAATCGAAAAAGCCCTGCATCTCGACGAGGGAAGCGTAAAGCATGAAGGCAACTTCTTCTTTTCGGGAAAGCTCAACGGGCATAAGGTTCAAATTTGTACGGAACCCGCCGACGACGATCAGGAGTCGGTAAACATCTACAGCATTGAAATCGGAGATTGAGGAGGAAACCATGAACGCAACAAAACAACAAGAACGCGAAGCCCTTGCAAAGATCAAAGAAATCGTCGCCGGACTCGGTGAGAACAGCTACGTCGGAACCGCCCTGCGGGAATGCTTCTCTGACGCCGAGCAGAATATTGAAAACGACTGGGCTCTGAGTATGTACGATCGCTGGCAATATGCCGAACAACACTACGAAACCGAGAAGGCTGCCGCAAATGAAGCCCGCGCAGAAATCGCTCGGCTCGAAGCCGAAAACAAGCGCCTTGCCGCTCAAGTCGAACGCGAACAAGAATGGAAGCCCTACGAGGACGACCGCAACGTCTCCGAAGCCGAATATCAGGATCTTGCAAAAGTGGGCGATACGAAGGTTCTCAACGATGCGGAGGCGGCGGAACTCATCCATCAGGAGTTCGGCTTCGATATTAACAAAATCGAAATCGTTCGCACCGTCAACACTTACGAAATAAATCGCCATAGGCGGCTCAGAAAGGTCGGCGAGCTTAAACGCGAAGCCCTCTACAATGCGACTGACTGGAACTACATCCGCTTCAATGTCTGCGGCTGGTTCTACGAAATGAAAAACGGCGAGCTTCGCCAATTTATAGACTAATAGGAGGAAATCATGACAACGGCACAGGCAATCAATAAAGCGATTCAGGTATTCAACAAGGCAAGTAAGGGCGGCGTGAGAACCGTCGCCCTTATGGAAGGTACGGGCCCCATCCGCGACGATAAAGGCAGAGAAACGTGGAAGCAGATCGTCATCAGGATCGGGTACGCCATAGATGGCGACTATACGGAAAGCGATGCGAACCCTTTCGAGGTTAACGTCTACGAAGCCGACGGAAAAATATGCGCCGAGCGGGTGGGCGAAGAAAAAGGCGAGGACTGGGATCGGTTCAATACCCTTGCGAAAATATGCACGAGAGCCGAGAAGCTCGGAATTAGCAAAGGAACCAGAATGACCGCCATGCTCGACTTAAACCTTGCCGATAAGCACTGGCATTTACGCCTTCAAGAATGGCTTGCCGCGCCTGACTTCGATTTTATTCACGACTTCGTGGGTATTCAGAATCATATCGACCGCATAAATAAAACCTTCGACAACAGGTTCCTGCCGCGGTTCGCGAGTAAAACAGTGTAGGAGAAAAACAATGAGAGTTATCGAATACGAAAACGGAACACCCATCTACGAGCTCACACTCGAAGAATGCAGAACATACGGCTATTGCTACCCGTGCTATGGTGCGTGTATAGGCTATGAGCCTGAATCTCCCAACGATCTCGAGGAAACTGCAGGCAATATCGAATATATTCGCGACTGGTTAAGGAGATAAATCATGGACGGCACAAAATTCAGAGAAACATCCCCCTGCGATATTTTTATACCGGACGGGTGCACACATAAACTTAAACCCGATGTGGCAAAGCTAACCTACGAAGCGCAGGTAATCGTGAAAATTACGGCTGAGAACATTGAGAATGTGGTCGTTTCCGCACTCGAATGTTGCAGTACATATTGGGTGGGATTAGACAATACGACGCCTGAATGGGCTGATGCGCCGAAGGATCTCCCCGCTTCGCAATACTGCGTGGCGCTCCTTCTGGCAGGCAATACCGTGAAGCTCTACGATATAGAGGATGACGGCGAAACGTGGGATCTCACGCTCGAGAAGCTCATCAAAGGAATTGCCCGCGATATATCAGAGAACGGCATGACGCTCGACGAAATTGAGGAAGATGCGGACGCAGCTTTGCAATTTGCGCTCTTTGACGAGATCGTGTACGGCTAAAATTCAGAAACGACGCGGATCCGCCAAAAGGCGATCAGCGAATAAAAATTAAAGGAGAACAACCATGAAAACAGGAACCAAGACCACAAAACAGCAACATCCCCCTTACACGGCAGTTAAGAATGCCCTTGCGGGTAAAGGGCTGACGTATAAAGATGTTGCTAACGTATTAGGTGTGACCGAAGCAACGGTACAGCAGAAGCTCAACGGTGGGAGCGATTTTTACATAACCGAACAGGTCAAGCTCTGCGAAACTTTCCATTTGGATCCGTCTCTTTTTTTTGGGAACGGTGTTGCGTAAATTATAACGGGAAGCAAACGAAATGATCACAGAGCAGGAAATCAGGGAAGCCTTTCCCATCATCAAACAGGCGGACGCCGCGCGGCTGGCAGACGTTGCGAACGCGAACGGCATCGATCTCGAAACGCTTAAGTCGGCAATCGAATCGGCGGCGCGGGCGATCGCGTATGTTGCCGATCTGGTGCGCGAAGCCTGCGGATCTATCAGATACCACTACACGGCGACGCTTCGCGAAATCGCAACACCAAAAGAGTGGCACCTGATGCACCACGCACAGCGAAGGCGCACCCGCCAAAAGTACGAGAACCGTCTCAACCGAAGGATGCAGACGTTGCTCGGCGGGAGGTGCACATGAACGACGCGCCGACCGTAATCGCAGACAAAATACCGAAGCACCAGCGCGAACGGCTGGCGACGGTGCTCATAGCCAGCGTCCGGAACGCTTTCGAGGATCCGAAGATCCAGCAAGAGTTCGCGGAATGGCAAAGCCGAAGAAATCAAGCCAAAAAGGAGGCAACAAAAAAGTGAAATCTATCAAGGAAACCATACAGAGCCGTCTCGGCTTCTATATCGGCGACGCGCAGAAAATCATCCCGAAAAGACTGAAGCACGATGCTCGCATTCATTGCGCGGGCGGCGGGAAATGGAAAGACCCCGAGCGCGGCGCCGAAATTGTCGGCGTTCACGTCGACTCTTCATACCTGCGCGGATCGTACTACGCAAAGAACGGCGACAGATTCGACGTGTTCAGCAATACCTTCTCACTCGTTCCGCTCGAACTTGTAACAGCAACGGGCGACAAAATCAACTGCGGGCGCGTCGTATTCGGCGCGGGCGACGCCACCTTTGAAACGGTGGGCGAAACGATCAAAATCACGCTTCCGAGCACGGAAGTCGTCGAAATCTACACGGGGAGAACGAACCAATGAACAATATCGCCGAAAATACCGCGCCGGACGCGGTACAATCGCTCACACCGCCTGCGGTCAGGGAAACGAACGCGGCGGCGGAAAAACCGCACAGAGCGCAAAACACGGGCTCAAAAGCGCGTCCCGCCACAAAGAAGCTGAACCTCACGCAGAAGATCCTCGAAATCAAGAAACAGGTGGCGGGCGTTCCGATGATTCGCATAGCTGCCAAAGAGCTCACGGAAGCGGAACTTAACGAGCTGCTGGCAATCGCCCCTCTCTCCGAAATCAGGGCGGAGGCGGCGGAACTGACCGTAACCCCTTCCGATGCGCTTCTCGCGCTCCTGACCGACGTCGGCATTGACTGGCGGATCGTTTCGGAAAAGGCGACACGGAAAGACGCGAACGGATCCGACGAGTTCTGCAGGGTGCACAAGCTCACGCAATCGAACGTCGCGCTCTGGGTGTATGAATCGACGCTCGAGCTCCTGCTTATCAACGCGGACAACGCCGCCGAAACCGAGCACACGGAGATCCACGCAATCGGCACCAGCAAAAGCACCGCAAACGAAGCCAGAGCCGCCGCGTGGCGGAGCTGTTTGCTTAGCTTCTTCGCCAGCCGTTTTGACGCCCCTAAAATCGCGCACACGGCTTCAACCGACGGAATCGGGGAAATACCCGCCGACGCCCAAAACGCGGCAAACAGCCCGCAAACAGGCGGTCAGGGCGGCAAGGAAGAGCCGCGCCCGCTTTCCGACGCGCAAATGAAGCGACTTTACAGGAAAGCCGAGGCGGCGGGTTACACGGAACAAGACGCCGTTGCGCGTATTCTCGAGAAGTACGACAAAACGAATCCCGCGCTTATGACGCGGCAGGAATACGACGAAATCTGCGGCTATTACGACTCGCTCAAGCAACCGATCGGGAGATAAAACGATGCACCCGATAAAAACAAGAGACCGCCCACCGCGGGCGGCGAAAAGAACGGCAAACGGTCGAACGGCATCGCGCCGTATATCGACATCAGTCTCCCGCGCTGACGCGGGGAAGGAGGAAACAACATGGCATGGATCGAAAGCCACCAAGAGCTCGGAAGGCATCCGAAAGCGCTCAAACTGACGCGGCTCCTGAAAGCCGAACAACCGGGGACGGCGCTCCCCGCGGTCGTCGGGTATTTGCACTTTCTCTGGTGGTGGGCGATGGACTTCGCGCAGGACGGCAGTCTCGCACGGTATGACGCTTACGAAATCGCGGAGGCGGCTCAATGGAACGGCGACGCGCAGGCGTTTCTCGACGCTTTAATCGAGGCGGGCTTTATCGACAGGAAGGGCGACGATCTCACTCTTCACGACTGGGACGAATACGCGGGCAAACTGCTCGAACGGCGCGCCAAAGACCGCGAGCGAAAGCGCACCGCCGCCGAAGAAGCGAAGCGCGAGCGTGGAACTCCGAACAATTCCGACGGAAAGCCAACGGAACGCGGACGGACTCCGTCGTTACCTAACCTAACCCAACCTAACCAACATAACCAAACAAAACCTAACCAACATAACCCTACCTTACCTAACCAAACCAAACCGTCCGCCGCACCAGCTGAATCACTCGAACAAACCTTTGCGGCGTTTTGGAACGAATATCCGCGGAAGGTCGGAAAAACGAAATGCTTCGACGTCTGGAAAAAGCTCAAGCCGTCGGCAGAGCTCGTCGAGAAGATCATGGCGGCGGTCATGGCTCAGAAGCAAACCGCGCAATGGCAAAAAGACGGCGGCGCTTACATACCCCATCCGACGACGTGGCTCAATCAAGGACGCTGGGATGACGAGGTTCCCGAGGTAAGGCATCAAGAAGGAGGGCAAAATGGAAGAACAAGCCAAGACCAACCCGCAACAACAGGCTTCCATGAGGCAGATTAACGACTACACCGTTTACGGCGACCAAACCGACCGCCTGAAACAGTTCCCGAAAGCAGATCCGCCGCCTCCGCCTGTAAAATGCGAATTTTGCGGCAAGACGCTCTACGCTTACGGCTTCACGCTCGGCGCGACGATTCACTGGATGAAATCGCCCGAACCCTGCGGCTGCGCGAAAGCGATCGAGAAGGCGAAACGCGAAGAAGAAGAGCGGCAAGCCGAAGAACGTCGCAAGCAGGAAGAAGAACGCAACCGTCAGATCCGAGAACGTGTGAACCGCATCGTCGGCGCGAGCGGGATCGGCGCCCGCTTCCGTCTCAGAACCTTCGAGACCTTCGAGCTTACCGAAGAAAACAAAAAAGCGGCGTTTATCTGCCAAAAGTACGCCGACACCTTCAAGGAGAAGCTCCCAACGGACGGAAAGAACCCCGGCAGGAACGGGCTATTCATTACGGGCCCGAAAGGAACGGGCAAGACGCACCTCGTCGCCGCGATTGCGAACAAGCTCATGAATAAATGCGTCCCCGTCATCTGCATGACGATGATCGACCTGCTGGAAAGGATCAAGTCCACCTATACGGACGCGCGCCAGCGATTCGGAAGCTATTACGACGCATCCGACGTGCTCGACGCCTACACCGCCGCCTCGTTGCTCATAATCGACGATCTCGGCAAAGAACAGGCTACCGAATGGGCGATCGCCAAAATATACGCGATTATCAACGCCCGATACGAAGCCCTGATGCCGACGATTATCACAACCAACTACTCAGAGGCGGATCTAATCAAACGCCTGACGCCAAAGGAAACAGGCGATCCCACAACTGCGGACGCGACCATTGACCGTCTCCGCGAAATGTGCGGCGTAATCGTTACGACAGGCGAGAGCTGGCGCACGAAATAAGGAGGTAAACCGTGAAAAAGAAAAAACTCGTTTATATCTGCTCCCCCTACAAGGGAGATACCGAGACGAACACGAAAAACGCGCTCACTTACTGCGCCGCCGCGTTCGCCGCGGGCTACATACCGATCGCCCCGCACGTCTACTTCACGCGCTGGTCGGACGACAGCAACAAAAAGGAACGCGCCGAAGGTATGGCGGCGGGCAAACAGCTTTTGCTTCTCTGCTCGGAGATCTGGGTGTTCGGGCTCGATAAACCCAGCAAGGGTATGCAGGAAGAAATCGCGCTCGCGGTCAGGAACGGCATCCGCATCTACGACGGCGAGATCAGAACGAACCGCCACCCCGAGATGACCGAAGCGGCGCGGGCAGTCTATCACGATATGCTCGTTTCGATGCTCAACCCCGCGATCGACCTGCTGGCTAACTCGCTCACGCCGATCGTGAACGCAATCAAGGCGGCGGGCGGCGGTCAAGGAGGCAAGCCGTGAATATGACGCTCGAAGAATACCGCCGAATGACGGCAGGAACGCGATCCCGCGAAGCTGGTGCGTTTTTTGAAGATACGATCAGCGCTTCGCTTGCGTGGCACGAAGCCCGCGGGCTTCTGAAAGCCGATAAAACGCCCGAGCCGATGAAGCCGCTACATAAGCCGAACAAGAACGGTCAGTTCCTTGCTTGCTACACCAAGAAGGCGCAGGTTGATTTTTGCGGAACGATGCACGGCGGGCGATCGGTACGCTTCGAGGCGAAGCAAACCGACACCGACCGCTTCACGCGGAATCGCCTGACCGATGAGCAAATGGACGACCTGCGCGGACACGAAAAACTCGGTGCTCTCTGCTTCGTCCTGCTTTGCTTCGGCGTCGACCGCTTCTACAGGGTGCCGTGGAACGTCTGGGAGAACATGAAAGCCGTCTACGGTCGGCAATATGTAAAAGAGCCCGACATTGCCGAGTATAGGATCCCCTCCGCGTCCGGCGTCGTGAAGATCCTGCACGGGATTCTCGACGTCAACGAAATAAACAAAGGAGGCAATAATGGCACGATTTAATCAGAGAAGGCGCAACGGTCGATTCGGTCGAATGTCGTGTGTTGAGCTGGGGCTTATTCGAGAAGATCAAGTCGCTTGCCGCCCTATGATTTGCGGAAAATGCGGTCATGAGTGGGCGCCGCTCATTACAACAGGCAAGTGCCCGAATTGCGGCAACCAAGATGGAAATGCAAACTCACGAGATCGTGCGGATGTACAAAGAAGCCGCCGACAAAAAGAAGCAAATCGTCATACTTTCGCAGATGAACCTCTGCACCCCGGAAGAAATCAGGGAAGAACTCGTCAAGGGCGGAATCGATCCCCGCACTCTTCCGCGAAAAAGAAAACAGCCCGGCGAGAAAAAAGCCGAAGAAACAACTGCGGAACCCGCCGCGTCCGCCGTTCTCATCCCTATGGCAGACGCCCCGCTTGTGCGCGAAGCTCTCCTGTTCTATGCAGGCGATATTCAGGGCGAACTCGCAGAACGCCGCAAAGAAGTCGCGACACTCGAACAGGCGGCGGGGAATATAGTCCGCATCGTTGACAGCATCGAGAAGCAATCGAAGGAGGCGGCGCCGCAATGATCCCCTTCCCGTCAAAAAAATACAGCATCATCTACGCCGATCCTCCGTGGGGCTATCAGAATAAGGCTACCCGTGCCGCCGCCGACAAACATTACGGAACGATGTCGATCGAGGATCTCAAAAATATGCCCATCGGCAACGGGGGGGGGTGCTTAGCAGCTGACGACTGTGCGCTGTTTTTATGGGCAACTTTCCCGATGCTGCGAGAAGCTCTCGATTTAATAGCCGCGTGGGGTTTCAAGTATAAAACGATCGCCTTCAACTGGGTAAAGCAAAACAAGCGAGGCAACGGGCTTTTTTGGGGGCTCGGGAACTGGACGAGAAGTAATTCGGAAATATGCTTGCTTGCAATCAAGGGCAAACCTAAGCGCGTCAGCGCATCCGTTCACAGCGTTGTTATGACGCCTTTACAAAAACACAGCCAAAAGCCCGACGAAGTTCGCGATCGCATCGTGGAGCTTATGGGCGATCTGCCGCGGATCGAGCTATTCGCCCGTTCGGCAGCGGAAGGCTGGGACTGCTGGGGAAATGAAGCCCCGCAAAATAACACCGAAATCTAAAAAGGAGGAAATCCAAATGAGCAACAACACAACCACGGAAACCCGCCGCGAAAGTTACGAAGCGATCACGACGGAAGCCAGCAAGCGCGGCGCGCTTATACTCGACGTTCTCGGCAATAGGCAGATGACCGTCGACGAAATCGTGTACGAGCTTATCGAACGCCGCGAGATCCTGCACTTTGACCGCAACTTCGTCGCTCCTCGGCTTACCGAGCTCAAGGAAGCGGGCGCGGTCGAAGTAATCGGGAAACGCAAAAGCCCCCGCACGGGGAAGAACGTCGCCGTCTGGGCGAGAAAATCGAAAAATTAAGGAGAAAGCTATGAACAACCAACAACCCACCAGCAACTTATTAAAGCGCGAAACCTACAAAGCGATCAAACGCATGGAACGCGAGCAACTGAGCGCTTACGTCTCAAATATTTACATAAAAGGCTTTCAAGCCGGACAAAAAGCCGCCGCCCCGAACGCGCTGCTGAACGCGTTCCGCGACACGCTCCTCTCCGTTGCGGACATCGGGCCCACCAGAGCCGACGCTATTATCAAGCGCCTTTCGGACACCTTAAAGCTCGACGCGGCTGCGGAACAGCCCAAACCCGCACCCGCTTCGGACGCGGTCAAGCGACTTGCCACCGAGCTCTACGATTGCGGAATGGACTGCTGCAAGATCTGCGTTCACGATCGCGAATGCAACGCACCCGAGAATTATCGGGAAGATGCCGAAAACGATCGCGACAAATGCATCGCGGGCATTGTCAGCTTCGCGGAAGGAGGCGGCAATGAATAACGCAACCCCGAAGGATCCGATTATCAAACGCGCAAAGGTCAAAGGCACAGGGCTTCCTATCGACGGGCACACGCTGACCTTCGGCTTCTGGGCTTACGACGGGCACAAACAGCCGCACTTGTTAGACTGGGAAAAAGACGCCGACGAGGCGGTTATGAAAACGATGCACCAAACGGACGAACTCTACAGCAAGATGCCGCTCGAAGAATTTGCAAAGCTCTGGGCGGCGGGCGAGTACGAAAGCGACGGCGCCTTCTGCATCGCGCCCGAATGTGTCGAAGTCGTCAATATCGAATGCAACGCCGAGAACATCAGCAACAGCACCGTCGTGCAAGGGAATCGGGCAGAAACGATTACCGTCGAGAACAAGGTGCAGATCAACAGCAACAACGGAGGCGGCGGCAATGAATAACGACCAAATAAAACCCAAAGGCACCGCCGACGGCGTTCCCGTCTACTGCTCGCACGACGTGATCGTTAAGACGGCAGATATGAAGCCGAACCCGAAGAACCCGAACCAACACCCTGACGAACAGCTCCGCCGCCTCGGCGCCATAATTCGCGCCGCAGGCTGGCGCAACCCGATCACGGTCAGCACTCGCTCCGGGCTTATCGTTCGCGGACACGGGCGGCTTCTGGCGGCTCAAATGGCAGGGCTGAACGAAGTGCCGGTTGATTATCAGAACTATGCAACGGAAGCCGACGAACTGGCGGATCTTGTCGCAGACAACCGCATCGCCGAGCTCTCCGATCCCGATATGCAAAAACTCGCGGAAGTGTTCGCGTCAATCGAAGGCACCGACACTTCTCTCGATCTGACTGGTTACAGTCAAGACGAATACGCCGAACTTTCCGCCGCCTTCTCGGACGCGGTTCATACGGAAAGCCTGCCCGAAGATCCCGACGAAATTCTTCCCGAAGTTCAAAAGGACGCGGTAACGCGCAAGGGCGACTTATGGATCTGCGGCAAGCACCGCGTCTATTGCGGCGACAGCACAAATGCGGGCGACGTCGCGGCGCTTATGCAAGGCGAGAAGGCGGCGATGTGCTTCACGGATCCACCGTGGAACGTCGCGATCGGACTCAGCTCCAACCCGAAGCACCGCCAGCGCGAAGGTATGCTCAACGACAATATGCCCGAAGCGGAATTTGAGAAATTCGTCAGCGGCTTCGCCCGCCAGCTCGTTGACAACGTCGAAGGCGATCTTTACTGCGTACTCGGCGCCAGCGAGTGGCCCACTCTTGACAAATGCCTGCGGGCGGTCGGCTATCACTGGAGCGCGACGATCATCTGGGCAAAGGACACCTTCGTTCTCGGTCGAAGCAAATACCACCGCCGCTATGAGCCTATATGGTACGGCTGGCACAATAGCGGAAAAAGCTCGTTTTGCAATCGTCGCGACTTAGACGACGTCTGGGAAGTCCCGCGTCCGAAGCGGTCGAAAGAACACCCTACGATGAAGCCCGTGGATCTCGTAAGAAAAGCAATCGCAAACAGCAGCACCGTCGGCGATCTCGTTTTGGATCTATTCGGTGGCAGCGGAACGACGATGATCGCCGCCGAGTATGAAGAGCGCCGCGCCGCTATGCTGGAACTGAACCCGAAGTACGTCGACGTCATCGTTCGCCGATATATTCAGACTACAGGGCGGCGGGACGTCAAATGCATCCGTAACGGTGCAGAGCTTGCGGCGGCGGAAATTGCAGACATTTTCAAGGAGACGGAAGAATGAACAAGACAAGAATCGACTGGTGCGACAGCACCGTGAACCCCGTCGTCGGGTGCCCTAACGGCTGCGAATGGTGCTATGCACGGCGGCAAAATAAACGGTTCCATTATGTGGAGAACTGGGAAAAGCCCGAGTTCAAGCCCGACGTTTTGAAAAAATTCGGAAGCAAAAAGCCCCGCGCGGTATTTATCGACAGCATGAGCGACATCGGGTGCTGGCGGGATGAATGGCTTGTCGAAGTTCTTCAGACAATGGCGAACAACCCGCAACACGACTATATCGCCCTGACAAAGACGAGCCTGCCCGCACTCAATAAGAAGATCGGCGCCGCACTTGCAATAGTCGACGGAGACTTCGACCTGTATATCGGGAAATCTATCACGACGCAGGTGCAAGCGGACGCTTTCCGTGCGGAGAATGAAATTATCGACTTTTTGAGCATAGAGCCGTTGCTCGAACCCATTGACCTGAAAGACGGCGCACAAATGATCCACGCGATCATTATCGGAGCGGAAACAGGAAACCGCAAAGGCAAAGTCAAACCCGCCGCCGACTGGGTGCGCGATCTCGTAAAACAGGCGGACAGCAACAAGATCAGCGTGTTTATGAAGGAAAGCCTTCGCTCGATAATGGGTGCCGAGTTCCGTCAGGATCCGCTTCCGTGGCGGAGGATCGGCAAATGATACATCTCGGCGACGTAACGAAAATAGACGGATCCGCCGCCCCTCTCGTCGACGTTATAATCGGCGGAAGCCCCTGTCAGGATCTTTCCGTCGCTGGGAAACGTGCAGGGCTGGACGGAGCCCGCTCCGGGCTGTTTATGGAGCAAATCAGAATAATCAAGCAAATGCGAAGGAGATGCCAAGATGCTGGAGCAAATGAAATTAGACCTCGATACTTTGTGTGGGAGAACGTCCCCGGAGCCTTCAGCTCCAACGGCGGCGAGGACTTCCGCACCGTGCTCGAAGAAATCTGCAGAATCGTCGACGAAGGCGCCCATGTTCCTCGACCTCACGCGGGGGGGGGGTACGCTCTGGAGAACAAGCGGAGCGATCGTGGGCGACGGGTATTCCGTTGCGTGGCGGGTGCTCGACGCTCAATTCTGGGGAGTCCCCCAGCGTCGCCGTCGCATCGCACTTATCGCAGATTTTGGAGGCGCGACCGCTCCCGAAATACTATTTGTCGGCAACAGCGTGTCAGGGCGTACTGAGACGGGCGGAACGACGCGGCAAGGATCTTCCGCCGATATTGAAGGCGGCGCTGGAGCGGCAATCGGCTTTGATTATTTGCAAGGATCAGGATCCCGCGGAATAGGTGCCGAAACCGAACGCTGCGGAACAATCCGAATACAGCCGCATATCGCAGTATGTCAAAAGCCGATCGGCTTCAACTACACCAACAGCATCACGGCGAAAACAAACCCGACAATCGACAAAGCCGAAGCTCTTCGTGCTTCGGGTGGCGGCGGCGCCGCCGTGTGTTACGCCTTAGACCGCGCATCGTTCAATCAGGGAATTAACGCGCAATACAATCCGAGTATTACCGATGACGGAATTATTCAGACGATTGTTTCAAAAGGTCCGGGCGCCGTGTGCGTGAAAGACAGCGCCGAAGTATATGACGCTCGCGGAAACGGCAACGGGGAAATAGTTCCGACTATTACAGGCGACCACAATGACCGCATAACGGACTACACGGCGGTCGTAACGCAAAAGCCTACATACTGTCTGCAGGGCAACGGAATCGACCGCACGGAAAAATCGGGATGCAACGGAAAAGGCGTCAAGGAAGGCGTGTGTTACACCCTGAACACCACCGACCGCCCGGCGGTAAGCGACGGCGCCGAAGGTTACATAGTCCGCCGCCTGACGCCGCTCGAATGCGAACGACTGCAGGGCTTCCCGGACGGCTGGACGGACATCGGCGAATGGGTGGATGTGAAAGGCAAGACGCGGCAAACCACGGACGCGGCAAGGTATAAGGCGCTGGGTAATTCAATCGCGATCCCGCCGTGGAAATGGGTGCTCAAGCGTTTATGTGCCAATTACGAACGCGATGCCACTATGGCGAGCTTATTCGACGGGATCGGCGGCTTCCCGCTCATCTGGGAACGCCTGAACGGCGCGGGCACCTGCATCTGGGCGAGCGAGATCGAAGAGTTCCCGATCGCCGTAACAAAAAAACATTTTCAAGGAGCAACGGTATGAAAAAACAAACAAACCCCTACCGCGGCGGAGTCGAGTGTTCTCTCAATATTACACGCCAGACCAACACGAAAGGAATGAAGGTTATGACGACGCGCGAAACGCCTACGACTCACAACTACGGCAAGCTGATCGTTTTCGACTGCGCCAAATGCGGCACAAATCTCTGCGCTTGCTATGAAACGGATCCCGCCCGCGGCGGCGGAATACACGAAGAATGGCACTATTGCAGTAAATGCGGCAACCCGCTCGACTTCGGCGAGTTCTATCATAAGCCGGAACAGCCCGATCCGCCGCCTACGTCGGACGACGACATTAAATTCGAGGAGTAATGCATGGAAACGAAAAAAGAACAACCTTTCAACGGGATGAAATGGGAAAAGACGTCGAGCACAAGCTGGGAAGCCCGCGGACAAAACGGCACTTTCTATCTGAAAGCCAACTGCGGCGGCTGGCGCGGGGAATACATCCCGACAAACCCCTACGGCAAACGGTTCTATTTGCGCTGGACGAAGAAGATCCGCGAGATCAAGGACTGGTGCGAAAATAATCACTACTGGGAGGAACCGAAGCGTGAAAACCCTGTCAATATGGCAACCATACGCAAGCCTTATAGCGATTAAAGCCAAGCAATATGAAACGCGGGGCTGGGCGACGAAATATCGCGGCCCGCTCTTGATCCACGCCGCCGCCAAGTCGCCCGCCGCCGTTTACAAGATACTCGATAACGACGTCGTCGGGGAGATCGAGAAGGCGCTCGCTCCACTCGGCTCTACGAGCGAGAATATCGGGCACCTGCGGGCGAAATGCCTGCCGCTCGGGAAAGTGATCGCGATCGCAAATTTGACCGACTGCATTGAAATAACGCCCGCATTCGCCGCGTCCGTAAGTGCGGAAGAAAGAGCCTTCGGCGACTGGACGCTCGGACGGTATGCGTGGAAGCTCGAAAGCGTGAACCCGCTCCCGTTCTTCATTCCCGCCAAAGGACAACAAGGGATCTGGAACTTCCAGACCGACAAAATCAACGAAAAAGGAGAATATACCCAATGAGCGCACAAAGCGACTACAAGGCGGCGGCTGCCGCACTCGAAAAGTTCTGCAACGAAGAGACAAACTTCGCCGTCGAGATTCTGACGGAAAACTACCCCCTGAGCGTAAAGTTCACACCCAACGCGCAGATGAGCCTGTTCGATTCGGAAAATTACACCGTCGACGAAAACGGAGAGATCGGCAATATACTCATCAGCGTCGGGCAGTCTACCCGCGTTCTATCCACGCTTCGCTTCAAAATGGACGCGAAGCTCATGAAGAAAATGATCAAGCTCTCCGAAAAGGTCGGCAACGCATATCTTCACGCTTTCCGCGAAGGTGCCCAGTTTGCGCCCGCGGCAATCGAGAAGGCGACGGATCTATTTGTCGACGAGCTCTGGAAAACCTGCATCCCCGATACGTCGGTCGTGATATTCAACAGCCGCAAATACAAGCAGGCGCTGAATACCGTGCTCAAGAGCGTTCTTTCCGGCGACGAGGTAAAGATCCCCGATGATCTTCCCGAGTCGCCTCCGCGCAAATATCGGGCTGACATATCGCTCTATAATCTATTCCCGACAAATGCGGACGAATCGCCCAGCGACCACGTCGGCGGCGACGTCGAATACTTCACGGAAGGCGAGGATCTCGAAGCCGTGAGAGACGAAGCCGTCAATCAAATCGCCAGCGTTTGCTTATCGCGCGACATTCCCGCAGGGCAGAGCTTCGGAATAGTTTTGACGCTTTCCTGCAACGATGAGCACGTCGATACCGACGAAGGATCCGCGACGTGGGACGGTTCGGAGGTGCATATTGAAATTTAACGCCACCCGCCGCCCGCGGCGATGCGTTATATGCGGCGCGGCTATCAAGACCGAGTACGGACACAATGCACAACCGATCGCTGCGGGAACGTGCTGCGACGTCTGCAATTACAGCGTCGTCGTGCCGGCAAGAATAGCCGCCGCCTTAAATCAAGGAGGAAATCGGAAACAATGAAATGTGCAGACTGCGAAAACTGCAAATTCGAGCAATGCAACGGCGGTGTGAACCGCTTCTATTGCACACATCCTGCGGCGGCGGCAAGCGTAAACGCAGGCGCCCGCCTGATCGCGAGAACCGAACGGCACAGCACGGAGCTTCCCGTCAAGACAGCGCCGCGCTGGTGCCCTATCAAATACGACAAATAAGGAGACCGACATGAGTAACCAATTCAAATCAGTTTACACCAACGATCCCGCGAATATGGTCGCGGAAGCATTCGCGGAGCTTTACCCCGATGCCAAATACGAAGCGGCGCTCGCGCCCGAACTGTACGACGACAAAGGAACCCCTATATGTTCCTGCATCACGTTCCCGAATGAAGGCGACGATGCGGACGCGGTTCCGATTATCGTCGTCAACTCCCAGCTCGGCGTCGAAATCGCCGCCGCTGAGCTCGCGATGCAACTCATCCACGCCGCTCTCGGCTTTGAAAGCCTGAAGGGCGGGGAAGCCTACGACGCGGCGCTTAATGCCCTGAAGGTAAGATATAACGAAATCGGGAACGAACGCTTCCCCGAAAGCGCGGAGGCGGCGGAACCCGTCGGAGGTGGCGGCAATGAGTAACAAGAAAGATTATCGCGGCGGGTGCCTCATTCTTACCGTCGCCGCTCTTTGCTTCATCTGCCAGATCGTATTCCTGACGTTGAAGCTCTGCGGCGCGGTCGCGTGGCACTGGGCACTCGTGCTTCTTCCGATCATGATAATCGTCGGGCTTCCGCTCCTGCTTATAATTCTTTATGTTTTCCTGCGGCTTCCGTCGGAAATCGTGCGGAATTACCAAAGAAAGAAGCGCGTCGATGCGGAAGCGGCTAAATACGGAATGGAGCGTCAGCCCGGAGAATCGACGGGCGAGCTCAAAAAGCGAATTATAACCCGCAACATGATCAGCGGCGACTATTCCCGCAAAGATCTCAAGGAAACGATTATGAACCGCTTTCCCGACGTTGCAAGCTGTCAGTTCTTTATCAACAACAGCCCGCAAAACCCGACGATCGTCATCTCCGTGAAGAAAGTCGACGACTTCTCGGGCAGCGGCGTTAAGTTCCAAAAGTTCACGGACGCGGAACTTGCCGAAATATTCACGGTGGCGGCTCCGTACATACCTGAAAAATACCGCATTACAATCAAAAACAAGGAGATCGAAGAAAAATGAGACTTTTCAGCACCGAACAAGTAAGCAAATACCACCCCGACAAATACGCCGACCAAATAAGCGACGCCATTTTGGACGCCTGTCTGGAAAACGATGAAAACAGCCGCGTCGCCTGCGAAACGCTCGTGAAGGACGACGTTATCATTCTCGCGGGGGAAATCACAAGCGGCGCAGGCGTCGATTATAGAGAGATCGCCCGCAACGTCGCCCAAAAGCTCGGGTACCCCGTCAACAGGATCGAGACATTCATCAGAACGCAGTCGCCCGAAATCGCCGCAGGCGTCGGACGCGGCAAAGATCAGGGCGCCGGGGATCAGGGCATAATGTACGGCTACGCTTGCAACCAAACCGCGAGCGGGCTCCCGTTCGGCTTCGATCTCGTGAATCAAATCATCGAAGCAATCGAGAAAGACGTCGGAACGCCTTCCGCGCTCTTGCTGGGCGACGCCAAGTGTCAGGTTACGGTCGATCTCGACGAACCCGCCACTATGCAGAGCGTGAAGAAGATCCTCGTCAGCGCCTGCCATAAGCCCGAACGCGGGCAGAAACGGATCCGCGCATACATAAACGCAAAGCTCGACGCTCTGGGCGTTCCCGCTTCCGTGGAGAGAATTATCAACCCCGCAGGCGCGTGGACTATCGGCGGCCCGTTTGCAGACGCGGGGCTGACGGGCAGAAAAATCGTATGCGACCAGTACGGCGGCTTCTGCCCCGTGGGCGGCGGAGCGTTCTCCGGCAAGGATCCGTCAAAGGTCGACCGTTCGGGCGCGTATATGGCGCGTAAAATCGCCAGAAGCCTGCAACTCACGCACGGGCTCAAATGGTGCGAGGTTCAGCTCGGTTATGCAATCGGCAGAGCCGAACCCGTGAGCGTCTCCGTCAACAGCGACCTGTCGCCCGAAATCAATGCCAAACTGACGAAGATCGTGCTCGGTGACTACGATCTTACACCCGCGGGGATCATCGCAAACCTCGACCTTTTGAATGTCAAATACGAGAAAATCGCCGAAGGGTGCCATTACAGGCTCGGAGGCGGCGTATGAGCGGGAAGAAAACAGTCAAACCGAAAGCGCAGGCGGCGGGCATTCCCGTCTACTGCGCTCACGATGCAATCGTCAGGGCGGCGGATCTCATTCCGAACCCGAAAAACCCGAACAAGCACCCGCAGGCACAAATCGAAGCTCTGGGCGCCATTATACGCGGCAGCGGCTGGCGCAACCCTATCACGGTCAGCACTCGCTCGGGGCTCGTTGTGAAAGGACACGGGCGGCTTCTGGCGGCTCAGCTCGAAGAACTTGACGAAGTTCCCGTCGATTATCAAGACTACGAGTCGGAGGCGGCGGAACTTGCGGATCTGACGGCAGACAACCGCATCGCCGAGCTTGCCGAAACCGACAACAAAATGCTCATCGAAATTTTCGGAACGATTGACGCCTCCGACTTAGACTTCGGGCTGTCGGGCTACTCAAAAGACGAATATGCGGAAATAGCCGCGTCCTTAAACGAAACGCTTGCCGCAACCGAAACCGAGGAAGATCTCGACGACGTTCCCGAAACTCCCGATGCACCCGTTACGCAATACGGCGACATCTGGATCCTCGGCGGGCGTCATCGTGTTATGTGCGGAAATTCAACCGTCCCCGAAGATCGCGAAAAACTGCTCGACGGCGCCGCTCCGCAAACTCTTTTGACGGATCCGCCGTACTGCTCGGGCGGCTTTCAGGAAACGGGCAAAAGCACGGGAAGCATCGGAACAATGCGCGCCGACGGCGGCCCGCTTCCGAAAATCGCGAACGACATCCTTTCCACGCGCGGCTATCAGAACCTTATCGCCAAAGCTCTCGCCGATATTCCGTGCCAATACGCTTATGTTTTTACTGACTGGCGAATGTGGGTGTATTTGTTTGACCTTATCGAAGGCGCAGGCTTCGGCGTAAAGTCGATGATCGTCTGGGACAAAGGAACGCCGGGAATGGGCGTCGGCTGGCGATCCCAGCACGAGCTCATTATTTTCGGCAATCGAAGCAAGACGAAGTTCGACAATCACAAAGGTTACGGAAACGTGATAAAATGCTCGCGATCGGGAAACGAACTGCACCCCACGCAAAAGCCCGAGGAAGTTTTCGAGATCATTCTCGACAATATGGAATGGGCGGCGGGCGTGTATGATCCCTTCGGAGGAAGCGGGACGGCGCTTGTCGCCGCCGAAGCGAAAGGTCAGCAGGCGTTCGTGATGGAATTGACGCCGCAATATACCGACGTCGAAGTAAAACGCTGGCACCGCATAACGGGAAGCCGCGACGTCAAACTCATCCGCGACGGCAGGGAAGTCGCACCCGAGAAATACGAGAGAATTTTCGAGAAAATAGACAGTAACGATTAAGGAGGCGGCTATGAAGAAAACACAAGCGATCAAAGAAAGATTAAACGCGCACAGGGAAATGCTCGAAAAACTTGCCACTTTGAAGCAGGAGCTCGAATATGCGGCGGATGCATACGGAAGCCCGCGCGCTATTGATTATTCGGGAATGCCACACGGAAGCGGCGACGGAACGAGCGAAACGGAGCGCGTCGTGCTGAGAAAGGTCGCTCTCGAAGAACGAGTAAAACAAAAGGAAAACGAAATCGCCGCCGACTGGGCTGAGCTGGAGCCCTTCGTCGAACGCCTTGCCCCCTCCGAAACGCTCGTGATCAATCTCCGCTATTACTACGGCGCCGAATGGCGCGAAATCTGCCAAAGAATTTACGGCAAACACGACGACTATGAGCTCGAAGCCGACCAATACATGGACAAAATGTTCAGAACCCACGGGCGCGCTCTACTCAACCTTGCCGAATTATACACCCACAAAACCGCGTAAATGCCGAAATTCCGCCCGACTTCCGTCGGAAATCTGCGGAAATCTGAAAAAAGGTCAGTAAAACGCAGTAAAAAGAAGTAAATCACATTGAAACGCAGTAAACGGGTGTGTTATAGTGTATGCTGTCAAAGAACCGCAACGGGGAAACTCGTCGCGGCTTTCTTTTTACGGAAAGATCCCGCTATCGGAGCGGGACGGCGGGCGGCGGCTATTTATGGTCGCCGCTTCCAATTATCAACAGGGCTTCGGAGGCGGCTATGGAATTAAACATCAGCATCCCCGGACTGGACGGCGTTCTTTCCAAAGCAAAAAAAACGCAGAGCGACATCCAGAAAGCCGTCAGTCAAACCGTCAAAGACTGCAAAGCCCGCGCTCCCGCGCAGGTAACCAAAGCAGTTACAGCCGTCTATGCGATTAAATCAAGCGAAGTGACGGCGGCGGGTAAGGCAGCCAAAGGCGGTGCGAAAACAGTCGGGGAGATCAAGATCAAGGGCGTGAGTATGGAAAACATACAGCTCGTATATCGCGGTCGCCTTCTTACGCCTACACACTTCTCTATGACGCCCCGAACGCGACCGGCGGGCGGTAAGAAATACACGGTCAAAGCCGCCATATACAAGGGCAAAAAGAAAGCTCTCGGCAGTTCCGTTTTCCTTGCCCCCTCGGGGGCTCTGGGCACGACGGAGATCCCGTTCAAAAGGACGACGGACGCGCGCCTTCCTATTGACGCGATCCGCACGGTAAGCATACCGCAGACGATCGGCAATGAGAAGGTCGCCGCCGATATAAAGGTCAGGCTCAACGATCTGCTGTTAAAACGCTTACAGCATAACATTGACCGATACGCAAAAAAATAGCCCACCCCTATGCGCCGACGTTGCTCAACTGCGGCGCCCCCTTATCTTGTTATTATCGGCAGTACCTCAGAGAAAAAAGCAAAGCCGCTAAGGCACGGAGCGCGTCAGCGAGCGCCCACAAAGTTTCCAGCAGGTACTGTCGGTAATATTTTACTCTTGCGGTGCTCGCGAGCCCAGAACTCGCATAGTCCCGGAGAATTTTTTACAATCGTTTCGTTACGCAAAAAAGGAGGTAATCATGGCAACACAGCCCTCGCAACCGAAGCGGACAATGGTCGAAGCGGCAATGGTCGCGAAGCTGTTCAATTTGACGGTTCGGCGCATTCAGCAACTCACGCAGGACGGGATTCTGACGACCGAGCTCGTCGATAAAAAACGCCGCTACGATCTACTTCTGACGGTTCAAAAATACATTGCTTATCTGCAGGAAAAGGTCGCCAAAAAAGGCGAAAGCAAGGCAGACGCCGAAAACGAGAGCCGCAAAATCAAAGCCGACGCCGACTATCGCGCTACGAAGGCAGAGCTCGCCGATATGGAACTCAAAGAACTCCGCGGCGAGATGCATCGCAGCGAGGACGTCGAAGCTATGACGACGGATCTCGTGTTTACCATCCGCAGCATGATGCTCGCGCTTCCCGGTCGGCTCGCGATCGACCTCGCAAAAATCACAAAGCCCGCGGAAATATCTGAAAGGATCAAGCAGGAAGTTTATGCGATCCTGCTGGAGCTCTCGAACTACAAGTACGACGCCGCCGCGTATAAGAAGCGCGTCCGCGACCGTCAGGGCTGGAGCGAACTCCTGAAAGATGACGACGACACAGGCTGAGGCGCGTCTCAATAAAGCGATCGCGCCCGCCGTCCGTAATTTTGCACCGCCTGACGACCTAACCGTTTCACAATGGGCAGACCGACACCGTCGGCTATCGCCCGAAACTTCAGCCGAGGCTGGCCCGTGGAGAACCGCACGGACGCCATACCTCAAAGAGCCGATGGATGCGTTCAACGATCCGAAAGTTACGAACATAGTCATGGTCGCGGCTTCGCAGGTCGGCAAATCTGAATTTTTGCTAAACTGCATCGGTTACGTCATCGATCAAGATCCAGCGTCCGCCATGTATATACAGCCGACGCTGGACGATGCCCGAAAATTCTCACGTCATAGAATCGCGCCGATGATTCGAGACAGCAAACCGTTACGGTCGAAAGTTTCGGACGTTAAAACGAGAGACAGCGGCAACACGCTCCTGCAGAAAGCGTTCCCCGGTGGTATGCTTACGCTTACCGGCTCGAACACCGCGTCCGCACTTGCGTCGACGCCTGTTCGTTACATATTCGGCGATGAACGAGACCGCTGGGCTTTAAGCGCGGGCACGGAAGGCGATCCGTGGGAACTTGCCAAAGCCCGCCAGACCACATTCTACAACAAGAAAGCCGTCGAAGTTTCGACGCCAACGATCAAAGGAAGCAGCAATATCGAAGCGGCGTATGAACGCGGCACCCAAGAGCGCTGGTGCATAAAATGCCCCCATTGCGGAGAGTGGCACGACATAATTTTCGATAATATCAGATTTTTACCCGAAGAGAAAAAAATCGGCAATAAAATCACATACACGGTTAGCTCGATATTCTGGGTGTGCCCTTCGTGCGGGGCTATAAGCACCGAGGACGAAGTCCGCAATCAGCCCGCGAAATGGATCGCGCAAAACCCCGATGCATACAAGAAAGGCATCCGCTCGTTCTGGTTGAATGCTTTTTCGTCGCCGTGGGTAACGTGGGAGACTATCGTGCTTCGCTTTCTCGAGGCTCGCAACGATCCCGAAAAGCTGAAAGTTGTTTATAACACACTACTCGGTAAGCTCTGGGAAGAACGCGGCGAAATCGAGAACGAGGACGAAGTGATGGCGCGGCGCGAAGAATACAAAGCCGAACTGCCCGACGGTGTGCTCGCGCTCACTTGCGGCGTCGATACGCAGGACAATCGTCTCGAATACGAAGTTGTCGGTTACGGGCACTATGGCGAGGACTGGGGCATTACGAAGGGCGTTATTATGGGGCGCCCCGACAATGAGGAAGTCTGGGAACGGCTGGACGATGTTGTCGATCACGTCTATCGTTTTGCAAACGGTAAAGGACTCCGAATCAGCTGCACCTTCGTCGATTCAGGCGGGCACTATACACAGGAAGTCTATGCGGCTTGCCGCAAACGTCTCGCGAAGCACGTCTTTGCTATAAAAGGCAAAGGCGGGCCCGATATTCCGTATGTCGGGATCCCGTCGCGCGTTCCGTTGAAAGACAACAAAAAGATCTTTTGCTGGCTCTATACGCTCGGCGTCGACGCGGGCAAAGCAAAGATTATGAAGAAGCTGACGACGCAAACGCCGGGACGGAACTATTCGCACTTTCCGCTCGGCGATCGCGGATACGATTCGACTTACTTCTCAGGGCTTCTATCGGAGCGGCTCGTTCTGACGCGCACACGCCGCGGCAATCAATGGGTATGGGAAAAGATCCCCGGACACGAACGCAACGAACCGCTCGACTGTCGCAACTATGCGAACGCGGCGTTCAGGCTCGCCAATCCGGATTTGACCGCGATCGAGAACCGTCTGAAAGGCATCCAAGAAAAACCCGCCGCGCCTGCGGCAAAAAAGAAACCCGCACATCCGAAAAATAAACATCTCGGAAGCGGCGACGACTGGTAAAAGGAGGCAGTATGAATAAAGCCGAAATTGAAAAAAAGATCACGGAAAAGCGTGAGCGACTGGCTTGCTATCTTGCCCGCGAAAAGGAAATGCTCTGCGGCGGAGTCCAAAGCTACGGCGTCGGAACGCGTAACCTTGCGCGGTACAACACCGACCTGAGCACGGTCAGGAAAGCAATCAAAGAGCTCGAGGACGAAATCAAAGAGCTCGAAGCGATGATCACAAAACAAAAGCCCCGCCGAGCGGTCGGCGTGGTTCCGCGGGACTGGTAAGGAGACGATATGAACAAATCAGACGACAAAAGGCTCGCCCCTTTCGGCGCGAGACCGCGTCGACCTACTAACAAAGGTTACGGCGACGCGGGCGCCAGTTATTCCAAAAAAGCCCTGAAGGGCTTCCTTGCGTCGAGCGGATCGGCGCACGAAGATATTGACGCGAACAATCGAACGCTTCGACAGCGGGCTCGTATGCTCTATATGGCGGCGCCGCTCGCGACGTCGGCGATCAAGACGAATCGCACGAATGTCATCGGCTGCGGCTTGCAACTCAAAAGCAGGATCAACAGGGAGCGGCTCGGGCTTTCTGCAGATCAAGCGAAAAACTGGCAAAAACGAACCGAGGAAGAGTTCGAGCTCTGGGCGGCGAGTAAGGTCAACTGCGACGCGATCGGGATCAATAATTTTTACACGGCGCAACAGCTCGCGTTCTCTTCCCAGCTTCTCTCCGGCGATGTCATTGTATTGTTACAGCATGAAGAACCGACGTCGCTCAACCCCTACGGCTTGCGTTTCCATATAATCGAAGCTGATCGGCTTTCTACGCCCATTGATACGGTCGCGGGATCTTCGGCTTTCAATTATCTGACGCAGGGCACGACGAAAGACGGCAACATGATTTACGACGGCGTCGAAACCGACAAGAACGGAAAAATCGTCGCTTACCATATACGCAACACTTACCCCTTCGAGCAAACGACGAAAGAGACGAAGTGGGTGCGCGTCGTGGCATACGGCGAAGAGACAGGACTTCCGAACGTGCTCCACATTATGCAGGCGGAACGCCCCGAGCAATATCGCGGCGTAACCTATCTGGCACAGGTTATCGAGCCGCTTCTGCAACTGCGGCGCTATACCGACAGCGAACTTACGGCGGCGGTCGTCGAGAGCTTTTTCACGGCGTTTATAAAAACTGAGTCCGATCCGAGCGCGTTCCCGTTTAATGAGGTCGGCGATGGAGAGGTTCAGGACGGTACGACAGGTGAGAGCGAGCAGGGAATCAGCACGGACGAAAACGAATACGAAATGGGCCCCGGTCAGATCAACGTAATGAAGCCCGGCGAGGATGTCGTATTCGGCGATCCCAAACGCCCCGCGGGCGGCTTTGATGCATTCGTTCAGGCTATCTGCAAGCAGGTCGGTGCGGCTTTGGAAATACCTGCCGATCTTCTTCTTAAGGCGTTCAATGCGTCGTACAGCGCCAGCCGCGCGGCACTTTTGGAAGCGTGGAAAGCGTTCAAAATGTGGCGCGAATGGTTCGTTGACGACTTCTGCCGCCCGCTTTACGAGGTGTGGCTTTCCGAAGCGGTCGCTCGCGGTCGTATTCTCGCTCCCGGCTTCTTCTTCGATCCCGCTATCAGAGCCGCGTGGCTCGGTTCCGAATGGATCGGCCCGTCGCAGGGACAGCTCGATCCCGTCAAAGAGATCCAAGCCGAAGCCCTTGCCTGCGAGAATGGATTCAGCACACGCGAACAGTCGACCGTCAAACTTAACGGCGGCAGTTACGAGGGCAACGTCGAGCAGCTTGCCGACGAAAACGCTCAACTTTCAAAGACAAAAGGAAAAAGCGAGCAGGGCGATTCACTCGATGCGCTTGCCGCGGCGCTTATTCCTAAAATCTTAAACCAAATCAAACAAGGAGGAGATCCTACATGAAGAACAGGATCAAATTGACAAACGGCCCGAACCCCGCCTCCGCGCGGAAATGCTGGAACGTAATCACGGGCGCGGGAAGCGACTCGGCAGAGATCACGCTTTACGGCGACGTGTGCAGTCAGCAACCGACGGACTGGTGGACGGGCGAACCCGCTCCCGGCTTATACATAACGCCCGAGGGCTTCCTCGACGATCTCGCGCAAATCAAAGACAAGTCGGAAATCGTCGTGAAAATTAACAGCGGCGGCGGCGATCTATACACCGGCATCGCCATCCACAACGCGCTCAAATCGCTAAAAGGACACAAGACGGTCATCATCGAAGGGCTTGCGGCAAGCGCCGCCAGCGTGATCGCTTGTGCCGGCGACGAAGTTCAGGTTCACGCCGGAAGTATGATCATGATCCACGGCGCCGCCGTTTGCGTGGTCGACTTTATGACCGCCGAGGACGTCAAGAAAATCGCAAAAAATCTCGAGGCGGCAAACAGCGCAATCGCGCAGATCTACCACCAAAAGACGGGGCTCGAAATCGAATCCCTCCGCTCTATGATGAAAGCGGAAACGTGGATGGTCGGCAAGGATGCCGTCGACAAGAAATTCGCGGATACTTTGCTTTCGGACGCGGGCCCGAGTATGAGCCTGAGCGCAGACAAGAAGGTGCTTCTCGTTGCGGGCGTTCGCCACGACGTGAAAGCCTTCCACAACATACCGGGGACGATCCCGGTCAAACCCGATGCTTCTGCCGAATCGGCAGCAGTAAATAAAAAAGAGCCGCCCGTCAGCGGCAAAGGAGAAACAACCATGACGGAAAAAGAACTCAGGGCACAGTTCCCGGACATCATTGCCGCTATTGAGACGGCGGCGACCGAGAAAGCCCGCACGGACGCGGTAAACGGAGAGCGCGCCAGATTGAAAGCGATCGAAGAGATCGAGTCGCAAATCGGCGATCCTGCGCTTATCGCAGACGCCAAATACGGCGCGAATGCCTGCACCGCGGAACAGCTCGCACTCAAAGCTATGCAGGCACAGGCAAAACTGGGCGCGGCGCACCTTACCGCGCTCGCATCCGACGGGGAGAAATCGGGCGTGAAAGACGTCTCGGGAAACCCTAACGGCGGCAACGGCGACACCGGAAGCGACGACGCTGCGGAGCTTAAGGGAATCGTTGACGCTTACAAATCTCAAACGGGAGGATCCAGAAGATGACGAAACTCAATGAAAACGTCGGCTCGGTTGAATACGACGAGCTGATCAACAGCGCGGAACCCAAAGCGGACGTGTTCAACGTAACGCTCAGAGCTCAGGCGGCGGAAACGATATTGAAGCGCGGCACCGTGCTCGCTCTTTCGGACGCCGACAACAAGGTTGTCGTGCTCGGCACGTCCGCGAAAACCTTCGGAGAAGGCGCCAGCACCAAGACGGAAAACCTGACCGCGAACTGCATCCTTTCCGACGATGTAACCGTCGGCACGAAAGACTGCATCGTGGTCGCTTATCGCACCGGACACTTTAATCGCAACAAACTCATCGTTGCGGAAGGTTACACCCTCGCGCACTCGGACGAAGAAGAACTTCGCAAAGTCGGCATTCTTCTCGATACGGCGCTCAACGCATAAAAAGGAGACAAAATCATGTTAGACATTTTCAAAACGCATACCATGCTCCTGCTCGTTAAGGAGCTCAACCCTCTGCACACCTTCCTTCGCGATCGTTACTTCCCGACGAACGAATCGACGGATCTGTTCGCAACGGACGACGTGCTCGTGCAATATCGCAGCGGAAGCAAAAAACTCGCGCCTTTCGTTGCTCCCCGCAAAGGCGGCGTCGCCGTATTGCGTAAAGGTCATCACATGGAACGCTACACGCCGCCCTATATCGCGCCCAAGCGCACCATGACGATCGACGACCTTAACAAGCGCGGCTTCGGCGAGGCGCTCTATACGAAGCTGACGCCCGCTCAGCGTCAGGCAACGCTTATGATGCAGGACTTCGAGGATCTCGACGAAATGATCAGTCGCCGCGAAGAAGCTATGGCGGCGGAAACGCTTCTTACGAACGGCTGCGTGATGAAGCACATTACCGACGATCCCAGCAAACCCGAAGAAAAAGAGATCCGTTTTTACGACGGAGAAACCAACCCCGCGCAGTACACGCCCGCAACGGACTGGAACGCGGCGGGAGCCACAATTCTCGAAGATATCGCCGTTGTCTGCGGCGATCTGGCGGCGAAAGGACTGCCTGCGACGGATCTCATCGTTGCGCCCGACGTCGGCTCGACTATTTTGCACGATGCCGAGATCCAAAAACTTCTCGACAATCGGAACATAAATATCGGCGGTGTGGATCCCGAGAAACTTCCCAACGGCGCGACGAAAATCGCGCGCCTGAATTGCAACGGACACGTCGTGGATGTTCTTCAGTATAGCGACACCTACACGAACGACGACGATGAAAACGTCAGCTTCATTCCCGCAGGCAAGGCGATCCTTACCGCGCCCGGATGCGGTCGTACTCTTTACGGCGCCGTTTCGCAGGTTGAGCAGGAAGATAACCTGTTCCATACCTACACGGGGAAAAGAATCCCGAAATTCGTCGGCAGCGCGGGAAGCAACACGCGCGAACTTTATCTCACGTCGTGCCCTCTCTGCATTCCCAACAACAAGGACGCGTGGATCGTAATCAATGCGATCAACCCGAGCAAAGATTAAGGAGGGCGGTATGGTCAAGATTATCAAAGGTACTTACGGACGCCGTAAGGGCTCCGTCATCGTCCCCGTTCGCGCAGGCGAAACCGTGGAACTTACCGACGAACAGGAAGCCCGTCTCGTTAAGCTGGGCGTCGCGGAATATGTAAACGATTCCGACGGTGCGCCCGCGCCTTCGTCGAGCGACGAAACCGACGAACAGGAAGCTCCCGAGCTTCCCGAATACAACGACAAAATGAAGCTCCCCGAGCTTAAAGAAATCGCCGAAAAATACGGCGTCGATGCTTCCGCAATGACGACCAAAAAGGAAATTATTGCCGCGATTGATGCCGCAAGGGAAGAACTTCCCACCGTCGGCGGTGCGGGCGATGTCGTCGACTGACTTTAAGGAATTGCTCAAAGCCGACCGCGATGTGTTCCTGAATCTCGGCGAGTTCGGAGAACAGCACACCGTTGAAGGCAAAGAAATCGCCGCTGTTTTGGATGAAGCCGTTCTGGCAGATTCCAAAACGGCGGAAGATCTCGGGCTTACGCGCGGCGACCTCGTTCTATTTGCGAAATGCGAAGATCTTCCCGCTCAACGCACGGCAGGCGAAAGCCTGAACGTGGACGGGCGGGACTATCTCATCGCTTCGTGGCGCGACGACTACGGAATAGCGAAAATTTTCATATTCCAAAATCTCGGTTAAGGAGGCAAGCTATGACCATCGTTCAAAGTCTGGAGAAGATAACCGACTGGCTCCAAACCAACGTGTGCGACAAAATCAAGCTCAAAGCCCCGCACGACGAGGACGTCAAAATATACGAAGAAGTTAACCCCGTGGCTCACACACTCTTTCAACCCGGCAAAAGCAAAGCCCCGCCCCAAACAAAATACCAGATCCCGTCGGTCGTCGTACAGCTTATCGACGGCGCCGACGATATGGTTAAATCGAACACGCGGATGAAGATCCAGCTCAGCTTTATGGTATGGAACCCCGGAAAGCACCCGCAGGAAGGCGCAAAAGAATTTACGCGAAACGCCGACGGCTGGAAAGATGTCTGGAACTTCGTCGATCATGCGCTTCAGACAATCGAAAACGCCGAATATTTTGACGATGCGCTTCGCGTCGTCAAAGAGCTCGGCATCACTTTCGGGCAATTCCAACAAGATGACGCGCTGGTCGACCTTTACCCCTACTGGGGAGCGTGGGCGATTCTAACCGTCGAAAAAGGGCTCGCCCGAACGGCGGAGTTCTATAAAAAATTTTTATAAGGAGCTAATAACATGGACAACTACAAGTATGGCGTTTACGGCAAGATCGGCGACGATATTGCAAAGAACGCTTCGGAGGCGGGCACCGCGCCGGTATATATCGGCACCGCGCCCGTTAATTTTCTCTCCGATTATTCCGGCAAGGTAAACGTGCCGGTTAAAATCAGCAACTTGAGCGACGCCGTGAAAAAGATCGGACACTTCTCCGATTCTACCAAGTGGGCAAAGTACACGCTATGCGAAGCGGTGGCGGCTCACTTTGCGAACGCAAACGGAAATGTCGGCCCGATCTACGTTATCAACGTACTCGATCCCGACAAGAACAAAAGCGCCGCGGCAACGACGAAAACGCTCACTTTCACGAACCGCAAAGCAACGCTTCCCGCGCTCGACATCATTCTCGCGACGGTCGCGATCGAGGACAAAGTTCTCGGCACCGACTACACGCTGAGCTTCGACTTCGGCACCGGTATTCTTACCATTACCGACATCGGCGAGCAGGCTATTGAAACGGCGGCACTTTCGTATTACACGGTCGATCACGACGAAATCACGGAAACGACCGTAATCGGCGGGGAAACGACCGACGGCGAGATCACGGGTATTGCGGCGCTTAAACTGCTTTACCAGACCTGCAACGTCATCCCGACCTATCTCGCGGCGCCCGGCTGGAGCGACAAGAAAGCCGTTTACGCCGCGCTGGTCGCCGCATCGCAGAATATCAACGGACACTGGTCGGCGTTCGTTTATGCCGATCTTCCTATCGAGGCGACGAAAACCATCGCGGCGGCAAAGAAATGGAAAGACGACAACAGCTACAACTCGGGCTATTCCAAAGTATTCTGGCCGCAGGCGAAGAACGGCGGCGACGTTTATCATCTCGCCACGCTGGCGCTCGTCGAAAAATTGCGCTGCGATCTGAAAAACGGGAACGTCCCCTTTGAGACCGACGGCAACAAAACGCTCGCGGTTACGGGGCTTTACTTCGGCGACGGCGTAAATCTCCCCGGCTTCGATAAGCAGGACGCCAACGAACTGACCGCTCACGGCATCTCGACGGCGATCTACTGGGAAGGCAACTGGAGAACGTGGGGAGATCACACGGCAGCCTATACCTTCGGCGGAAGCCACAAAGCCCGCGAGATCTTCGACGTCAACATGATTATGCTGTTCTACATCGCGAACAGCTTCCAAAAAGAATGGGGAACGACTATCGACCAGCCCATGACGACCGCGCTCCGCGATACGATTTTGAACCGCGAGCAGGAAAAGCTCGACGGGCTTGTCGCGCAGGGCGCGCTTATCGGAAGCCCGAAGGTCGAGTTCCTCGACAGCAATAACGAAGAGAGCGAAATTCTCAACGGGAACTTCCGCTGGGACATCGCCGCAACCAACACGCCGCCGCTTAAATCGGCGACGGGAGTCGTCTGCTATACCGACGCAGGCTTCTCGACCTACTTCGGAGGTGAAGCATAATGGATCAAGCAAACGCTATACTCGCAGATACCTGTTACTGCGACAATGTTCTCGTCGCGAAAGACGTCTCCATCAATCTGCCGGCGGTCAATTTTTTGACGTCGGAAGTAAAGGCGATGGGCTCGATGGACGTCGTGCTCGTCGGGCTTCTCGAAGCAATGGAAGCGTCGATTACGAAGGTCGGACAGGACGAAGGACTGAGCCGCGCGCTCACGCCCGAAAAACACAACTATGAGTTCCGCTACGTCCAGAACGTAACCAAAGGCGACGGCACCGCCAAGCCCGAAGGCTGCAAGGCGTTTCTGACGGCGGTTCCGAAAGGCATCCCCCAGACTGCGATCGAAGTCGGCAGCAATATCGAAAGCGAGATCTCGCTTGCGGTTTCGCGCTACCAGCTTTACGTCAACGGCGAGGAGCTTCTCTGCATTGACAGGCTCAGCCAGATCTGCCGCATTCGCGGCGTCGACTATTACAAGAAAATCGCGTCGATGCTCTAAGAGCGAACAACCCCGGCGGACACTCTCCTCCGGGGTAATTTTTTTATAAGGAGACAAATCACATGGAAAGCATAAAGCTCAAAAAGCCCCTTACTATCAACGGGGCAAAGGTCGAAGAACTGACCTACGACATCAACGAAATCACGCCCGCAGGCTTCGCGGAAGCCGAGTTCAAAAAGTCGCAGGCGTCGGGATCCAAAGGTGCCCCCAATGCGGGCGCCGTCGAACTCGACTACTCGATGCATCTCTATCTCGGCTTTGCGGCGATCATCGCCGTGAACCCGCAGTACGACTACAATGATCTGCAAAGGATCAGCGGGCCCGACGTGATGAGCGTTATGAAGATCGGAAGAAATTTTATAATCGCCTCGGCGGCGGGCGACTCGGAAGCCGCGGAATCCGAAAATGCATCCGAGACTTCGCCCGCGTCTACCACACAAGCATAGTAGACCTTGAGAAAAAACGCCTGACCGAGTTCATGGTCGACTACGCTGAAGCGGCGGAAGATCTCGCGCGGGAAGCAGAACGGCGTCAAAAGAACGCGCCGAAAAAAATCAGCAAAGCCAAGCGCAGGAGGTAACACCACATGGCGGCTAAAAACAAAATACTGCAAGCCGTCGTTGAAATCGCGGGCAACGTAAGCCCGACGCTTGCATCCTCTATTCAGGACACTATCGGCAAACTCGACAAGCTCAACGTGAAGGCGCTCGCTGTCGGGGCAGGAGTCGCCGGCGGCGTCGCGGTCGCTTGTAAAGCGATATTTTCCGCCGGCAAATATCTCGTAAACCTCGGCACTCGTTTCGACGACGTCGAGGACACTATCAGGATCGGCACAGGGGCAACGGGCGACGCGCTCGATGCCCTTATGAACGATTTTTCTGCGGTATATTCCGCGATCCCTACCGCGATGGAAGATGCGGCGGCGGTTATAGCGGACTACAACACGCTTCTCGGCTTAACGGGCGAGGAGCTTCAGGATCTATCTATTCAAGCGATACAGGTCGCGAGTATGCTCGACGAGGACGTCGGCGACGTCGTCGCGGAATCGTCGAAGGCGTTCCAACAATGGAGCATTGACGCCAAAGACATGGGCGGCGCGATGGACTTCGTGTTCAAAGCCAGCCAGTCGACGGGCGTCGGCTTCTCGGAACTAATGAGCGACTTGCAAATGTACGGCGCCCAGTTCCAGACAATGGGTTATTCTTTCGAGGAAGCAACGGCTATGATCGGGCAACTCGAAAAGGCGGGCGTCAATACAAACGAAGTTCTTGCCGCGATGAAAAAGTCGGTCGCTACGCTCGCACAGCACGGCATCGGCGCGGCGGAAGGACTCGATCTATACGTCGAAGCCATAACGAACGCGAAAGATATGACGACCGCGACCGCGCTCGCCGCGGAAGCGTTCGGAACCCGAGCCGCGTCAACTATGGCGGCGGCAATACGCGACGGGACTTTTGACATTGCCGCTCTGACTGCCGCATTACAGGAAAATCAAGAAACGATTAACGCCTGCGCGGCGGACACTTACGACTTCGCGGAACAGCTTCAAATTTTCAAACAGCAGGCGGAAGTCGCGCTGAAACCTATCGCGGCGACGCTATTCAACGCGCTGAACGAACTGATGCCCGTCGTCGGGAAACTCATGGAGAGCCTGATCCCGATAATCGACGATCTGGTTAAGGTGCTCGTTCCGCTCATCGACAACATTGTGACGGAAATTGCGCCGCTATTGACCGAGCTGCTGACGCCGGTCGTAAAAATCGCGGACTCGCTTCTGACGAAAATCATCCCGCCGCTGGTGCGAATTATAACGGACATTCTTCCCGTTGTCATTCAGCTGGTGGATGCGGTCGCGATTATCGTCGAGCCCGTGTTTGAAATGCTCGGCGCGGTGCTTCCGCTTATCGCGGAACTTTTGTCGGCGGTTATGAAGGTAGTGAGCAAACTGCTCAGCAAGATCCTTCCGTTCGTCGAGAAGGTTCTGGCGGCGGTTATGCCGATTATAACGTCGATTGTCGAGGCGGTGCTCCCGTTGCTCATCAGTTTGCTCGACACGCTAATGCCGATCCTCGACATCGTATTCTCGCTTTTGGATCCGATCCTCGACGTCGTGCTTGCAATTCTGACGCCGTTGCTTCAGCTCATAAACACCATACTGAAGCCGATCATCTCGTTGATCCAAACGCTTATAACCAAAGCTCTCGAACCGCTGAAGCCTATCATCGAAGCGGTCGCGGGGCTGTTTTCGGGCGTTCTCGGCGGCGCGCTGGAGTATCTGCGTCCGCTTATTGAAATGTTCACGAATATTCTCGGCGGGCTCATGGAGTTCGTGCAGAACGTATTTGCGGGGAACTGGTCGGCGGCGTGGGGAAATATCAAGGACGTGTTCGCGAACGTCTGGGAAGGCATCAAAGAACTCGGCAAGGGCGCGATAAACGGACTTATAACCGTCGTTGAGACGGGCATCAACTTCCTCATCAAAATGATCAACGGGCTAACGCAAGGGCTCAGTAAAGCGTGGACGTGGCTCGGCATTCCGGCGATCCCGGAGATCCCGCTCCTTTCGCTTCCACGACTTGCAACCGGCGGCTTTACCGACGGCGTAAGCATAGCGGGCGAGGAAGGCACCGAAGCCGTCATCTCGTTCGATCCTGCATACAGGAAGCGGAACATTGAAACGTGGGAAGCTGCGGGCAAACTACTCGGCGTGGTCGGCACCTTAGACGTGAGCGAAAGCGCGAAGGCGGCGACCGCCGCTTCCGTCGAACTTCTCGCCGCAGAAAACGCCAAAGCAGAATCGCCGCAACTGGCGCAAGCCGGACAGCTCATTGAAATGGACGGCTTCAGCCTCGGCGAACTTACCGAGACGACGATCATCTATTACGACTTCAGCGGCTTTACATGGTCGCCCACCGTCAACGGCGTAAAATCGGAAAAGAAAGAGGACGTCCTCGAAGCATTGAAAGAAAACGAGAGCGAGTTCTTCGACTGGCTCGAGAACTGGATCAGGACGAAGGAGGTCGGCAGATATGACCGCGTTACAGTCTATTAAATACACCACAAGGCAGGGCGACACGTTCGACGAGCTCGCCCTGCAGGTGTACGACAGCGAAAAAAAGGCGCACCTTTTAATCGAAGCAAACCCCGATTATGCCGACGTACTGACGTTTGACGCGGGCACCGTATTGACGATCCCCGTGAATGATGACATCGTTCTGCCCGAAACGCTTGCACCGTGGAGGCGCGGCTCATGAATTTGATATACGAAGGCGTCGATATTACGACGAAAGTCGCAATCAACCGTTGCGAAGCCGAAACTTATGCGGAAAACAAAGCCGACCAGCTTCTTCTGCGTTTCAGCGACGCGGCGACAAACTGGGACAAATGGCACCCCGTTTGCGGGGACACAATTCAACTAAACGACGGAGCGGCCCGCACCGGCAAAATGTTCATAACGAGCATAACGCCGGAGAACGGGCTGTTCTCCCTTCGTGCGACCGCTATGCCGCCGACGGGCGAGAATATCAACAGCCAATCGTGGGAAAACGTGCGGCTCTTTCAGCTCGTCAACGATATAGCAAAAAAGCACGGGCTCGCGGTTAAGATATACGGCGTAACCGATCAACTCTATCCGTACATACAGCAAACGCGGATGACGGACTTCGTATTCCTGAACCGTCTGCTCCAAATGGAAGGCTGCGCTATGTTATTTTACGACGGCGCGCTTGTGATATACGACGAACTGCAACGCGATCGAAGTCTGGCGTCGGCAACGGTTAAAATCGGCGTCGACGGGCGATTCGGTTACACCGACAATTCCTCGCAGTCTTACGGCTCTATCGAACTTGTGAGCGGCAGTTTCCGCGGTACGTTTACCGATTCGGCAGCTCCCGCCGCGCGTGTTCTGAAGCCCGCAACGCCCGTTGAATGTATGAGCGACGCGGAAGCCCAGCGTTTTGCGCGCGGGATCCTGCGGCAAGCGAACAAGAACGCTTACACGGGACACTTCCGGCGTAAATTCACAGCGGAATATGCGGCGGGTAGCGTTCTCAACCTGCAAACGGAAAAAGCACCGAGCTGGAACGGCAAGATCTTCATTACTCGGACGCGCAACAATTTTATCACGGGCGAAAGCAAGATATTTTTCAGGCGAACGCTGGAGGTGTATTGATGGCGGAATTGCAAAAAGGCTATATCAGCACAATCGAAGGCAACACGGCGCGCGTTGTGCCCGATCAAGTTGACGGTTCCGTAACGAAGCCGCTGACGATTCACGCATCGCTTCGCGGCGACGCCGGCAATCTTAAAAAAGGAACGGCTGTCGTGTTCGTTGTGTTTTCCGATCGGTCGGGACTTATACTGAGCCGTGCGGACGGCGAGATCTTCGCGCCCGATTCTTAAAAGGAGGCAACTCATGGCAGTAACTGCAACATTCAGAACAACCGCGGGAACCAAGACGTGGGAAGTCTCCCCGCGCAAGGTTCTCGATATTGACGGGCTGAGCACGGGCTTTGAGCTCGAAGCCGACAACAACAGCGCCGTCGAAGGATCCCCGCTCACAAACGAGCGCGGGCTCAAAAAGAAGCAAATCAGCTTTTCGTCCAACTTCCACGCCGCTCTCGGCTTTGACGTTCGGGCGGAATTTGACAGCTGGGAAACATGGGTGGGACTTGCCGGCATTCTCCGCTTCGGCGGCGAACGCTTCGGCGCGAATAGCTGGCTCCTTACCGGCGCGAAAGCTACAAATATTCAGACCGATCCGAGCGGGCGGTGGCGCAGTTTCAAGATGGCGTTCACTTTTGAAGAAAGCGACGACACCACCGTCGACGACATCGAAGAAGCGGAAGCGGCAATCGAAGCGGCAAAGTCGGCGGTCGGCGTTCAACCGCCCGCGGCGTTTGTAACCGCCAAGAAAGCGCCGAACCCGTTCCTTGCTAAGTTATTGAAAAAGACGACGGGCAGCGAGCTCATCATCGCGCTGGGCGACGTCGTTCGCTTCACAGGCGGCGCGCAATACACAACGAGCACCGGCTCGACGGTTATCAAGAACTCGGCGGCGGGGCTTGCAAAAGTAACCAAATTTGCAAAAAGCGCCCCGCACCCTTATTTTCTCGTCAGCGTCGACGGCTCGACGGATGTCGCGGGCTGGGTAAGCGCATCGCAGGTTACGGTATAAGGAGGCTATTATGTTAAGCAAAGGCAATTCAGATATAGCCGTCTGCGTGAATAATCTGCTCAAAACTTCGCGCGGCGAGGTTCCCTACGAGCGACTGAAAGGCGTCAACTTTTCATTACTCGACGGGCCCGCGTCGACTGCAGGGCAGGAAATGATCGAGGACATAGAATGGATGCTCTCGATTTACGAACCCCGCGCAAAGGTTGACGGCGTTCAGCTCATTCCTGACGACGCGCAGAACGGTCGCTTCACGATAAAGGCAAATATATCAACGCAGGGGGCAACAGACCTATGAACGAATTTATCACAACGGACGCGGAACTGATCCGCGACGAAATAATCACGGAACTCGAATCATCCGTCGGCGGGCCGCTTTACCCGGGCGACGAGCGCAGGATGTTCGCCGAAGCTCTTGTCGCGGTGTTCGTCTCTATGTACAATTCCCTGAACGACGCGGCGCGGCAGAAAATGCTCCGATATGCGCGGGGATCCGTACTCGATGCACTCGGCGAGCGCGTCGGTGTTGCAAGGATCGCACCGACGTCGGCAACGACAACGCTGCGATTCTCTTTATCGGAACCCGTCGGGGAAAACGTATTGATCCCGCAGGGAACCAGAGCCACAAGCGACAGCACCCACTATTTTGAAACGACAGCCGCGGCGGTTATCGAAGTCGGCGAGACGTTTATCGACGTGGACGCGAAAAGCGTCGACGGCGGTGCGGCATATAACGGGATCCCGATCGGAGGGATCAATTCTCTCGTTGATCCCGTTGTGTACGTCGACCGCGTGAGCAATACGACGGAAACGTCGGGCGGTGGCGACGAAGAAACCGACGACAGCTATCGGGAACGAATCAAAGCCGCACCTTCCAAACTCTCGACCGCGGGCCCGATAAACGGCTATAAATACTGGGCAATGAGCGCGGACTCGAAGATCGTCGACGTTACGGTCAAATCGGAGCAGGAGACAATCACGCGCGACTTGCCCGTGTGCGGCGGGAAAGCGTTCAAGGGCGGCGACACGCTTCTCTTCGATACATTGACCGTCTACAAGGCAAACGGCGCCACAGCGGCTAAAAACGGCGATTATACGGCGGAATATACCGACGGGCTTCTCACTATTACGCTAACGAGCGGTGGCGCGCTTTCCGGCGCGTCCAGCGTTAAAATATCGATCGACACAACAAACGCGGGCGTCGTCAGAATCGTGCCTATGTGTGCGGACGGAGAGATCCCCGACGACACCGTTCTCGAGAAAGTCTTTGCTGCCGTCAACGCTTCGGAAGTTCGTCCGCTGACGGACAGGGTAAAAGTCGAAGCTCCGACGGTTGAAGAATATGACGTCGTCCTGACTTACTACACGACCGCAGCAGAAGAAAGCGACTGCATCCTTACGGTAGAAGGCGCGGGCGGCGCGATTGATCAGTTCAACAAATGGCAAAGCGCGGAGCTCGGGCGCGATATAAACCCCGACAAGCTCCGTGCGTTGATTCTCGCACCGTCCGGCGACGGCGCCGTCGGCGCTTCCCGCGTTGTTATTACGAGCCCCACCTTTAAGGAACTGAACGACACGACGATCGCCAAATTCAGCGGAACAAAAACGATCAAACACGAGGTGGTCAAATGATTAAGCTCGACGATGTGGACGTTCTCAAACTCGTTCCCGAATTTATGCGGAACGACGCGGCGGTTCAAGGGCTCGCTGCTGCCGTCAATTCGCTCATCAAAGCGCCGGGCGCCAGAATTAAAACCGCCCGCGTCTGGGATCAAATCGACCGACTGACGGGCGCCCAGCTCGACGAGCTCGCGTATGAGCTTGACATCGACTGGTACGACAAAGATCTGCCGCTCGAAAATAAGCGGGCGCTTGTAAAGTCTGCCGATCTCGTTCATAGCCGACGCGGCACAAAATGGGCGGTCGAGCAGGTTCTTATCGACACCTTCGGAAGCGGCACCGTAAAGGAATGGTACGACTACAACGGTCAGCCGTTTCATTTTCGGGTAAGCACCGATTACCCGCTCGAAACGCAGGACATTATCGAACAATTCAGGAAGGCGGTCGCAGTCGCAAAACCCTGTCGGGCGGTTCTCGATTCCATCGAGTTCGCGCACTCGGGCGCGACGGGCGCCTTCACGGCGGCGGCAAGCATCGGCGTCGATATTAAGGCGGCAGGCGTCGCAATAAACATTTAAGGAGACAATTATGTGGAATGATGCAGTAGTAACGAACGCGGGCAAAGAACTGCTCGCGCAATGGCTCGGTGGCGGCGAATTTGTCATTGACAGCGCCGCAACCGGTCAGGGCACCGTGGCGGCGAGCCTGCTCATGGGACAGACCGAGCTCGTAAGTCAAAAGCAAAATATGAGCATCGTCAAAGCGGAAAATATAGGCGGCGGGCGCCGCCTTCAGCTTCAACTTACCAGCGAAGGCGTAACAAACGCTTACACGATCAATCAAATCGGCATCTGGGCGCGGCTCGGCAACGGCGCCGCAAAAATGATCGCTATCTTCCAAGACAGCACGGGAATCAGCGTCCCGACCTTTGAGCAAATGCCCGATTATGTATTCACGTTTTACGCGACGATCCAAATATCGAACAACGGCGAGCTCGTTGTCAACGTCGACAAAAGCGCGATCGTTACACGGGCGGACTTCGAGGATCACACCAGCAACAAGGAGAACCCGCACAAAGTAACGCAAAAACAGCTTTTCGACGATCTGACCGAAGCGACCGCGCTCGCGGCGGCGGACTTCATTCCCATCGAAGTCGTTGCGGACGGCACCGCAAAAAAGATCTCGAAGGAAAACCTGCACAAAGCTCTCGGGCTGAATACGACATCCATCACAGGCGCGACGGTAACGCTCGGGGCTTCGCAAACGTATTCCGGATCCGTCAAAACGCAAGCCGTCAGTTCCGTCGTTGTCGGCGGGAAAACCCTGACGGCGGGCACCGACTATATCGTTTCGGGAAACACCGGAACGAACGCGGGGAACTACACCCTTATTATCACGGGAATCGGCGCGTATGTGGGCTCTATCGCCAAATCGTGGACGATTGCGAAGGCGGCGGGATCCGTGAGCGTGGGCACGTCGACCGTCAGCGTCATAGGCGCAGTCGGAAAGACAACGACGGTAAGCGTCAGCCGTTCGGGTAATGGAACGATTATAGCCGCAAGCAGCGCGCCCGAAGTCGCCGACGTTACACTCAGCGGCTCCACTTTGACGATTAAGGGAATGAGCTCTGGATCGGCGGTCATAACGGTTACGGTCGCCGCAGGAACGAACCACCAAGCGGCAACCTGCAGGATCTCCGTCTCAGCGACGATATTCCCGAGTGTTCTCAACGACAACTCGTGGGAGCAGATTCGGTATGCATCCGACAACGGGATCGCAGCTTCGATCTGGTCGGTCGGCGCAACGAAAAAAGTCAAAGTACAGGGCAACGTCGGCGCGCAGGCAATCGACGCGGAGCTCTGGGTGTATATTCTCGGCTTCAATCATAACGCGGCTCGCGAAGGCAACAACAAAATACACTTCGGCACCTTCAAAACCGCACAATCGGGCGGGACGGACGTCGGTTTAATTGACAATGAGTACGGAAAATACTATACTGATGGACGGAAGTGTTTCAATCTCAACCACTGGAACCCATACAATTACGGTGGCTGGAAAGCCTGCGACGCTCGCTATGATATACTGGGCTCCACCGATACGCCGCCGCAGAACTATGGCGCATCGCGTCAAACGGGCGATGTCGGGTATGATGCGAGCGCGACCTGCGCGACGAACCCTGTCGCCAACACGTTGATGGCGGCGCTTCCCGCGGATCTCCGTGCGGTAATGAAGCCGATCACAAAATACACCGACAACATAGGAGGCGGCACAGGCAATGTAGCGAGTAATGTAACGACTTCGGTCGATTATCTGCCGCTGTTAGCGGAATATGAAATTTTCGGATCCAGAACTTACGCGAACAGCACGGAGCAGAACTATCAGGCGCAATATGCTTATTTTGCAAACGGCAACCCGAAGTTAAAGTATAGGCATTTAGACGTCTCTCAGACGGCTTTCTGGTGGTCGCGGTCGCCCTTTTACAGTAGTAACTATGGTTTC
>CAJTRW010000016.1:0-11817 GCA_910578765.1 uncultured Christensenella sp.
ATACGATATAGCAAAAAAATTGGGAGTGTTTATACAACAACCTTTGACCTACGTCGAAAAATACGTCGGTGTTTGGCGCGATTACGGTTACGATTTCGAAAGCCTGAATCTTATTGCCGATTACTGCTTCGGGCAAGACAAAAAATCTTTCGACGCCATGAACGAAACGATACTGGAATTCTACAACGCCGGCGTGATAAACGGCTCCTCTTTGCAAAAACACATTGCCGCCCTAACAGAAAAAGATAAATTCATACATAAATTACTGAAAACGTGCGGCTTGACAAGACGTATTATTGAAAACGACAGGGAAACTGTTTCAAGATGGCGCGATTGGAATTTTTCCGACGAAATGCTGCTATGCGCCGCCGAAGCCGCGAACGGTAAAGCCAACCCCGTGGCGTATATGAACACAGTGCTTTCCGCTTGGAAAAGCGAAAATGTGTTCAGTCCCGATAAAATAGCGAAGCCTGCTGGTAAAAATAAATACCTACCGTCAGACAGCCGCGTCGGGCGCGCCGAAATCGAAAGGCATTACTATGATTTAAAACACTCTGCCGAAGCCGCCGCGGAAAAAGCCTTGAGCAAAGCGAAAGCAGACGCCGTTTACGGCGAAATATACGATAAAATAAACACATTGACCATACAGCTTGCGTTTGCCGAAGTTAAAGACGCTAACCAAGCCGCAAAGCTTTCCGCCACTCTTAAAGATCTTGAGTTGCAGGGTGACAAACGATTGAAAGAATTGGGTATGGATAAATCGCAGTTTATTCCTAAATATCACTGTAAAAAATGTAACGATACAGGCTATGACAAAGACGGCAAACCTTGCGAATGCATGAAACAATTTATTAAAACTTTGCAATAAAAAAACAGGCGGAAAATTTTCCGCCTGTTTTTTTATTTAATTATTAAAGTATTGCGCAAAGAGCCGAAACCGAACCGCCGACAGAAGCAGCAGCGCAACCAATGCCTGCAATTAAAGATATAACCAAAATTACATAGCCGCAAAGTTCAAGCGCGTTAAGCACGATACCTGCAACAGCCAATCCTTTATACGGAGCGCCGTTCTTCGCGTTTTTCAAGCCTATAATGCTCAAAATCAAGCCTATAAAGCTGAAACCGAAGAAAAACAATACAAAACCTGCAATCGCCATTGTGTTACCTTCGCTATCGCCGGTTTTAACCTGTGCTACCTGCACTCCGCAATGAGGACAGACGACTGCATTATCGTCAATAGTCTGACCGCAATTTTTACAAAACATATCTCTCTCCTTAGTTTTTGATGACTATATTATAATATTATAAATACTCTAAGTCAAGTATTTGATAATATTTTATTATGCCAAAATAGATAATATTACTCGTTTATTTCACATTTTTCGTCCTTTCCGTAAGGATTGACGTGCACTGTAATATGCTTGATAAGCGGAAATTTTTCTTCTATGCCGCTATGAACAGACTCTGCAATTCTATGTGCCTCTATCAGCGGAAGATCGCTTTCGCAAGCGATTTCCGTTATAACGTATATCCTGTTACCGAACTTCCTTGTCATAAGTAAATCCACACGCTTTACCCCGTCGCAAGAACTTATGAACTCCCTTATTTCGTTCTCCGTTTTATCGTCGCAGGCTTCGTCCGTCATCTTTTTTACGGCATCCCAGAATATTTGTACGGCGGCTTTCAAAATAAACAGGCAAATAACTATACATGCAATGCTATCCAATATTTTCACGCCGCACATACCGCCGATAACGCCGACAAGACTGCCGACTGAAGATAGCGCGTCCGAACGGTGATGCCACGCGTCGGCTTTAAGAGCGGAAGAATTTACCTTTTTTGCCGCAAGATACGTATACCAAAACATACCCTCTTTAACGACAATCGAAACGGCTGCGGCGACAAGCGCGATAACCTTGGGCACCGCGAAATTTTTATAATCGCCGGTAACGATATTTTTTACGCCCGAGTACCCTACGCCCACACCTGTAGCAAACAAAACGACAGCCAGTAAAATTGCGGCAACGCATTCGAACCTTTCATGCCCGAACGGGTGATTTTTATCGGCTTTCTTTGCGGAAACTTTAACACCTATTATTACTATAACGGTTGAAAAAACGTCGGAAGCGGAATGTATCGCATCGGAAATCAAAGCATACGATTTACCGAATATACCCGCAAGCAATTTGAAAACCACAAGCGCGGCATTCATAAAAATAGTTATTACCGATACCCTTACCGCAACTTTGGTTAAATCGTTACTTTTCATTTTTACTCCGTTTTTTAATATTATTGGTTAAAATGAATTGACATTATAAATCAATTAAAATATAATATTCAAGTAAATTAAATATTGCTGCTGTGGCTCAGTCGGTAGAGCACATCCTTGGTAAGGATGAGGTCGGCGGTTCAAGTCCGCTCAGCAGCTCCAAAACCTTTCCGTATCGGGAAAGGTTTTTATTTTATTAAGTGCACACTACGGCGGCGCATGAAACCGAAAAATTTATCTGCGGCTTACCCGACGTACACTTAATAAGCGGCGGACAAAGCGTGGAAAGCTTTGTCCGCCGCGGCAAATATTAAAATTAAAGTTTTCTTCTTGCAACCGCAATGCGTATTCTGCGTTTGACGGGTTCCGCCGAGGAAGTTTCCTCTTTTACGGGGGCGGACGGCAATACGGGCACGACAGGATCTTCCTTAACGGCGGAAGCTTCTTTTACGCGGTCTTCCGTCGTTTCCTTAACGGGCTCCTTGACAGGCTCTTTGACGGGCGCAACCGTTTCCTTAACGGGGATAAAAATATCCGCGCCGTCTATTTCTTCCGTAGGCTTTAAATCCGAAGCCGTCTTTATTTCCGGCAACACAAGCACCGGCTCGTCCTCCGCCTCAGTCACGGCTAATTCTCCGAGTAAATTCTCTTTCGACTTAGACTTATAAATTTTCGGCTCTGAAAATCTTACTTCCTGCACGCCGCGCGTCTTAACGGTTTTATGTTCTGCAATTTTCACTTCGCGCACGGCGGTAGCGGGATTTTGCAATTCCTGTCCCGAAAGCGGACGGGAAACTTCGGGTTTGCCGATATGATTTTTCGACGTACCGTTTAAAACAGGCGAAGCGTCGATTTCAATATTCATCCCTTCCGACTGCATCATCCTTATGTATGCGATTGCGCAGGGGTAGATACTTGTTTTATCGCAACCGCGGCAAAACGGAGCATAAATTCCGCAAAGGTCAAACCCGCTGACCAGACTGTTTTTATATTTATCCGCATCGATAACCATCTGAATTTTGGAAAGATTATCTTGATTGAGCTTTCTGGGCATAGTCTTTAAAAGCTGTAAAGGCGTATATTCATCCCACATAAAATGCCTCCTGTAACATATTTGATTATACATTAACGCAAACAAAAATACAAGTAAAAAACTCAAAATTTTTTAACGCACAGATTGGAAAGTATTTCTTCATATTTTTCTTTTGTAAAAGAAATGCTTTCGGGTTGCGTCACCGCCGCTGTTCCCGCGGCAACCCCGCAACATAAAATTTCCCTTAACGGCGCGTTTTTGACCAGTGCGCCTGCGGCGGCGGCAACCATTGCGTCGCCCGCGCCGACGGTCGAATTCATTGCGACGTTAACGCTTTTGCAATAAAAATTGCAACTGCCATCCGTAATAACAGCACCCTGTTTGCCGAGTGATAAAAGCACGTACTGCGCGCCTAAATCCAAAACTTCACCGCATGCCGCCAATATTTCCTGTTTGGTGGCTATTTTTTTGCCTAACGTGCGCTCCAATTCTCCCAAATTCGGTTTAACCAGACGCACGCCGTGTTTTAACGCTTCTTTAAGGCTGTCGCCTTCCGCGTCGACGACGGTTGCAACGGACTTTGGAACGGCTTTTATAATTTCACCGTAAAAATCGGAATTAATGCCGTTGGGCAGGCCGCCGGAAATTACAACGCACTCGCAATTTTCCGCCATACGCGCAACCAACGATATTAATTCGTCTTTCTTTTCCGTGCACACCTCAGGGCCGGCGTCGTCAAACTCCGTCAACATCGACTTATTGTCGATTATGCTGTAATTTTCACTCGCTCTGCCCTTGTTCCACACAAATTTATAGGGCACGCCCTCGCGGTGCAACTCATGTTCGAAATGCGTACCGTTTTCTTCAAACATAAAACCGGTCGCAAAGACGCGGGCGTTTAATCTTGCAAGACCTACGGCAACGTTTAACGCTTTGCCGGTGTAAAAGGTTCTTTTGCTGATTATTTTGTTGGCTCTGCCCACCCCCAAAGAATCGACTTCCATATTGACGTCGATACAAGGGCAAGGACAAACGGTTAAAATCATAAAAATTCCTTTAATACGGAAATCCGCATAAAAAAAGCCGCTTGTTTAAGCGGCTTTTCATTTACATTGAAATCATTTGAAGCGTTTCGTAAAGCTCGTAATTGAACTTCTTTTTCATGTTTACCGCTTCTATTATATCCATATCTATAATTTCGTTTTTACGGATACCTACAACCCTGTTGCCTATGCCGTCGTTAAGCAACCTGACCGCTTTATTGCCGAACTGAGCCGCAAGCATTCTGTCCGCCATCGAGGGCGATCCGCCGCGCTGAATATGTCCGATTGTCGTGGGGCGCACGGAATAAGTTGTGACGGATTGAAGCTGTTTTGCGAATTCTTCCGCCGTGCACACACCTTCCGCTACAACAACTATGTTCGAATGTTTGCCGTTTGCCCTGGAACGGTTGATTTTCATTACTATATCGTCAAGGTCGAAAACAACTTCGGGTACGACGATAATCTCCGCGCCGCTGGCTATACCCGCATAGAGAGCGATATCCCCGCAACGCCTTCCCATTACTTCGACAACGGAAATACGCTCGTGCGAGGTCATAGTGTCGCGCAATTTATTTATAACGTCAATACAAGTATTTACCGCTGTATCGAAACCGAGAGTGTAATCCGTATATTCGAGGTCGTTATCTATAGTACCGGGAATACCTATCGTGGGAATACCGTACTCTTCCGAAAGGCATTTTGCGCCCCTGAACGAACCGTCGCCGCCGACGACGACCAAGCCTTCGATTCCGTGCGCTTCAAGAGTTTTTACCGCCCTTTTCTGTCCGGCTTTCGTCAACATTTCGAGACATCTGGCAGTTCTCAACTTAGTGCCGCCGCGCTGAACTATATCTGAAACGGAACGCATTTCCATAGGAATTATAACATCGTCGATAAGCCCCTGGTAACCGCGCTCTATCCCGTAAATTTCCATTCCGTAATAAATTGCCGTACGAACTACCGCCCTGATGCAAGCGTTCATACCGGGAGCGTCGCCGCCGCTGGTAAGCAAGCCTATTCTCTTCATACAAATCTCCTTACATATATGCAGTTCGAATTACAGTCCCCCGCCGGTAACGAACTTTCATTCATCATTTACGAAATGTATTATAACAGAACAATAATTAAATTACAACAAATTTTACTCAATAAACTTTATATCTTCCAAATTGATAAATACGCTCAATTCCGCAAGAAGTCCGCGACAGTAATTAACGCCGGTCGGAAACAAAAATTTTTGTTTGCCGCGTACTATTTTACAGACCGACTCGCCCTCGTAATTGTAAAGCGTATTTATAAACTCTTCGAAATTTTCGTCTGCGACGGAAGTCGCATTCAACCATAATACCGATTTATGACTCCGTACGTCTGTAACGGCGTCCGTCCGCTCCTGCGTTTCCATGGGAATAATTTCATCAATTATGAGAGAAACACCCTTTTCCGCGTCGACGTCGAGCTTTCCTCTGACCTTTACTATCCTGTCGTTGATTATTTCGGCTTTATACTTTTCGTAAGCCGAAGGGAAACACACACACTCTACGCTGCCGTATACGTCTTCTAATGTCATAAACGCCATATATGTTCCCGTACGTTTAGTCATGGTACGTCTGTACGACGCTATTATGCCTGCCATAGTAATACGCATTCCGTCTGAAATGCGGTTAAACGTTCTGTTTCCATCCTCGTCCTCTACATAATCGTCGAAAAACGAACAGTCGAACGTACAATCGGGAAAAGCGTGAACGTACTTTTCGAACGGGTGACCGCTTACGTACACACCGAGAACCTGCTTCTCTTTGGAAAGCTTTTCGTTCAGCTCGTATTCGGCTATATCGGGATATGCGACCTCCAACTTTTCTTCGCCGAGAATATCGCCGAACAAATTCATCTGCGCGCTGTTGCGTTGCTTATTGATTGTTTTGGCTTTATTGCACAGAGGCTCGTAGATTTCTTCCAGTTGCGACCGCTTTACCCCCATGGCATCGAACGCGCCGGAAAGTATGAGCCCCTCCACAAGACGGGAGTTGAGAACGCTTATACAGCGCGAAACGAAATCGGGAAAATCTTTGAAATCACCGTTTTTGTTCCTTTCTTCTATAACAGCGTCGATAACCGCCTGACCTGCGCCCTTTAACGCGGAAAGACCGAAACGAACGCCGTCGTTTTCTACAGTGAAAACCGTCTTACTTTTGTTAATATCCGGAGGAAGAACCTTATATCCTTTCTCTTTGAGGTACAGGACGTATTTGGTTATCTCGTCTATTTTATTCAAGCGGTTATTTAAAAGCGCGCATATAAACTCTTTGCAATAATATTTTTTAAGCCAAGCCGTCTGATATGCAAGCGTTGCATATGCGGCTGCGTGCGATTTATTAAACGCATACGACGCAAAATTTTCCATATCGCCGAAAATTTTATTTGCGACGTTTACCGAAATACCGTTCTTCTTGCACCCGACAATTTCGCTTCCGTTGGTATCGCTTATACCGCCGTTGATAAACTTTTCCTTTTGCGCCATCAAAGTCTTTTTGTCTTTTTTACCCATTGCGCGGCGCACGAGGTCGGCTTCGCCGAGTGAGAAACCGCCGAGATCCTGGAAGATCTGCATGACCTGTTCCTGATAGACAGGTATACCGTAAGTGACTTTTAATATTTTTTCTTCCTGAGGACAGTCGTATTTTATTTCTTCCTGACCGTGCTTTCTGCGACAGAAAGAGTCGATAAACTGCATAGGTCCGGGGCGGTAAAGCGAAACCCCCGCTATCAAATCTTCAAGACAGTCGGGACGCAGGTTTTTCATGAAGCGCTTCATACCGCCGGCTTCGAGCTGGAACACTCCGTCGGTGTCACCTTCGGAAATAAGCGAGTAGGCGCCGCCGTCCGAATAACCTATCTTATTAAAGTCTATTATTTTACCGTAATTTTCGTTAATATAGTCGCAGCATTTTTTTATATCGGTAAGAGTAACCAACGCCAAAAAGTCCATTTTCAGCATACCGAGCGACTCTATTTCCTTTGCAACGTACTGGGTGGTTATGTCCTCGCCGTTTCTCGAAAGCGGTACGTTATCGGCTATACGCTTCTGACATATTACCACGCCCGCCGCATGAATACCCGTCTGGCGCGGCATTCCTTCTATTTTAAGCGCCATATCGATAACGCGGCGCAGGGAATCGTCCGTTTCGTAAATTTCGCAAAACTCGCTGTTACGCATTGCGCTCAGCTCGTTAAGTTTTTCTCTGAGTTCGGCTTTTTTGTCTTCGTCCTGCTCGGCGTCAATCTTTTTGCGCACTCCGTCCAAGCGCCTGCCCAGCAAATCGCTTATTGAAGTTTTTCCGTCCATTATTTTGGTTATCCTGTCCGTTTCCGAATAGGGCACGCGCATAACTCTACCGACGTCTTTAATGGAGTTTTTCGCCGCCATAGTACCGAACGTTACTATCTGGCAGACATTTTCCGCGCCGTATTTTCTACGCACGTATTCTATTGTCTCCTCACGCCTGTCCGTACAAAAGTCTATATCGAAGTCGGGCATGGAAACGCGGTCGGGGTTCAAAAATCTTTCGAAAAGCAAATCGTATTGAAGCGGTTCCACATCGGTAATGCCTATAGAATACGCAACTATTGAACTGACGCCAGAGCCGCGCCCGGGGCCTACGGGAATTGCGTTTTTCTTAGACCAGTTAATGAAGTCCCAAACTACAAGATAGTAGTCGGCGTAACCCATACTGCAAATAATACCCAGCTCGTATTCCGCGCGGGAAAGCTCCTTCTCTGTCGGTGTGCCGTACCGCGTTTTAAGCCCCTCGGCAGTCAGCTTTCTCAGGTATTCTTCAGCCGTACTGCCGTCCTCGGGCGTATATGTGGGAATAAGCGTATTGTCTTTTTCCGGATATCCCTTTTTATTTAAATTGAATGCAGGCTCTGTAACCTTGTCCGCAATGGCGCGCGTATTGGAAATAGCCTTCGGCAAGTTGGGAAACAGCGCAGCCATTTCGTCACCCGTTTTAAAATAAAACTCGTCCGTGGCAAACTTCATGCGCTTGGGGTCGTCCAACTGCTTTTTCATCTGAATACACATGAGAACGTCCTGCATTTCCGCATCGCTTTTGGAAAGATAATGCACGTCGTTCGTCGCGACGAGTTCGACACCTATATCGTTGGCAAGACTTACAAGATGCGGCAAAACGCGGCGTTCTTCGTCAATGCCGTGGTCCTGAATTTCGATATAAAAATCTTCTTTGAAAATTTCTTTGAGATAAAGCGCAAGATTTTTAGCGCCGTCATAATCGCCGGATAAAAGTCTTCTCGGTATGCCGCCCGCAAGACAGGCAGACAGGCATATAACGCCTTCGCTATGTTCTTTTAAAACCTTATAATCGATTTTGGGTTTATAGTAAAATCCGTCGACGAAAGCCATCGAATCCAGCTGGACGAGATTGATATATCCGCGCCTGTTCTTGGCAAGCAAAATAAGGTGCTCTGCCGACTGGGAGGTCTTATCGTTCATATCCTCCGTAACGTAAAACTCGCACCCTATTATATATTTAAGACCTGCGACGGCGGCTTTTTCGGCAAGCTGTAATGTTCCGTACATATTACCGTGGTCGGTAATGCAGACCGTATCGATACCGTTGGTTTTACAATGTTCGATTAAATTATCTATTTTGCACGCGCCGTCAAGAAGCGAATACTCGGTATGTAAATGTAAATGCACGAAATCTTTCATTTTGTTTTCCTCTAATCCCTGCCCAAAGATTTTGCCAGTTCAAGGATTTTTCTCATTCTGTGGTTTATGCAGCTTTTGGAAATATTAAGCCTTTCGGCAAGCTCCTGCAAGCTGGCGTTTTTGTCTGCAAGCCGCGCCGCGGCAACATCGAAAAATTTTTTATCGAGGCTTTGAAGCCCCACCGTCTCGTTTATTACCTCAATTGCGCGAACCTGATTGACGGACGCCTTTACCGATTTGTCGATATTGGATACGGAACAATTATTTACCCTGTTTTCGTTATTCGTTTTGTCCTTGTACTCGACAAGCCTGTCAAACTTTTCAAGGCAATTTTCCGCGCCGAGCAAATTTAAAATATCCGAAATAACCTCTTTACTTTTTACGTACACGACCGCGCTTTCCTTTCGCGTCACAAGCTTTGCGAGTATTTCAAAATAACAGAGCAAATCGCTAAATTCGCCGGCAACGGATTTATTGAAAAAAACGACCTCGAAATGATAGCCCGTCTTACTGTAAACGCTCTCCTCGGGAAGCGTACAACTTCCGCCGCCTAGAAACGCGCCCTTCAGATAAGCGGTTTTACAACAATCGTTGCGAATAATTTCTCCGTCTATCCCCATATTAATAAATTTATTGGCTCCGTCAACGCCGATAATACCCGCTTCAGCCAAAAAATTCCGAGCTTCTTCACCGAGACACTCGAAGGTAAGCTTATCGCGTCCGCTTAAAACGTCGAACTTGGCGCCCGCGACGGTTACGTGCAGCCCGAAAGAAGTTTCCAACAAGTCCGAGATATATTCCGCAACGCTTTCGTTTTCGGTAACTATTTCAAATCCGCCCCGTCCGCCGCGTGAAATTATACTTCCGCTTGTCCTTATAAACGCGGAAAGCACGGCAAGCTTACAGCACCTGCCGTCAACGGGTAAAGAAATTATTTCGTTTTTTATTTCTTCGGTAAAGTTATGCATTTTACAGATTTTTAGTTTTATATTCGGCAAACCTGAATTTAGGAAGCCTACCCTCAATATTGTCGATTTGTCCGAGAGATATGTCTGCTTCGGCAAGCAATTCCTCGGCAATTTTAGTGTCGCCCACCCTGTCTGCGGAATGCGCGTCGGAGTCTATAACAAACCTAACGCCGGTCGACGCCATAAGATTAAGCTCCTCGGCGGAAACATGGCGTTTTTTTGTGTTTATTTCAATATAAGTACCGTAATCCGCACAGCACTTGGCAACCTCCGAAAGATTGCAATAACATTTGTAATTTATATGCGTCAAAATATCGATAGGATTATTTTTTATTGCATTTACGTATGCCTTGGTCGTGCACTCCACAACTTTTTCCGACGGTTTTTTGCCCAGCTTGTACGCGCAATAATTTTTTAACATTATATTGTACATGTCGGACAACCGCCTGTATTTCAACACCTCGTGTATACCGCAAAGATAGATATCGAAATATTGCAAATCTTCGCGCTTCATATCGGTGTCACCGTCAAGCGAAATCAAATTGCTTTCCATGCCCATAAGCACTTTAATGCCGGTTAAACGCTCCGCCTCGTTTATCTCCGCGCGTAAATCGGGCAGTTTTTTTCTTTTCAGCCCGAAAATCAAATGATTAAATCCGTGGTCGGTTATCGCTATCTGCTTTAAGCCCTTTGACTTTGCCGCAGAGGCGTTTTCCAAAACCGTATTCTTCCCGTGGGAATAAGGCGTATGCGTATGATAGTCAGCTGTCAGCTCCATTAAAATCTCCTATGTAGACAACTTCTTCTTCAAGACGAATTTTTGCGCGCTTGAAAACTCTGCTTTTAACCTCTGCGATAAGCGCATAAACATCCGAAGATTTATCTCCCGTATTTATAATAAAATTTGCATGCTGTGCGCTTACCTGCGCGCAACCTAACTTTAAACCTTTCAGCCCCGCGTCTTCGATAAGTTTACCTGCGCTCAATCCGTCCGGATTTTTAAAAACACATCCGCAGCTTTTGCCTTTTGGCTGTATACTGCGCTTTTTTAGAAAGAAGTCGATATTGTCCTTTACGGTTTCGCTGTCGGAACGGTCTAAATTGAGGCAACAACCCGTAATTATACCGTTTATGTCACGCATAATACTGTATTTATAGTCAAAATTGCAGTCATTATTTGAAAATGTGCGCAATTTGCCGTCATAAAACTTTACCGCGGAAACTCTGCCGCCTATAAATTTTCCGTCAGCTCCGCCGTTCATTAATACAAGTCCGCCGACGGTTGCGGGAATCCCCGCAAGAAATTCAAGCCCGCTTAAACCGTGCGTGACACAAAAATGCAAAAGCGCCGTAACGGTTGTACCGGAGCGGCAAAAGACGCCGTCCTGCGCCGTCTTTTTTATTCCGATAAGCCGTTTCGTGCTTATAACCGCACCGTGAATCGCACCGTCCGCGGCAAGAATATTCGACCCGTTACCGATAATATATATTTTTTTATTATCCGAAGTCAGCTTATCGTAAATAAAAGCGGTTTTAGCCGCGTCGGTCGGGAAATACGCTTCCTCCGCAAATCCTCCGCACCCGTAAGTAGTATGCTCTGAAAAGCTGAATTTATTAACCGTAAAAACGTCGTTTGGCGAATGCGTGCTTTTATTCCCGTTACTCAAAGCGGTACCCCTATATAATAACATTTTTTTTATTTTTTATCAATTATTTAAGCAGATTTTTTAATATATTTATATCTGTCTAAAAGTTTTTTTGTGTTGTATATAGAG
>CAJTRW010000016.1:11827-35839 GCA_910578765.1 uncultured Christensenella sp.
ATTTATATCTCCGGTACTCATTGCATTTTCCAATGACCGCCTTGTTTCCGGGTTTATCGGGAAGGAAAGCTTCATATCGTACTTCTGACCCTCCATTTGCCGCATTTCGTCGTCGTACAAACCTACCGTGTCGGTCAACATGCCGATTTTGTTAACTTCGCTTCTGCGAGTGCAGACATATTGGGCAAACCTGAGAGAATGATCTGTTCTTTTACCGTGCCGTGTTACCGATAGTAATTGATAGAGATCGTTAAACTCAGTTATAGGCTTGACCTTAAAACCGACGCCGCGGGTTTTCAGTCTGAAAATATCGCGTTGAGTACCCAAAAGATACTTATAATTGCCGTTTATCAATTTTACATACGCGGCGGTGGATTTTAGAGAATCTGCATCTTTGAGTCCGCAAACCGCGGCGGCAAGCAACGACAAATTTTCTTTTCCCTCGTTAATTACCGTGTTTTCGGCAGTTACGTCGTTGAAATCCGCATTTTCGTCCACACTCAGAAGGCAATAACTTCCGTTACACCAAACGGAGTATCCGTCGATATAATTTTCAAAGCCGTCTATTCCCGAGCCGTACGAAATAATATCGGGCGCGATTCCGTTTCCCAAATTGAGACGCGCAGCCTCCGCCGAAAGTGATTTTACGTTTATATAGCACCCGTTTGTTTTTGCAAAATCATTGCCGAGTTTTTGAAGAAAATCCGCCCTTGAGCCTTTCCCTCCCTCGAAGCTGTCAATCTGCCAAACGGTAATTATTGTTTTTGCGGCTTCCGCCGCTATTTTTTTGCTGCGTTTCGAAGCCGCCGACATACACGGTACCGTTATAAATATTGCCGCCAACAGGACGAAGCACACGATTTTTTGCAGATGCTTCGGTTTTTTCAATTTCCGCATAATATATTTTATTTTCAAATTTCGATAAAAATACATAGGGAGTATCCGAATTAACGGATACTCCCCCGCCCGACCGTCAAAACGCGTCGGGCGAATCAACGGAGGGACTATATATAAAGCGCTTACGCTTGTATTAATATCTTGCACATTGTAAAATTTTTTATTCCGAGCGATAAAAAAATTCCGCCTGTTCGGGCGGAATTTTTAATGTTAATCTTCTTCGTCCTGTTCCGGCAACTCGACGTTATGATATACGTCCTGCACGTCGTCAAGCTCCTCAAGCTTTTCAAGCATCTTCAAAAAGGTTGCAAGCTTGTCAGCATCCAACGTGATATAATTCTGCGGCACCATCTTGACTTCGGCTTCCAGAAAGGTTACTCCTTTCCCTTCGAAATATTTCCTTGCTTCCGACCATTTTTCGGGTGCGGTATAAACCTCGTAAACGTCGTCTTCCACAACGTAGTCGTCTGCCTCCGCTTCAAGACAGTATTCCATCATAGTATCTTCGTCAAGCGATACAGTTCTTTCAATAACGAAAATACCTTTATTGTCAAACATATAGGAAACGCAACCGGTCGCACCCATCTGCCCGCCGCATTTTGACATAGCAGACCTTATATCGCCTGCCGTTCTGTTTACATTGTCGCTGAGCGTCTTAATGATGACCGCAGAGCCGCCTACACCGTAACCTTCGTAAGTGAGCTCTTTATATTCCTTATCGCCCAATTCGCCGGCCGCTTTTGCAATGGAACGCTTAATATTTTCATTCGGCATATTCGCCGCTTTTGCTTTTGCTATAACGTCTGCAAGCTTGGAATTCGTATCGGGGTTGGGGTTACCCTTTGCGGCAACGGCAAGCTCTCTGCCTATTTTGGTAAAAACCGCACCGCGCGCCGCGTCGGTTTTTCCCTTTTTTGCCTGTATATTATGCCATTTGGAATGTCCTGACATTTAACACCTCTCAAATTATTTATTGTTTTTAAGCGCGTACATTGCTATCCCCGCCGAAACGGCGGCGTTTAAACTTTCGCACGTTTCGCGCATAGGAATTTTAACCGTATGCGTCGACCTTTCCATAACTTCCGCGCTTATTCCGCCGCCCTCGTTGCCGATACAAAGGCAAAACTTATCAGGCGGAACAAATCCGAAAATATTTTCCCCTTCCATATCTGCGCAGATTATAGGAACACCGTCCAACGCGGATAAAACCGCTTCTCGCGTGCCGAAGTATAATTTAACGAAAAATATTCCGCTCATGCTGGCGCGCACCGCTTTAGGAGAATAGGGGTCCGTACAGTTAATCATATATATTTCCGTATACCCCGCCGCGTTTGCAGTCCTTAAAACCGTACCCAAATTGCCCGGGTCTTGCAAACAATCCAACAGCAGACAGTTACCCGACGGCGGTTTCAGTCCGTAATCGGGAATTTTAACGACCGCGATAACGCCTTGCGGCGTTTTCTCGCAGGAAATTGACGAAAAGACAGAATCGGAAACAAAGGTCGCTTCCGGAAAAGAAGGCGCGTGGTCTTCGGTACAAACGACAGTGCGGACGTCGCAACCCGACGCTATACATTCTTTTACGGATTTAACGCCTTCTACAAGATAAACACCAGTCTTACGCCTGAATTTTTTGTCGGCAAGTGAGCTTACCGTTTTTATTAACGGATTGGATTTAGAAGTGATAAGCATATAAAAAATTAAGCCTTGAATAAAGGCTTAAAATTATTTTTATAAAGCTTGTTTAGCTTTTGCCGCAAGCTCGGCAAAAGCGTTGGCGTCGTTTACCGCAAGTTCGGCAAGAACTTTTCTGTTAAGATTGATGCCGGCAGTTTTAAGACCGTGCATAAACTTGGAATAAGAAAGTCCGTTAATTCTCGCGGCAGCGTTAATACGCGCAATCCAAAGGCTGCGCATATCGCGCTTTCTCAGCCTTCTGCCGATGTAAGCGTAATTCAAGGACTTCATAACCGCCTGACGGGCGATTCTGTACGACTTGGACTTATTGCCGAAATAGCCTTTGGCAAGGCGCAATATCTTTCTACGCTTCTTTAAAGCGTTTACACTTCTTTTAATACGCATAATTCTATTCCTCCGTTAACCCTTATAAGGAATCATCGCTTTTACGTTGGATTCCTGCGCAGTCGAAACAAGCGTATTCTGACGCAAATTTCTCTTTCTTTTTCTGTTCTTCGTTTCCGCTTTATGGTTTTTACCGCCGTGAGGTCTCTTTACCTTGCCGGTTGAAGTAAGCCAAAAACGTTTCTTTGTGCCGCTATGCGACTTCTGTTTGGGCATATTCTTATCCTCCAATGAAATAATTACAAATTTTATTAATCTTTTACGGGTGAAAGCATCATTGTGATACTTCTGCCTTCCGTAGTAGGTTTTTTGTCCTGTAAGGCTTTACCGTCCAATCCGTCGAAAAAATCCTGCATAACTTTTACGCCTTGATAGGAACGTGCGTTTTCGCGGCCTTTCATCCTTATGGATACTTTTACCTTGTTACCCGCTTCCAAAAATTTAAGGCATTGCTTGGTTTTTACCGCAATATCGCCCACGTCGATAGTCATGGAAAGACGAATTTCCTTAATTTCTATCGTGGTTTGGTTTTTACGGTTTTCCTTGTCTCTTTTAGCCTGCTCGTACTTGAATTTGGAATAATCCATAATTTTACATACCGGCGGTATGGCGTTCGGAGAAATTTTAACCAAATCCAGAGCGGCGTCGTCGGCAAGACGTTGTGCGTCGCGGCTGCTCATTACCCCGAGCATTGCGCCGTCGCTTCCGATAACCCTGACCTCTCTGTCGCGGATTGCTTCGTTGACGGAATATAAATCCTTAATAATCATATACCTCTCTAAAAATTTCCCGACAAAAAAATCGGGCTGCAAGGCAACCCGAAAATAATGCGTTTAACGCGTACAAATACCGCTGAAAACATTATCTGCCATACGGAATTTCCGCAGGGCGAAAGGGATAACCTTTGCTTAACATAAATATATTACTATATTTTCTTTACTTTGTCAAACGGAATTTAAGATATTATCATTAAAATATAATCTTTTTTCTGTCTTCTTCAACGACTTTTGCGATAAATTCTTCCAATCTTAGCGTGGTTTTGTCTTCCGTACCGCGCATATTGACGTTTACGGTGCCGTCCGCGGCTTCCTTATCGCCGACGACAAGGACATAAGGAATTTTTTCCAGCTTAGCTTCGCGGATTTTATAACCGATTTTTTCGTTGCGTTTATCGACTTCGCAACGGATGCCGGCGTCCGAAAGCTTTTGCGCCGCTTCGTTTGCATAATCGAGCGTTCTGTCCGTTATAGGCAATATTTTTACCTGTGTGGGGCACATCCACAGGGGGAATGCGCCCGCGTATTTTTCCACAAGCATTGCAAGAGTCCTCTCGTAACAGCCAATAGAACTGCGGTGCACAACATAAGGATGACGCTTTACTCCGTCCACGTCAACGTACTGCATATCAAAGCTTTCACCTGCGGCGAAATCTATCTGTATAGTGATAAGCGTATCTTCCTTTCCGTAGACGTTTTTGGTCTGAACGTCAAGCTTGGGTCCGTAAAAAGCCGCTTCGTCGTCCGCCTCCACATACTCCAACCCCAAATCGTCGAGGATAACCTTCATCATAGCTTCGGTATTGTTCCAGGCTTCGTCGTTATCGATATACTTATCCGACTTGGATTTACCGCGCTTGGAGAAACGGAACGACACGTCCTCACGCATGCCGAGGGCATCGAGAATAAAATACGACAAATCCAGGCAGCGCTTGAATTCTTCTTCAACCTGTTCTTTTGTACAGATTATGTGACCGTCGGAAAGAGTGAACTGGCGTACCCTTATAAGCCCGTGCATTTCTCCCGAAGCTTCTTTCCTGTACAGCGTAGCCGTTTCCGAATAGCGGCAGGGAAGGTCACGGTAAGATTTAAGCCCGTTCTTATATATCTGATACTGGAAAGGGCAAGTCATGGGGCGTAAAGCCATTATTTCCTCTCCTGCGGGCGACTCTCCCGTTTCGTCAACCTCGCCGAGAATAAACATTTTGTCGCGGTAATGCGACCAGTGACCGGAGATTTTATACAGGTCGGACTTAGCCATATTTGGCGTTTTGGTTATCATAAAACCGCGTCTGGCTTCCTCGTCCTCCACAAAACGCGTCAGAATCTGCAATATTTTCGCGCCCTTGGGCATGAGAATAGGCAGTCCCTGCCCTATTACGTCCGACGTCATGAATATGCCTAAATCGCGACCGAGCTTATTGTGGTCACGCTTTTTCGCTTCTTCCGACGCAATCAGATACTCTTCGAGTTGGCTTTTCTTCTCGAAAGCGGTTCCGTAAATTCTTGTAAGCATCTTATTCTTTTCGTTGCCGCGCCAGTATGCGCCGGTAAGAGAAGTAAGCTTAAAAGCCTTAATTTTGCCCGTGGAAGGAAGGTGCGGTCCGCGGCACAGGTCGGTAAATTTGCCTTGCCTGTAAAAAGAAATTTTAGCGTCGGCAGGCAGTTCTTCGATAAGCTCCACCTTATATCTTTCGTCAAAACCGCGCATAAGCTCTATAGCCTCCTCACGGGGAAGCTCGAACCTTTCAATAACGGTATTCGCCTTGATTATTTTAAGCATTTCGCTTTCTATTTTGACAAGATCGTCCTGCGTTATTGGCGTCTTGAAGTCTATATCGTAATAAAATCCGTTTTCGATAACCGGACCTATGGCAAGACTGCAAGTCGGGAAAATATTTTTAACCGCCTGCGCAAGCACATGCGAACAGGTGTGACGGTAAACGTCCAAGCCCTCTTTATCCTTAAGCGTAACAATTTCAAGACTGTCGCCGTCGGCAAGTTTTGCGGACAAATCGCAAAGCACGCCGTTGACCTTTGCCGCAACTGCGTTACGGGCAAGCCCGTCGCTTATTTTCAGCGCGGCGGCATAGCAGTCAGAGCCGTTTTCGAGATCGATATCTCCGTTCTTTAATTTGATTTTCATAACTTTATCTCCAAAAAAAATAGCCTTAAACGAAAACTCGGCGTTATCGTTTAAGGACGCATTTATGCGCGGTTCCACCTTAATTGCCTTTGAAAATACAAAGACCTCTTTAAAATACCCGAATATTTTATAAAAGCGGTTTCCCTTATCTTTCGGACTACGCGGTTCGCAGCTACTCCGCGCTCTCTGAAAATCCTACGGCGGTACTTGTCTTTTTATTCAAGTATGATTATTTTATTACAAATATTTGCGTTTGTCAACGACTTTAGCATTAAATTATTTGCCAATTTTTTTTATAACGGCTATAATATTTTTATATTAAAATTCAGGAACAACTACTTATGCCTTACAGCAATTTTAGCGAAACCGAAAAAAAATGGTCTGAATATTGGGACAAAAATAAAACTTTCCACACGGATTTGCACGATTTTACAAAACCGAAATATTATGTTTTGGATATGTTCCCCTATCCTTCGGGTGCGGGACTGCACGTCGGTCATCCCGAGGGTTACACCGCTACCGATATTCTTGCCAGAATGAAGCGTATGCAGGGCTTTAACGTACTTCATCCTATGGGGTTCGACAGCTTCGGGCTGCCGGCGGAGCAATATGCGATAAATACGGGAAACAACCCCGAAGGCTTCACGCAGAGAAACATAAAAACGTTTATATCCCAGCTTAAAATGCTTGGTCTTTCCTATGATTGGGATCAGACAATTTCCACATGCGACCCATCTTACTATAAATGGACGCAGTGGATTTTCAAGCAGCTTTACGAGGCGGGGCTTGCGCGTTGCGCTGACATGCCGGTAAACTGGTGCGAAGAACTGGGAACAGTACTTGCGAACGATGAAATCGTAGACGGTAAAAGCGAGCGAGGCGGCTATCCCGTTGTACGCAAAAATATGAAACAGTGGGTTATAGACATTAATAAATATGCCGAAAAACTTTTGGAAGGGCTTGAAGGACTTGACTGGCCGGAAGCCTCCAAAACTGCGCAGAGAAACTGGATAGGCAAATCTTCAGGCGCAAACGTTGTTTTCAAAATAGCGGATTCGGATAAAACATTTACGGTTTTTACAACGCGGTGCGACACTCTTTTCGGCGTGACGTATTGCGTGCTTGCTCCCGAACACAGTCTTATCGATAGCATAACCACGCCGGAACAGCGTGACGAAGTGGAAAAATACAAAAAAGTCTGTGCCGGAAAATCCGACTTGGAGCGTACCGATTTAAATAAAGAAAAGACCGGCGCCTTCACGGGCGCTTATGCCGTAAACCCCGTAAACGGAAGTAAAATACCCGTTTATATTTCAGACTACGTACTGACCTCTTACGGGACAGGCGCGATTATGGCGGTTCCCGCGCACGATACGCGCGACTACGAATTCGCAAAAAAATTCGGCATACCCGTAATACAGGTTCTCGAAGGCGGCGACGTATCCCAAGAAGCATATACGGGCGACGGACTTCATATCAATTCCGGATTTTTAAACGGACTCGATAAACGGCAGGCATCGCAAAAAATGTTGGACTGGCTTAAAACAAACAATTGCGGAAACGCCGCCGTCACATACAAACTGCGTGAATGGATTTTTGCAAGGCAGCGCTACTGGGGCGAACCAATGCCCGTAATTCATCTGGAAAACGGAGAAACCGTCGTTCTCGACGACGGAGAGCTTCCTCTTACCCTACCCGAAATGTCGGACTATAAGGCACACGGCGGCAACGCGCCCCTTGAAAACGCAAAAGACTGGGTAAACGTAAAGAGAAACGGTTTGAACGGCAAGCGCGAAACCGCTACAATGCCCGGGTCGGCGGGTTCAAGCTGGTATTTTTTAAGGTACTGCGACCCGCACAACAACGAAAAATTTGCCGACGGCGAGCTTTTGAAGCACTGGATGCCCGTAGACTTCTATATGGGCGGCAAGGAACACCTTGTCGGACACCTGCTATATGCGCGCTTCTGGAATAATTTCCTGTTTGATAAAGGACTTGTCGCGCATAAAGAGCCTTTCAAAAAGCTTTTCCACCAGGGAATGATTTTGGGCGAGGACGGAAACAAAATGTCCAAAAGTCTCGGCAACGTTATCAACCCCGACGATATAATCAAGGAATACGGCGCGGACGTGCTTAGAATGTACGAAATGTTTATGGGGCCCGTCGCCGATACCAAGCCTTGGAACACCGCAAATATAGAGGGCGTTAAAAAATTCGTAGACAGAATTTACAGACTGTATTTCGAGCTTGACGCCGTCTCCCCCTCTAACAACGGAAATTTAAGCAAAATATACAATCAAACGGTAAAAAAGGTAAGCGAAGATTACGAGGCAATGAAAATCAACACAGCAATTTCGCAGATGATGATTTTTACAAACGCCGTATACAAAGAAATTTCCGACGGCGGCAACTTCCCTACGGAATACGCCGAAGGGTTTATTAAACTTTTAAATCCCGTAATACCCTTTCTTACGGAAGAAATTTGGTCTACCGTACTCGGTCACGGCGGAACGATTGCTTACGAAAGCTGGCCGGAATTCGACCCGAATAAATGCGGGAACGATAACTTCGAGTATGCCGTGCAGATTAACAGTAAAATTAAAACCAAAATTACCGTCCCTGCCGATATTACCGAGAAAGAGATAAAAAAATGCGTGTTTTCCGATAAGGAAATAGCCCCCTTAATAGAGGGCAAACAGATTAAAAAGTTTATTTTCGTTCCGAAGCGTCTTATAAATATAATCGTTTAAAAGACAATCCGCCGCTTATAACATTTACAAAACCTAAACGCCGCCGAAAGCATTTTATGCTTTCGGCGGCGTAATTTTTAAACTTATGATTTAAAGAGACTTGATAAGATTTACAACGTCCTCTACCGTTTTTACTTCCGTAACCCTGTCTTCGGGAATTGTTTTGCCCGTATTGTCTTCCAAAGTCATTAAAAGCTCTACAACGTCAAGAGAATCCGCACCCAAATCCTTTACAATGTCGCTCTCCAACTTTATTTTATCCTTGGAAATCCCCAATTGCTCTGCAAGAATTTCCGCTATTTCTTCAAACATTCCGATACCTCCGTATTCTTAACGATTAAATTTTATATTAAGAAAGAATAATTGTCAAGTCAATTGACCTGCTTTTTAACCTGCTTCAACGATAAACCTATACGCTGTTTACCCTTATCGAGATTAATTATAACAGCTTTTACCTGTTGACCGACTTTAAGAACGTCGGAAGGATGACGGATATAACTGTCGGTAATTTCGGAAATATGTACAAGTCCGTCCTGATGAACGCCTATGTCTATAAACGCGCCGAAGTCGATTACGTTTCTTACCGTACCATCAACCTCCATACCGACGGCTAAATCTTCTATTCCCATTATGTCTTTTCTAAGCTTTCTGGCAGGCAGACTGTCGCGGATATCTCTGCCGGGTTTAATAAGCTCTGCAATAATATCGTTCATAGTGGCTTTGTCCAGTTCGCAAAGCTGCGCCGCCTTATCCGCGCCGTATTCCTTTACCTTTGACGGTAAATCGCCCAAATTTCTTGCCCTTACGTCCGCTTCGGAATAACCGAACAGCGAAAGCAGCTTTTCGGCTTTTTTATAAGATTCGGGGTGAACCGCCGTGTTGTCGAATATATTTTTTCCGTCGGGAATACGTAAAAAGCCCGCGCACTGCTCGTAAGCCTTTGCACCCAGTTTCGAAACCTTCAAAAGCTGCGAGCGGGAGTTGAATTTTCCGTTTTCTTCCCTATAAAGAACTATGTTTTTGGCTATGCCCGCATTAAGTCCCGCAACGTATTTCAACAGCGAAACGCTTGCGGTATTCAGGTCTACGCCTACGCTGTTTACGCAGTCTTCGAGGACGCCGCCCAAAACGCCGTCAAGCCTCTTTTTATCCATATCGTGCTGATACTGACCGACTCCTATTGATTTGGGGTCTATTTTTATAAGCTCCGCCAAAGGGTCCTGCAAGCGCCTTGCAATCGAAATTGCGGAACGCTTTGTCAAATCCAGATCGGGAAACTCTTCTACGGCAAGCGGACTTGCGGAATAGACGCTTGCGCCCGCTTCGTTTACGACGGCATAGCTGACGTTTCTGTCAACCTCTTTCAATAAGTCGGCAACGAATATTTCCGTCTCCTTACTTGCCGTACCGTTACCTATGGAAATTATATCTACGTTATGTTTTTCAATTAAATCTTTGATTATTTTTTTACTGCCCTCGATATCGGGTTTTGGAGGCACGGGGAAAATTACGCCCGTATCCAGCACTTTACCCGTCTCGTCGACAACGGCAACTTTGCAACCCGTACGGTATCCGGGGTCGAGTCCAAGCGTCACTTTTCCCTTAACGGGCGGCTGTAACAACAGCGGACGGAGATTTACCTCGAACATTTTTATCGCCTGTTCGCTTGCCCTGTCGGTAAGAATTGCCCTGACTTCCCTTTCGATACTCGGCTCGATAAGTCTGTCGTATCCGTCCTCGGCTGCTTCTTCAATCAGTTTTGCGCATTGGGTTTCGTTTTTGTTTTTTATAAACTTTGCCACGCATACGCGCTTTGCGATTGAAGGTTCGAAAAATATTTTAACCTTTAAGCATTCTTCTTTTTCGCCCCTGTTTATAGCGAGTATGCGGTGATTTTTGATTTCGGGAATAAGCTCGGCATAATCCGCGTACATTGCGTAGGTGCTTCTTTCGTCGTCCTTGACAAGCTTAACCTGCATTTCGCCGTGCTTTTCCAATAAAGCGCGCAGCTTCTTACGGAGTTCCGCATTGTCCGACACAACTTCCGCTATTATATCCTTTGCCCCTGCAATTGCTTCTTCCGCGTTGTTGACGCCCTTTTCCGCGTCTATGTATTTTCCGGCTTCCGCATACGGGTCGCCCTGTTGCTCCAAAATGAATTCCGCAAGAGGCTTTAAGCCCTTTTCCGTCGCCACGGAAGCGCGAGTCTTTTTCTTCTGCTTGAAGGGACGGTATACGTCCTCAATCTCGGTCATGGTCTGCGCGCCGTCGATAGCCGCCTGAATTTCGTCGGTCATCTTTTCCTGTTCGGTTATTGCCCTTGCGACCTCCTCCTTGCGCTTTTCGAGATTTTTAAGATACTCGTACCTGTCGTTGAGATTTCTCAAAACCTGGTCGTCTATCGCGCCTGTCATCTCTTTGCGGTAGCGGGCTATAAAGGGAATCGTATTCCCCTCGTCCAAAAGTCCGAGAATATTTTTTACGTGGTCGGGTCTGAGGCTGAATTCCTCCGTCAATTTTGCCGAAATGTCCATAGAGTTAAATTTTTAATTCCTTTAAATATTTTTTTATCCCGTCCGAAAGTCTAAAACTTTCGCACGCTTTTTGAATTGCCTTATTGTGAGTTTTCGCGTCCATAAAGCCTGCCGCCACGTTTTCCTTCAAAAACGCTTCACCGACGGAATATTGCTTTATCAACAGCTCGGCTATAAGCCATGCAGCCGCCATATGCACATAATAATAACTTGTGTCTGCGCGTTTTAACGTGCTTATTATAACGTGCGTATATTTTTCCTCAACATAAAAATGAAGTAACGTCGTGAGCGCGAAGCGTTGATAAAATTCCTTGTCTTCCGATATGAATTTTTCTATATACGAAAGAAACTCGTCCTTATGACTTCCCACGCACACGGGTGCAAAGCAGTCGCAAGTTGCCCAATTGTCCATAAGCGACACGCACTTGTCTATGTACTTCAAAAGCTCGGAATACCCGAGATACGACGCGGCGGCAAGCTTTACGAAAGTTACTTCGTAATATTCGTCGGGAAACCCCATAAGCGTTTGCAACGAGTTTTTGTATTTTTTTGCAAGCTTACGAAGCTGCGGGACACGCACGCCCAATACTTTTATTTTATCGTTTTTTAATAGTCTTTTATGGAAATCGCGGTATTCGGCGTCCGAAAGAGCCGTCAACTCGTCAAAAAACTCTTGATAAAGCATTATGCCACTCCGTTTCGTCAAAGCGGGTATTTGCGGGGCTTGTCGACGATAATTTGATATAAGGCGTGCCGATATCCGAAAAATGTTTTTCGAAAATTTTATAAGCGGTCGCACCGTTTAATATTATATACCGAATATTTGAATTTTGCAAGAGAGATTTGATATTTGCCGTCTTAAAATTTTTTATAGTCGAGTCCTGCGACCCGACTATCTCACACTCCGTGACTATATCCCACAGCGCAATGCCGTATTTTAACAGGAAAGCGCGCTTTTCTTCCGTCGCAGGCGGAACCGGTTCATTAAAGTGTGAACAAATTACGCGCCAAAAACGGTTTTGAGGATTCCCGTAATAAAAATCTATTTGTCTGCTTTTAACCGACGGAAAACTGCCCAATATCAGAAGCTTGCAGTTTTTATCGCAGACGGGACCGAAGCCGTGCTTGATTTCGCTCATAAATCCAACGGCTTGTCCGCATTGCCGATAAGCGCCGCGGCAAGATACTTTTCGTCGAAGTTTACGTCTATAGCTTCGAACACCTCGTCAACGGTCATTCTTTTTACCTTTTCAACTCTTTCTTCGAAGTTATAAATTTTATCGCTGTAAATAAGCTCTCTGCCGTAAAGAAGCATTTGCGAGCTTGTGCTTTCCTGCGCGAATATCGAAGACGAAATAAGCTGTTCCTTACCGCGTAAAAATTCTTCGTTGGTGATATTCTTTTTCTTAATATCGTTTATGCAATCGAACACAGCGTCGTAACACTTCAAATAATTTTCGGGATTGACGCCAGCGTAAACAACCAAAGACCCCACTTCCTCAAACGGAGAAACGTAAGAGTAAACCGTATAGGCAAGCCCCAACTCCTCCCTGACTTTCTGAAACAGTCTTGACGACATGCTTCCGCCGAGAATGCAGTTCATTATCTGCGTCGCGTCGAAAAGCCTGTCGTAACGCTTGACGGAAGGAAAAGCAAGCCCAAGATGAATTTGCTCTATATTTTTCTTGCGCAGCAGCGATTTTGCGGTAAGCTTTATGTCGACATGAAATTTTTCAGCCGAACAAGGCGAAAGACGGGAAAAATATTTTTCCGCAAGTTCTTCGGCAAACGACGTTTCGATGTTGCCCGCCATAGCAATTACAATGTTTTGCGGAACGTAATGCCGCGACATATAATTTTTTACGTCTGAAACCGTAAACGAATTTACGTTTTTTCTGCTGCCGAGGATATTTCTGCCATAGCCGTTCTCGCCGTAAAACGCCTGCGAAAGCGTGTCCAGACAAAGGTCGTCGGGAGTATCGTCGTTCATATTTATTTCTTCGACTATAACTCCCTTTTCACGCTTCATTTCCTCCTCGGGAAATGCGCTGTTCAAAAATAAATCCGACAGAATTTCAAAAGCCTTTCCTGCGTTGGACGTTGTCGATTTCGCGTAATAACATGTTATGTCCTTAGACGTGAAAGCGTTCATTTGCGCGCCTATCCTGTCCATCTCGTCGGAAATTTCGAAAGCCGTGCGCTTTTGCGTTCCCTTGAACATCATATGTTCTATAAAATGCGATATGCCGTCCTCGCTGTCGCTTTCAAGACTTGCGCCGGTATGGACTATTATACCCATGGAAACGGACAAAAGCCCCGGCATGTTTTTTACGATTAATCTGATTCCGTTATCGAATTTTTTACAGTGAAGCATTATTCTCCTAAATTTTGAGATACCGTAACGGCGGAAAGACCGTTGTCTCTTATGTAAGTCAATATTTTCGGGAGGGCGGTTACCGTGCAATCAGTAGGGTGCATCAGTACAAACTCTCCTTTTCCCAAATTTTCGGTCGCACGGGAATAAATGACGCCCGCGTCCTTATCGCGCCAGTCAATAGTGTCCCTACTCCACATTATAACCTTTAAACCGAGAGAAATGCAAGCGTTTAACGTAGCTTCGCAAAAAGCACCCGAGGGCGGCGCGAAAAGAGTTACGTTATAATTGCAAATCATGTTAAGAAGTTTTACGCTTGGGCGGATTTCTTCAAGATTTTTTTCAACCGTCATACGCGAATGGTCTTTGTGAAAATATCCGTGACTGGCTATTTCGTGTCCGCGCCCGTATATTTCGCGCACGCAATCGACGTTGTCGTCCGCCCAGCTTCCGCCTATAAAAAACGTGGATTTACTCTCGTATTCGTCGAGAATATCAAGTATCTTCAACACGTTTTCCGTATGCTCGTACACATTGAACATCAAGCTGACGCCCGAACCGTTTTCCGCGCAGTAATACAGATTGGGATTTTTGTTGGAAACAGCCACAGCCTTTCCGCCGAAAAAACCGACAAAAGATACAGCGAGAACTATAACGACCAAAACGCAATTTGTAACAACCGAAATAAGTTTACCCTTCAATAGTTTACCCTCAAAACAAAATACTATTTATATAATATTAAAGTTAAGGGCAATTATTGACTATTTAATTTTTATAAAAGTTACGCCTGTTTCTCCCTCTCCGTATTTTCCCGCACGGAAGCTTGCCACATGTCTGTGCTTTTGAAGGCGGCGGGCAATGGCTTCCCTCAGTCTGCCGGTTCCCACTCCGTGAATAACTTTTATTTCTTCAAGATTGTCGGTAACCGCTTTATCGATAAAATTATCGACTTCGTACAAAGCTTCTTCCACCGTCATGCCTAAAACATTTATTTCGAGCAAAGGCGCCGATACGGGGATATTTTTTACTATTCTGACTTTGCCGCGCTCGGACTTGTTTTCTCCCGTCAGAAGTAAACCGTCAATACGGCAATGCAGTTTCATGCTGCCGCATTCGACTTCCGCTTCTCCTTTACTTACGTTAAAGCTTGTAACTTTGCCTATACTCTGCAATTTTTTTACAAATACGGACGCCCCGACTTTTAAATTTTCTTTCGTGGCCTGAACGTATTCGTTTACGGTCGGCTTTTTATCTTCGTCGTCGAAAGAAATTTGTTGCATCTTATTTTTAAGCGTACGCGCTTTTATAAGGTCGGACTGGGTAACTTCCTCCGCTTTGAAAATATTTTCTATCTCGGCAAGAATTTCTTCGGCGCGTTCTGTGCGTTCTGCTATTATTCTCCTGCTTTCGCTCCTTGCCGCACGCGAAATTTTTTCCTTTTCCGCATTTAACCCCTCTATGCGCGAATTGAGTTCCGCAAGTTTCTTCGCGCATTCAGATTCCATGGCGGAAGCGGAACGCAATTTTTCTTCGGCTTGCGCTTTACTTTCCTGTGCGCTGCGGATTATATTTTCCAAAGTGCGCTCGTCGTCCGACAGGTAGTTTTCAGCGTCGGAAAGAATACTTTCCCCGAGCCCCAGACGCCGCGCTATAATCAGTGCGTTGCTTGTGCCGGCAAGCCCTATCCTAATGCTGTAAAGCGGTTTGAACGTATCGGAATCGAACTCCATACCGGCATTTTCCATACGCTCGGCGTTATAGGCAAATTCCTTCAAAGCGGTAAAATGCGTGGTAATAATGCCCTTGCAACCCGCTGACAGAAGATGCTTTATTATCGCTTTGGCAAGCGCCTGTCCCTCCTCGGGGTTGGTCCCTCCGCCGAGTTCGTCCAAAAGGACTAAACTGTTTGAATTTGCATTTGAGCATATTTCGGAAATATTAAGTATATGCGAAGAAAACGTTGAAAGATTATCTTCTATACTTTGGCTGTCGCCTATATCGCAGAATACATTATCAAACACAGCAATATTACTGCCTGACGCGGCGGGAATAAACAGTCCGCACGCCGCCATTAGACAAAACAGCCCGCACAGTTTCAACGTCACGGTTTTACCGCCCGTGTTGGCGCCGCTGAGAAGAAGAAAGTCGTACTTATCTCCCAGCTCGACCGTAACGGGAACAATTTTTTTTGCGTCAATCAAAGGATGTCTGCCTTTGATTATTTTAATATATCCCTTGTGGTTTATATCGGGTTTACTGCACTTGTTTACATAACAATATTCTGCGCGCGCATAAAACGAGTCCATCTCAGCCAATATTTCCATATCCGCAAAAAGCCTGTCGCGCATTGCGCCCACACGCAGCGAAAGCGCGCGTAAAATTGCTTCCGATTCCTCTTTTTCGTCGATGGCAAGTGCAATCAATTCGTTATTTAATTCCAGCACCTGCTCGGGCTCTATAAAAAACGTAGCGCCCGTTTGCGAGCGGTCGTGCACAAAACCGCGTACAGAGTGCTTGTATTCAGCTTTAACGGGTATAACGTACCTGTCGTTTCTTATCGTCACGATAGCGTCCTGCAAATAGCGGGAATATTCGGTCAGATACTCCGAAAGCTTTGCTCGGATTTTGGCGTTTAAATTTTTAATTTGGCTTCTTATTGCACGAAGTCTGTCGCTGGCGGAATCCGCAAGCAAATCCGGCGGGATTATTTTTTCGTAAATATCGTTTTCGAGCCCTCTGTCGAAATACAAATTATCCGCCATTGAGGACATTATTTTAATTTCACCGTTGCCGACGCTTGCAATACCGTCATGCGCGATACGCGCCGAACGCAAAAGCGCGGCGGACTTTAACAGCTCTTCGCAAGACAGCGCCGAACCCATTGCCGCGCGTTCCACCGCGTCGCGAACGTCGTCGAAATACTCCACCCTGCCTATGCCGTAAGCATAAAGCAATTTATCACACTCGTCCGTGCAGGAAAGAAGCTTTTCCGCCACGCCGAAATTATCCGTCGGCACGCAGGTTTTTACTTTCTCCTTGCCCTCCGCAAGGACCGCATATTCACTTACCGCGGATAAAATTTTATTCAGTTCGAGACTTTTGAAACTTCTGACGTTCATATTTATAATATACCGTTTGAATAATGTCCGCGCGTATGATTTTTATAAAATTTTTCCAGCTCCGCGCGCGTGCGGCAGGCTGCAATCTCTGCGGCGTTATCCGTAAGAGTGCAGTCCAAAAGTCTTCCCGCGGCGCAACCGTCCGTAACAAGGTCGGCACAGTTATAAACTTCGAACCTGCAACCGGTTACTTCATACCTGCGCAAAGGAAACTTACGCCCGTTTTCGTCCGTAAGCGTGTAAATTTTTCTTCTGTCGCAAGACGCGCACTTCTTCTCAAACGGGCAATAAATCAAATCCATAACTTTAATATTGCCAGCCGTAAGATAAAAAGTGTTTTCCCTTGACAGTTCTTCCGCTTCGGAACGGGTCAGTTCCTTTGACAGGCATACATAGTCTGCTTTACACACGGAAAGCGAAAGCCTGTTTGTAATATTAAAACCGGCACCCGCAAAAAATTTTTTACCGAGTTTTTCCGCAAGCTTCCGTCCGAAATACGAGTCGCAGTAAACCCCATCGAATAAGCAAGCGGCCTTTTCGAAAATTTCTGTTTCAACGCCTGTTAGATAAGGCGGTATATAAAGAAATTTTTCACCGTCGAAATTGTCTGTAAGAGTTCCGACCCCGTCAAAAGGACAATCGCATTTCAAAATTCCTATATCGGCTTTTAAACCGTTCAGGTTTCCGCAAATTACCGCCGTTTTATTATTTTCCGTTGCAGGAAAATTTTCATTATAAGCGCGTATAGACGAGGACGGATTTTTGCATTCTGAAATTTCACGGTAATAATCCGCGTAAACTTTACGTCTGAATGCGTTTAGCACGGACGACGCCACAAAGACGCCGTCGGTTTTCACTGTACCGAAACATGGCGCAAACGGATAAACGTCGGTCTTTTCAAAACAACGAATAAGCTGCTCTTCCGTAAGGGAAGACGTTTTTGCTTTTTCCAAAGGAAGTTCGCCGTAAAAGGCGCGCCCGTTGATTTCGGCACATGCGGGTTTCCCCGCGGAAAAATCCAAATCGATTTTCAGCGGTATCGATCTTTGATGCGCAAGGAGCCGACCGTTTAATTCGGTGTCGGTGGTAATAAAAACCTTGTCTCCGTTTTTCAGTCTGTCCTTAGTCAGGACGGTAAAACCACCGTTTACCGCTTTACCGTATATTCCTCCGCCGGCTTCCTTGCCGCCGCGCAAAATTTTGAAGCCGTCGCCGTGACCTGGCTTCAACACGCTTTGACATATATATTCGCCGTTAACCACTTTTATTATACCGGCAAATTCACCTATATGCCCCTGCACCGCGGACGAAATAAATTTTTTGTCCTGACCGAAAGCAAGCCCACCGGTATAATTTCCGCGGTTGTAAGTACGTTTAAGCGCGCTTATATCGCCGTCCGCGCCTTCTAAAATATTTTTGTAATATCCGACTGCGGCGGAAACGTATTCCGGACGGCGCATTCTACCCTCGATTTTAAAGGAATATACGCCTGCCTCCATAAGCTTTTTGATATTTGTTCCGACGCACAAATCGGACAGAGACAGCCTGTATGCCGCGTCATTGAAATCCGCCCTGTCTATGGAATACTTTTTACGGCAAGGCTGTTTGCATTTACCTCTGTTTCCGCTGTTGCCGCCCGCAAAGGACGACATGTAACACTGCCCCGAAAAGCACGTGCATAGGGCGCCCTGCACAAACACCTCGGTTTCAATGATTTTAGCGATTTCGACGATATCTTCGAATTTGGTTTCTCTTGCCGTTATTACCCTTTCGAAGCCCGCGGACTTGGCTAACTGCGCGCCGTAAACATTGCATACGCCAGCCTGTGTGGAAAGATGTAAAGAGATTTGCGGCGCATTTTGTTTTATATATTTGCCTAAAAACAAATCCTGCAATATAAGCGCGTCCGCGCCAGCGTTCCACACCTCGGACGCGAGAGTTAAAAACTCCGTAAGCTCATTGTCCTTGACGACCGTATTCAGCGCCGCGTAAACTTTTACGCCGAAAGCGTGAGCGTAGCCGCATATTTTTTCAAACGCGGTAACATCGAAATTTCCCGCAGAGCTTCTTGCGGAAAATTTATTCATTCCGAGATAAATTGCGTCCGTGCCCGCATTAATCGCGGCAAGAGCGCTGTTTTCATTGCCTGCGGGCGCAAGTATTTCATACATAGTACTGTTTAAACCCGTATTCTTCTATAATTTCTGCCACTGCGCACTCGTTATTCGTAACGGTGACATGGTCGGCGGCATCTTTAAGCCTTTTATCCGCGTTGCCGACCGCCACGCCGACCCCCGCCGCTTTTATCATGGACAAGTCGTTTAAATTGTCGCCCACGGCAACTGTGTTATCCAATGAAATACCGAAGCGGTTTGCCATATATTTTAATGCTTCCCCCTTGGTTTCACCAAGCGGAGAAACCTCTACCAGCACTTCGGCACTGCATGTTACGTCATAGCGGTCGCCGAGACGTTCAGAAAGCTCTTGATAAACCGCGTCTCTTTCTGCGGGCATGACGAGCACGGCGGCTTTATGACAGCAAAGCTTACGCGAAAGCACGAAATCCGACAAAGGCCCTTCCGAAACGCAGTTGGCTTCCACTCCGGTAATTTTTTCGTAAAGCTTCAAGTATTTGTTATCTCTTTCGATACTTGTGTAAAGCGTATCGCCGCAATAAATATTAAAGACGCGCCCCAACCCCTCTATGCACCGGCAAACCTCCGCAGACTGCGCACAGCTCATGCCGCCGTCTTTGATTATTTTTCCGCTTTCTATATCTGCTATAACCGTTCCTTGATACGCCGCAACAAGCCCCTTTAAGCCAAGTTCTCTAACGCGCGGCAAGATAGAGCGTAACATTCTGCCGGTACATACTGCAAAAATTCCGCCGCAAGCAACATATTCGTTTATTGCGGCGCGAACCCTTTGGGGTATCTTGTTATCGCTTGTCAATAGCGTTCCGTCAAAATCGGAAACTATCAATTTGTAATTTAACTGTCTCATAAATTTTCTTGAAAGTAATTTTTTATTTTTTCGGCAAGTTTAGGTCCTATTCCGTCGGTATTGGCAAGCTCGTCGGTATCGGCGCCGATTATTTTATCCAGCGTACCGAATTTTTCCATAAGCGCAATGCGCTTTTTTTTGCCGACGCCGTCAATTTCGGACAGTACGCTGTCAAGATTTCGCTTCGAGTGAAGATTACGGAAATAGGTTATCGCAAACCTGTGCGCCTCGTCCCTTATCCGTTGAAGCATTTTGAGCGCGTAATCTCGGTGAGGAATTTTCACACTTTCATCCGAATTTAACGTAAACACTTCCTCCTCGCGCTTGGCAAGCGAAATAAGGTCAATACCGTCAACCGACATTTCTTTAAAAATTTGTTGCACTGCGGATAGTTGCCCCTTACCGCCGTCTATAATTATCAGATCCGGCTTGGGGAATCTCTCCTCGTCTTCGGTTCCCAATTTGGATAGCCTGCGCACAAGCACTTCCTGCAAAGACGCGAAATCGTTTGCGCCTTCGACGGTTTTTATTTTGAACCTTCTGTAACTGTTTCTGTCGGCCTCGCCGTCTATAAACACGACCATGGAACCGACTTTGTCTACGCCGCTTATGTTGGAAATATCGTAGCACTCCATACGGCGCGGATACTTTTCAAGCTTCAAAATTTCCTGCAAACGGCGGCAGGCGTTCACCGTCATATCGTCGCGATGGCGGATTTTATCGACCGACTTTTCCAAAAAGTCGGAAGCGTTTTTCTGCGCCATATTTAAAAGACGCGCTTTAACGCCCTGCTTTGCGAGAGTTATCTCTACCGTTTTACCGGATTTTTCTTTAAAGTAGTTTTGAAGAAGTTCCTTTTCGCAAAATTCTTCGCAAATAATTTCCGCAGGAACTTCGTGCGAAGCGTAATACTGCGTAATAAAAGCCGTAAGCGCTTCTCCGTCGTTCATATGCGCCTCGTCAAGCGCAAAGCTGTTTCCGCCCTGCATTATGCCCTTACGCGTTACAAGCACGTTTACGGCAGAATAAAGGTTGTTGGTCGCATAAGCGATTATGTCCGCGTCGATATACCTGCTTAGCGAGGTAATACGCTTTGCTTCAAGCTTACCGAGCATTGCGAGTTTGTTTTTATATTCCAAAGCAAGTTCGAAATTTTCGTTTTCGGCGGCGGAAAGCATTTTTTCGTTCAAAAGCTGTTCGGCGTCCTTATAGTCGCCGTCCAAGAATGAAAGCGCTTTTTTTACCTGCGCCGCATACTCCTGCCTGTCCGCCTTATGTGCGCAAGGGGCAGAGCATCTGCATATATGGTAGTTGAGACATTCGCGCTTGGGCTTCGGACCTATCTGAGTATGACACAGCCTGACGTTAAAAGTAAGCTGCAAAACGTCAAGAATATCTTTGCAGTTTATGCCGCCCATAAAAGGACCGAAATAGCGCCCGCCGTCTTTCCTGATTTTGCGAGTTATGCAAAAGTTAGGGAATTCTTCCCTCATATTCGCCTTGATATAGGGGTAAGTTTTATCGTCCTTTAAAAGAATGTTATATTTAGGCTTATATTTTTTTATTAAATTGTTTTCAAGTGCAAGCGCGTCTATTTCCGAATCCGTTATAATATAGTTGAAATCCGCAATGTTTTCAACCATCTTTGTAACTTTTTCAGGCTTCGGAGAATTATGGAAGTACTGTCTGACCCTGTTTTTTAAAATGCGCGCTTTCCCGACGTAAATAACGTTTTTATAGCTGTCGAGCATTATATAAACGCCCGGCGCGTCTGGCAGAAGCTTGAGTTTTTGCTGTATTACGTCCATAACATTTAGATTATACCACTTTTGAGAAAGTTTTGCAATATAATCGCAAGTATGAAATATTGAAGTTGTCCGGCACAGATGAAAAGGCTCCGCCGCATCGGCGGAGCCTTTTCTTATTTGCAACTTTAATTTTTGTGTACGCCTGCCAAAACGGGTATGCGCGTTTTTACTTCTTCCGCTGTAAGCAGCGTGAATCCGTCCGCAAGCTGCGTTTTACCGCCCGCGTAATAGAAAACAGTCGAATCGGTATCGAAATTCTTTGCAAAAACGTTAGAGCTTTCCACCTTCTTATTTCTGTCTGTTACGATATTTATAAAAGGCTCGTGCACTTTATTATCGCTCGGTTTTTCGGACGAGGGCATCGATTGATAAGAATACCCTTTGCCGCCCATATAACAACCGAAAATTTTAGCTACTCCGTAGGTTTTTGTTTGGGTTGAAGATAGACTTTGTATGTCTATCATGGTATTGTTGCTGCCGTCGAAATAGCAGTTTTCAAAGAACGCATAGGCGTTAGCCCTCAACGAAGCGCTTGTTCCCGAATTATGATAATAGTTGTTGAACATGTGCATATTCGCCTGGCGCGCAAGCGGAAGCCTGCTTTTACAACTGTCATAAAAATTGTGGTGGAACGTTACGTTTGCAGTCTGTTGATTGTTATCACCGCCGATAAGTCCTGTTTTATGATTGTTTTCGTAATGGCAGTACGAGATAGTCACATAAGAGCATTTTTTGAAGTCCGTAGCGCCGTCGCCCTCGTGCTTATCCTGCTCGGGACATACGTCCCAGTAATTGACGCCCTCGTTGAATTTGCAGTTATGCACCCATATACGCTTGGAATCGAAGTCGTCTACGGTTTCGCCGCCTGCTATATCTATGTTGTTCTTCCCTTCGAAGCTGCACGCGTCCTCCGTATAGTCGTCGAAGGTCAGATTTCTTATTTCTATATTGTTGCTGTTTATCCAAGTCATTCCCCATTGGAATAATTGGGCGTCTTTTCCTATACCCTCGACGGTAACGTTTGAAGCGCCGCCGGATGACGAGCCTATGATGCAGTTGTTCCAAGCCGAATCGTATTCGTCATATTCCGAACCTTTATCGCTCGCCTTATAAGTTGCCTTGCTGTTCAGACCGATAAGCTCGGGATAAACGGAAGTATCAAGCACGTTATAACCGCCGTCTATAAGCGTTTTTTGCGTAATATCTTTGGTTTTGGGCAACTGCTGACCGTTTTTACCCTTTATGACGGAAGCTTTAAGATTGCCGTTAGCAGAACCGTCCACCGTCGTAGACGAAGATTTTGTGTAGGTAACGTTGTCTTTCTTCCATGTTGCCGCGGCTACCTGACCCAAAACGCGGATTATTATAGGATCTTTACTGTTTACGGTACCGCCGAGTATTGCTACTATGCCGGTATAATTTTTTCCGTTTATGGTTGCTTTTACCGTGTTTTTGGTAGCTTCGCTGACGTAAATAATCTGTGCGTTGCTCTTAGGGGTACCGTCGTTTTTATAAGCGCCGACGCCAGCAGCGTAAATTTTATCGCTTGCAGACCCGTCGAAATGCGCATAACCCGAACGGTCGTATGCAGTTACGTTAATTCCGTTTTTAACGCCCTCTTTATTGCCAGCCTCTACTTTTATATCGTAAACGCCCTTTTTGATTCCCACAACGTCCGCGCGGATTTTTGTTCCCGATGCGCGAACAAGCATAGAATCTATTTGCGTATAAGAATTCTCTCCGGAAGCTTTATACGAAACTTTATAATCGCTTACGCCGTTGATTTTATCGAATTCAACGTAAGCCCCTTCCTCATATCCGCCGAAAGCGGTAATGGCTATTCCGTCTTTGGCTGCCCAGTTGGCGTAAAATTTTCTGTCGCCCGCTTTATCGTCCGCGTTTATTTTCGTAACCGCGTCGCCGGAGAATGCAGAGCTTTCATACCAACCGTCAAAATTGTAACCTGCTTTCGTAGGAACGGGTAAAACCGTTTCCACGCCGTAAGTGTACGCAGTGGGCGCGTCGGCAAGTATTCCGCCGTTCAATACAAGCTCGAGCTTATAAGATAAGCCGTCCCATTTCGCATAGAAAGATTTATCACCCGAGGCTGTGTTGGTGAGAATCGAAAAAGCGTCGCCCGAAAACTGGGCATTGTCAAACCAGCCCTTAAAATCATACCCCTCTTTTTGCGCCGTAGGAAGTATTACGCCGGTACCGTAAGTATACCCGTCAAGTTGCTTTGAAAGGGTCGCGCCTTCGATATTGTTATATACAATAGAAAATGATTTAGGCGTCCACTTTGCCCAGAAAGACAAATCGCCGCTGTCCGTCGCGCTGATTTTTTCAACCGGCTCGCCCGTAAGCTGTTCATTGAGATACCATCCCGCAAAGTCGTAATTTTCTTTTACGGGTACGGGAAGAGTTTTTTCTTCACCTTCCGTATAAGTGTCGAAGCTCGATTCGAGAACGCCGCCGTCCAAATTGAACGAAACCGAATTTCCGCCGACGCCTAAAAACGAACAT
>CAJTRW010000016.1:35849-46305 GCA_910578765.1 uncultured Christensenella sp.
AAGCGAGTAAAAACGCCGGCAGGATTTTTTTGATTTTTACCATATTGTTTCTCCCATAAATCACAATATTTACGTTTTTATTTTAACAAAAAAAGGCGGAAATGACAAGAAAATTAACGCATTTTTTATAAATTTTAAGGCGGCGCAAAAGCGCCGCCTTTTAAATCCCGTTCAACAGCCCAAAAACTCTACGCCTTTGAGCATAACGTCGTTTACGGTATCGTTCACAAGACTGTAAAATATTATTTTACCCTGTCTTTCACACTTGACTATTCCGAGATTTTTCAAAAGCCTTAACTGATGCGAAACAGTGGTTTGATTGATATTAAGCACGCGCGATAAATCGGTTACACACATTTCCGAAATTGCCAGCGCGGATAACATTCTGACCCTTGTGGGATCCGCGAAAATAGAAAAAAAGCAAACTATACTGTCAAGCACGTCCCCCTCGGGAACATACTCCTTAACCAAATCTTTTGTACGCCTGTCCAATAACATTGTGTCCTGCATACGGCGTATACCTCCTGTCTAAATTATACCGCCCCGTATGCTGATATGTCAAAACGTTATCCTGACGTATATTGTCACAAACGTTGTAATTTTGTCATTTGTTATCTATTGCGGTTACAGTATAACCCGCTTCGGATATTACCTTGGAAATTTCAGCGTCGTCGATTTCTTCGCGGCTGCGGACGACGGCTGTTTTTTTCTTTAATTTTACGTCCGCCGACACAACGCCGGAAACGGCGGAAAGCGCGTTTTCGACGCGTTTGGCGCAATGCTCGCAACACATACCTTCAATGTGAATAATCTTTTTCATATATTTGTCTTCCTTTATTATTTTTTTATTCCTGTATCTTAAAAGCCTTAAAGCGTTACCAACCACAAAGAGGGAGCTCAAACTCATGCACAGCGCGGCAATCATGGGGTTAAACGAAAAACCCAAGGCGGAAAATGCGCCCGCCGCCACGGGAATCATAACAACGTTATAAATGAACGCCCAAAACAGGTTTTCCTTAATATTTCTAACCGTGGCGCGGCTTAAATCGAAAACAGTGTCCAGAGTGCGCAAATCCTCACCGACGAGAATAACGTCCGCCGAATCTATCGCTACGTCCGTACCGCTACCCATTGCGATGCCAACGTCCGCCTGTTTAAGCGCAGGGGAATCGTTTATTCCGTCTCCGACCATAGCTACGCAACCGCCCGCATTCTGCAGATTAACAACCGCATTTAACTTGTCTTCGGGCATGACCTCGGCGACAAAATCGTCAATTCCCACGCTTGCCGCAACGGCTTGCGCCGTCTTGCTTTCGTCACCGGTCAGCATGGCTATTTTCATATTACGGTCTTTAAGCATGCTTATAGCCTGGCCGCTTCCTTCTTTTATGACGTCGGCAACCGCTATAAGCGCAACAACGCGCTTGGAATCCGCCATATAAAGTACGGTTTTACCCTGCGCGGAAAGATTTGCCGCAGAGTCTTTTACTTCCTTTGAAATTTTAACACCCGTAACAAGCTTTATGTTGCCGAGGCTGTAAATTTCTCCGCCGTAAACCGCGCGCGCACCCTGACCGACGATATACGAAAAGTCGCTCACTTCCGCGCCGTAGCCTACGTACTCCACGACGCATTTTGCAAGCGGGTGGTTTGAATTGCGCTCTATTCCGCATGCGATTTTAAGAATTTCCTCTCTGTCGCAACCGAAAACGCATACGTCGGTCACCTGCGGTTTACCCAAAGTCAAAGTTGCCGTCTTGTCAAGTAAAACAGAATTTATGCCGCAAACGCGTTGCAGGCTTTCCGCATCCTTATAAAGTATACCCAAAGACGCGGCTTTCCCCGTTGCCGTCATAATAGCAACAGGCGTAGCGAGACCGAGAGCGCAAGGACAAGAAACTACAAGTACGCTTATAGCGTACGTTACGCAGTGTTCCGCCCTGAATCCGCCGTCGATAAGCAACCATACAAGAAAAGTTATAAGTGCGATTGCCGTAACTACGGGAACAAAAATTCCGGCTATTTTGTCGGCAAGCTTCTGAATAGGCGCCTTGCTTGCGCCCGCTTCGCGCACCATTTCTATTATTTTTGAAAGAGTCGTCTGATCCCCTACGCGCTCGGCGCGGAGTTTAAGCACGCCGTTTGTCACTATAGCCGCCGAAGTAACCGCGTCGCCCGAAGTAACCTCGACAGGCAGGCTTTCGCCGGTTACGGCGCATTTGTCCACAAAGCCGTGTCCGTCCGTTATAATACCGTCGACGGGAACATATTCCCCCTGCTTTACCACAACGATATCGCCGACCTTGACTTCTTTTACGGGAACGGTTTTCCGAACGCCGTCGCATTCCACAGTAACCGTGTCGGGCGCAAGCTTTAAAAGCTTTTCAATTTCCGTACCCGTCTTTTTCTTGGATTTTTCTTCAAGCCATTTGCCCACCGTGACAAGCGCGAGGATTGTAGCGGCGCTTTCAAAATGCAAATCGGAATAAAGTCCGCTCCATGACGGGTTTCCGTTTGAATTGCCGACAAAGATAAGCACGGTTAAAACCAAAGAATATATAAACGACGCCCCCGAGCCGAGCGCAACCAGCGTATCCATGTTGGGCACGCGCTTAAACACGGCAACGATTCCGTTTTTGAAAAACGAAAAATTTACCGCTATGACCGCGGCGGCAAGTATGCACTGATACAGCGCGAACCATTGACCGTAGCCCTTATGCGGATTCAAAAAAAACGGAACGGGCGCCTTTATCATATGCCCCATTGAAACATACAGCAACGGCGCAAGCAGACAAACCGAAATTATAAACCTTATAAAAAGCTTATTATCACGGTTTTGCGCTTTACCTTCCGGTTGTTCACCCTCGTTATAAATTCCGTAACCGAGCTCTTTGACTACGGAAAATATTTTTTCTTCGGAAACGACGCTTTCGTCGAAGTCGACCTTCATGCTCTTTGCCATGAGACTGACCTCGCAAGAAGACACGCCGCCCAATCTACCCATAGCGCGCTCTATGCCCGACGAGCATGCCGAACAAGTCATTCCCGTAACGTTGTATCTTTTAACCAAATTCTTACTCCGCTATAAACTTTATTTATCTTGACAAAAAATTTCACTACGACTATAATAACATAAACTTTCTAATTGTCAAGAACGCACTTTAAAGTGCTATACTAACTTTTTGGAAAGTAAGGAGTTTAATATGAATGAAGAAGTTTTTAAATCCTGTAGCTGTCCGCTTGACGCTACGCTTTCGGTTATAGGCGGTAAATATAAAATAGATATTGTTTATTACCTTTTCGGAAGGATTTTAAGATACAGCGAAATAGCAAAACTTGTAAGCGCAACGCCTAAAATGCTTGCAGAACAACTTAAAGAACTTGAAAAGGACGGTATAATAAACAGAGTCCTTTACCCCGTTGTTCCGCCCAAAACAGAATATTCGCTGACTCCGTTAGGCAACAAGCTATGCGCTTCCGTTTTGGAAATGTATAAGTTCGGACAAGAGCTTTATAAAATAAACAGTATAAAGCCCAGATGCGGACATGAGGAAGATTTGTCCAGACTTCAGAAAGTTTTAGAAAATAATTAACTTTTACAAAATTATAAAGCTTAATTCCTATTTTGTCAATAGGAATTAAGCTTTATCCATATAAATATTCACTGTGGTTAATTAATGAAGCTTTTCAAAAAAATTGTTGGTTTGAAGTTCGTCGGCGATATTTCTGCCGGAGCCCAGCGCCAAAAGCACTTTGACCGTAGCCATTTCAAAGCTGATGTCATACGCCGCGGTACACAAATCCGCCAACCCGACCGCGCTTCCATAAGTGCGCGCACTGCTGTCTATAGTGGCTATTACCACCTCTATACCGAGGTTTTTACAGTACGCAAGGAAATTTTTGAAATTGGCTTCCTTCCCCTCCGTACAGACGGTGCCGCTGTGATAGAGTTGAACCATGACCGCTTTGGGCTTTACCTCGTTAAACCTGTAATAATCGAAGTTCAACAGAGAATGAGCCTGTATTATGACAAGGTCGGTACACAGCTTTTGCGCAATACAGGGCTTACGCGGACGACGCAGCTGTGACGGCGCAGGATTGTTGTCGTTATCGTTATAGACAAATTTTCCACCCCTTATTTCGCCGTAATGCACGTTAAGGATACTGTCGTATTCTCCCCTTATCTGCGTTGCGGAAATAATTCTGCTTGCGAGGTGGATTTTACAATTTTCCGAACGGTTCTCGAAGCTGACGAATACGCCGCCGTAATCAACGCTTTCAATAAAAGTAACCGCGCCCGCGAAGTTTTCGACCCCTCTGCTCCTGTCGTCGTCGAGAGGATAAAGAGCGGAAACGAAAACCAGCGGTATTTTTATGTCGCAGAAAAGCTGACTGAAAAGATTTGCGGTAAAACAGAGAGTATCCGTGCCGTGCGTGAGAATTATTCCGTCGTACACGTCCGTATCCACTCCGCGGATACAGTCCGCCATAACTTCCAAGTCCGACGGCTGCATATTTTCGCTGAGAATATTAAGAGGGCGCAACTCGTCGAAATGTATTGCGTTCCCGAAGCGTTCGCGGTATTTTTCGATAAGTAAGCTGCTTGTCTCGGGTTTAAGGTCGACAATGCCGCCGTTGGAATAGGAGCCTATCGTACCGCCGGTAAAAATTACACAAATTCTGTTTTTCATTTGTTTAAATTGAATTACAAGCTCCCGACAGTTCTCGGATACAGTAAAGCATCCCTTATATTTTGCACGCCGGTCACGTACATAAGCATACGCTCGAAACCCAGACCGAAGCCGCTGTGCGGCACGCTGCCGTATTTACGCGTATCGAGGTACTCGGTATAATTTTCAAGCGGCATGTTGCGCTTAACCATAGCGGCTTTAAGCTTTTCATAGTCCGCTTCTCTTTCGCTGCAACCTATAATTTCACCTATGCCCGGAACGAGTAAATCGGTTGCGGCGACGGTTTTGCCGTCGGGGTTAAGCTTCATATAGAACGATTTGATATCGGCGGGATAATCAGTCACAAATACCGGCTTTTTGAAATATTCTTCGGTAAGATATTTTTCATGCTCGGTTTGTAAGTCCGCGCCCCATTCTACGGGAAATTTAAAGTCTTTGCCGGATTTTTTAAGTATTTCCACCGCTTCGGTATAGGTTACCTTCGCAAAATCGCTTGAAATAACAGCATTGAGCTTTTCGATAAGCCCTTTTTCAATCCTTTCGTCGAAATATGCAAGTTCTTCCGGACAGCTTGAAAGCACGTCTTTAATTATTGATTTTATAAAATCTTCGCCTATTTCTATAATGTCGTGCAAATCGCAGAAGCATACCTCGGGCTCTATCTGCCAGAATTCCGCGGCATGGCGCGTGGTATTGCTGTGCTCCGCGCGGAACGTGGGTCCGAAGGTATATATTTTACCCAAGCCCATCGCCGCGACCTCGCCCTCCAACTGACCCGAAACGGTAAGTCCAGCCTTCGCGCCGAAAAAGTCGCCGTCAAAATACTCTTGCTCGGTTTTGCAAGCGGCGTTCCAGGGCTGAGTCGTTACGCGGAACATTTCTCCCGCGCCTTCGCAGTCGCTGCCGGTAATAATGGGCGTATTTACGTATTTGTAGCCGTGCGCCGTAAAGTATTTATGAATAGCGAATGCAAGCGCGCTTCTCACGGCAAAAACCGCCTCGAAATATTTCGTTCTGGGGCGCAAATGCGGGATAGTCCTTAAAAATTCAAGCGTGTGATGTTTTTTCTGTAAAGGATAGTCCTGCGGACAGCCGCCCAGAACCTTAACTGAACGCAGAGACATCTCGAACCCGTTGCGTTCCGACGCAACGAAAAGCCCCTCCGCCTGCAATGCGCAACCGACCACCAAAGCGGATTTGATTTCGCTTTCGGGAATTTTATCCTTTTCGATTACTATCTGGAGATTTTTAAGCGAAGTGCCGTCGTTAATTTCGATAAATGCTATACTTTTGGAATCGCGCCAGGTCCTGACCCAACCGCAGACCGTAACGCTATGCCCAACGTATTTTGCGGCATCTGAAAACAATTCTTTAACGTCCGTATGTTTCATAAACGTTCTCCTTATACTTTCATATTAAAAATGCGGACTGCCGAAAGGCAGTCCGCCGAGTAAGTTAATCTTTCTTAGCGTCCTTGGAAACCACCTCGACCTTGTCGTAGTAGCCGCAATTTGCGCAAACCCTGTGAGCCTGCATCATCGAATGACAATGAGGACATTCAACAAGCGTAGGCGCCGTCGCCTTGTAATTGGCGAACCTGCTGTTCGTTCTCTGCTTTGACTGTTTTCCCTTGGGTACTGCCATAATTATCTCCTCTTTTAACTTATTGGTTTACATCAATACCCGTACAGTCGTCTCTGCATAAAATGACATCCGGCTGACTGAAAAGTATTGCATCGTCCACGGCGGTTTTCAAATTAACTGTTATTCCGTCGTAATAGTAATTGTCGGGGTCTTTCTCCCGTACGAAAAGAACTTCGAAGTCTTTGTTTATTTCCTTGCGGGCGGCGTTCAGACAATACGAACACTGACCCTCCAAAACGTATGAAACAGTAAAATTCACACCCACACTGTCATCGGCATAAATTTCATAATCGCCGTCGACGCGCACCGTACCCTTTATGTTACATAAAGGAATAAGGCAAGCGTCCTTTTCGGGTTCATAACCGAAGGAAAAATTTCCGCTGTATTTCTTTTGAGCGTTTAACTTTTTGACTTCTATCTTCATATTCGAAAGTTGACTATAAAATTATATTATAGCCTATCGGCTTTGTCAACTCATTTTAACGCGGCACGCGATAAATTTTTATAAAAACGCGGCGGTTTCTCTTGCAATTACAAGTTCTTCGTTGGTGGGGATTATAAGCACCTTAACTTTGCTTCCCTTTGCGGAAATATCGCGGATACTTCCGTCGTTTTTGGCGTCGTTCGCCTTCAAATCGATTTTAACCCCGAGGAATTCAAGCCCTTCGCACACGTCCGCACGGACCGTAGGCGTATTTTCGCCTATGCCTGCCGTAAACACAATACAGTCAAGTCCGCCCATTGCCGCCGCGTACGCACCGACGAATTTTTTCGTCTGATACGCGAACATATCCAAAGCGAGTTTACATCTTTCGTTGCCCTGTTCCTCTCCCGCAATCAGATCCCTGAAATCGCTGGAAACGCCGGAAATGCCCGCAACTCCGCATTTTTTATTGAGATACGTTACAGTATCCGCATGGGACATACCCTTCTTTCTTGCAAGAAACTCTACGGCGGACGCGTCTATATCTCCCGAGCGCGTACCCATAAGCACGCCCGCAAGCGGAGTAAAGCCCATAGACGTGTCTACGCATTTACCGCCGTCGACTGCGGAAATAGACGAACCGTTTCCGAGATGGCACGTAACTATTTTCAACTGTTCGGGGTTTTTACCGAGATATTTTGCCGCTTCCGAAGAAACGAATTTATGACTGGTTCCGTGTGCGCCGTATTTCCTCACGCCGTATTTTTTATAATCTTCGTAATCTATGCCGAAAAGGTACGCTTTCTCGGGCATGGTAGCATGGAAAGACGAGTCAAACACCAGCGCCATAGGAGTGTCGGGCATAACTTCCATGCACGCCCTTAAACCTGTGGCCGCCGCGGGATTGTGCAGGGGCGCAAGCTCGAAAGTTTTTTCTTCGAGCGTCTTTAACACCTCAGGCGTTACAAGCGTTGTCTTTTTGAAATATTCGCCGCTTGCCACTATCCTGTGTCCTACCGCTCCTATTTCTTCCATAGAATTTATTACGCCTATTTCTCCGTCTTTAAGTGCGCTGAGGACAAGCTCTATAGCAACCTTATGATTGGGCATGTCCTTTTCATAAACCTTCTCATGCCCGTTCCCTTTTGCTTTGAGAACCGAGCCTGCGATGCCTATTCTTTCACATCCGCCTTTGGCAAGAACTTTTTCGGTTTCCATATCTATAAGCTGATATTTGAGCGAAGAACTGCCGGCGTTTACAACTAATATTTTCATTTATCTACACCCTGTTTAATTTATTTTTATTCTGCCTGCAACGCCGTTACAGCCACGGTCGCCACAATATCGTCTACACTGCAGCCGCGGGATAAATCGTTAAGCGGTTTTGCAAAGCCCTGACAAACGGGACCTATAGCCATATATCCGCCGAAGCGTTGCGCTATTTTATAACCTATATTACCCGCATTGATGTTGGGGAATACAAACACGTTTGCATGACCCGCAACAGACGAGCCGGGCGCTTTAAGCTGACCGACTTCGGGCGCAACAGCCGCGTCGAACTGGAATTCGCCGTCAAGCGCAAGCGTAGGCGCGGCGGCTTTCGCAAGCTCGGTCGCTTTCTGTACTTTGGGAACGGTTTGCGTAAATTTATCGTCGTTTCCGCTTCCTTTGGTTGAAAATGACAACATTGCCACTCTGGGCTCTATGCCCGCTATGGCCTTAGCCGTCGCCGCCGAAGTAATAGCAATATCCGCAAGTTGTTCAGCCGTGGGTTCGATATTTATGGCGCAATCTGCAAATACAGCCACACCGTCGGGATTATAGGGATTGTTTTTGTCGGGGGCTATCATGATAAAACAGCTTGAAACCGTCTTAATGCCGGGAGCGGTCTTGACGACCTGCAAACCGGGACGGAGAGTGTTTGCCGTCGAGTGGCATGCGCCGGAAACATATCCGTCAACGTCGCCCGCCTTCAACATGAGCGCACCGAACATTGTTCTGTCTTTTGCCTGCTCTGCCGCCTGCTCTTTTGTCATGCCCTTAGCCTTTCTCGCTTCGTACAGAATATTTGCATATTCTTCAGTTTTATCGGACGTAAGGGGGTCTACAAGCGTAATGCCCGTCAAATCCACGTCGGGAGCGACTTTTTTACATTCCGCTTCGTTACCGATAAGGACTATTTTTGCAATACCCTCCGCGGTAATTTTCGCCGCCGCTTCAACAACGCGCTTATCCTCGCCTTCGCATAAGACAATCGTCTTACGGCGGGTTGCCGCCTTTTCCTTAATTTCCCTTAACAGAGTGGGCGTTCCCGTCAACGCGTCGCTAAGTTCGGCGCCGGCTTTCTTGATTTTATCAAGCAGTGACATATCATTTCTCCTTAAAAAGCTTTGATTTATCCGAAATTTTATTATATAATGGAACAAACGGATAATTTTTCCAAAACATTATATAATAATTTTTCGGGATTGTAAAGTTTAAAATGAAAATTTGTGCTATAATTTGCGAATTTAATCCATTTCATAACGGACATAAATATCTTATAGAACGCGCCAAGGAGCTTTCGGGCTGCGACGCGGTTTTATGCATCATGAGCGGAAACTTTACGCAACGCGGAGACATTTGCATTCTCGACAAATATACTCGCGCAAAACACGCCGTACTCGGCGGGGCGGACGGCGTAATACAGCTGCCTGCGGAATTCGCCGTGGCGCCCGCCGAAATTTTTGCCAGGGGCGCCGTTAAAATTCTTTCCGCCATTCCCGAAGTCACTACCCTTGCATTCGGTTGCGAATGCGGTAAAGCCGTGGATTTTATAGAGTCGGCAATAATACTCAGCCGCGAAAGCGAAGAATTCAAAAGCGAGTTGGAGAAAAACCTTTCTACGGGCAAAAGCTTTATTAAAAGCTATGCGGAAGCGTTCAAGCACGAAGGCGGCAATAAAGAAATTATATCCAATCCCAACAATATACTCGGATTGGAATATACGAAAGCGGTTTTGAAAATCAATCCCGACATTGCCGTTTTGCCGGTGCCGCGCGTAGGCGCAGGGCACAAAAGTACGGAGCTGAGGGAAAATTATTCTTCGGCAAGCGCAATCAGGCAAAATATGCAGTCTCCCCTTGTTTTGCGCAATCTGCCCGACTACGTTTTCGACGACCTTAAATTCCCTGCGGACGTAAGCGCTTTTTCAAGCGTTGTAAGACAGTGCCTGTTTTTTGCGGACAAGGAAAACCTTGTACGGATATACGGTTGCGCGGAAGGGCTGGAAAACAGACTTAAAAACCTTGCCGCAGAGCCTTTGAACGATGTCATAGAAAAATGCACTTCCAAGAGATATTCGTCCGCGCGCATAAAAAGGCTTGTCTGCGCCAATATGTTAAAGCTTTATAAGGACGACTGCGAAAAATTCATCGACGTCGACCTTTATCTCAAAATTCTTGCGGTAAGCAACAAATCTGCCGATTACATGTTGCCCGCTTTGGCGAAGTCGAGTTATACAATGATTTCTAATTCCAACGGAAGCACGTTGAACGGTGACGCGCGCGCCTGCTTCGAGAAAGATAAATTCGAGCACGCGGTATATAACTTTATTACAGGCGGAAATATCAAAGACAGCATGATTGTGATATAAACAATAATAAAACAAAACCACTAGTAAACTAGTGGTTTGCACAGACCCTAGAAGGGATTAACA
>CAJTRW010000017.1 GCA_910578765.1 uncultured Christensenella sp.
CCTTAGACGCCTTATAACTGCCGTCCGCGTTATCCGTTAATTCCGCAGGCAGACTGCCGTCTACTTTTATGTATTTAGTCCAATCGCCCGTGCCGGTTGTGTCGGGGCTGGTTAGTGTGAATGTTATGTCCTTGCCAGTGTATTCCTGTCCGTTTATATCACCCGTTGCCACCGCGGGCTTAGTAAATACCTTGGGCGTTATTGTTATTGTTATCGTTTTACTTATAACGCCAGTAGAGGTTTTGCGTTTACCGATATCTTTCCAAATTAATTTTTGTTCGTCAATATCGGTATAGTCCTTATCGATTAAATCAACCGTTACGGTATATTTACCCGCTTCCTTTAACGTAAGTTTTGCACCGCTTGTATTATTTGCCAACGTGCACGTTATGTTGCTTACATTAGGCGTTGCCGTACCAGTACCCGAAGGACTTGTAGGAAGCGTATAGCTGTACAAGGTAGTCTTCGTTCCGCCCACGTCCTCACGCTCTATTTTGGTTATTGCGGATTTAGCCGTTTCAAAATACAGATTGAAGTCATGCGTAGTATCGTCCCATGCCATTGTCTTGGTTGTATCCGTAGTATTGTCTACCGTGGGGCTTTCCGCTTCTTCAACTGCAATAGCAGATAAATTCAAATGTATAGCAGGTCTAATGCCAAAACTGTTATAAACAGGTTCATGTCCCACGTCGTAAGGTAATCCGCTGGCAGCAAGAAAGCTAGCGTTCATATCACCATTGCTAGCCGCCATGGCATTACGAAGCCAATTGTTTGTACCTGCTGAACGTTGAGCCGCCGTAGTGTTCCATATTCCGACTAACGCATTGTAACCGGTTTCTCTAAAACTCGGGATCCATAAATTGTCTTCCGTCCAACTGTTATATGAATAATTGGTTCCGTTTTTTACCAGCCATGTATCAGTACAAGCCGGATCGTTTGTTCCGTTCTCACTCATTTGCCAGCTTAAATTTTTCGGAGCCACAATATAATTATCAAACAAGCCGCCGGTAACGAATTCAGAATAAGTCGTATAAGACGAAATAGTAGCATTACTGCTATTAAGCTTCATTGTAGGATTAGCCGCACCGCTGTAATTTGCGGCGTGATAACCCGTCGAAGTCTTACCATTATTTATAAGTGCATGTAGATAACTTGAGGCATACATATTGCATGACGGTTCTACTACATTTTTACCCGACCAAGAATCCGCATAAGTCGATGTTTCGGAAACAGTAGCCTGCCACAAAGTTAAAGTCGCATAGCTTTTTCCTCCGATAACCGCTTTGGAAATATATGCGGGTATCCATTCAATTTCCGCACCCGTACCCGCTTTTTTTCCGAAATTTACGTTTTTACCGTTAAAAGCATTAGCGGTTATAGTTACATTATTATTAACAACGCCATTAATTAAATCAAATTTATCTGCGTAAGCAGGATTTGCCGCTGTTGCAATGTTATTTAATGTTTGTTGCGAAAATTCACCTTTTGCATAATCGTAAATAGACCCGAGCAAAGTTTGGGAGCTTACATACGCATTAGCTTTCTTGGTTTTATTGAATACTCCCCCGAAAAACGCAACGGAAAAAGAAAGCATTACTGCGCAAATTACCGCCAGAGCCGCTATTAATAAATTTTTTGTTTTAAATTTTTTCATGGTGTGCACCCCTTTTTTTACAAAAAACAGTACCACACTTTTTGTTCACGGCAGATCCTTCACTGCGTTCAGGATGACGTTACCTTGTCATTCTGAGTGTAACGAAGAATCCCCCTCTGTTACCGAATATCTTTAAGATTCTTCGGCAAGCCTCGGAATGACATGAGAGTCAACCTAAAATTACAATAAGGTTTCCCCCCGTCCGTCACTGCGCGACAGCTACAAGCTTTTGGTAAAACAAAAAAGTGTGCCCCCCAAGAGACACACCTTGCATATTGCAGTATCTCTCAGAGTCACCACAACATCCGCATATTTATGCATATTAATATTACAACAGCAATTTACACTGCAAAAACAATAAACGCACAATATGTATAAGAGATACACAAAAGCCTAATATTGGCATGCGTTAATTGTTAATATAGTGTTAAATTGTCATTGTAAAACTATTAAATTATAATTTTTTGCATAATAAAATTATGCGGATATTGTGGTATCATAGAGTATATCACAGGAAAAAACGAATTTCAAGTCTTTTTTTGTAAAAAATAAAAATAGTGGTCGGTAGTTTTTTCAACCACAATATATTGTGTTTTGCAAAGGTTGCCATTGGCAAAAACTGTCTGCCAAGCAGACTTTTATGTGGTATTTTTGTTTTTATTGCGTCCCCGTTGTCATACTGAGCGGCGGCGAAGCATCTTAAATGATTCTTTTCAAGTACCGGAATATACACCCAACGTAAATTTCATAAATTTTATTATTTCAATTTGTTTGCAATATTTATATATATTCTGTATAATGTATAAGGAAAAAATTGTTTTGTATTTTTAAGGAGATTTTAAATGGCACTCACCAAAAACAAAAACGTACTGGATTTTGTTGCTGAAAGCGCAGAGCTTGCCCAGCCCGACAACATTGTCTGGATTGACGGCAGCCCCGCACAAATTAAAGCTTTGAAGGAACAAGCCGTAAAAAGCGGCGAGCTTATTAAGCTTAACGAAAATTTACTGCCCGACTGTTACCTTCACCGCACGAAGGTAAACGACGTTGCGCGCGTAGAGGACAGAACCTTTATATGCACCAAAAATAAAGATGACGCGGGCCTCATTAACTACTGGATGGACCCCAGACAGGGCTACGAGCTTTGCAGCGAAATTGCAAGGGGCTCTATGAAGGGCAGGACTATGTACGTTATACCTTATTCTATGGGCGTAGTCGGCAGCAGCTTCGCAAAAATAGGTATAGAGGTTACCGACAGTATATACGTCGTATTGAATATGAATATAATGACGCGCGTAGGCAAACAGTGCCTTGACGCGTTGGGCAAGAAGGGAGACTTTATTAAAGGATTCCATGCAAAGTGCAACGTGGACGCGGACAAACGCTACATAATGCACTTCCCCGAGGATAACACGATAATTTCCGTAAACTCCGCTTACGGCGGAAACGTGCTTTTGGGCAAGAAATGCTTTGCTTTGAGAATTGCCTCCTACCTCGGCAAAAACGAGGGCTGGATGGCGGAACACATGCTTATCCTCGGCGTTACCTATCCCGACGGAGAAAAGAAATATGTTGCGGCGGCATTCCCTTCCGCTTGCGGCAAAACCAACCTTGCTATGCTTATACCGCCCAAGCATTATCTTGAAAAGGGTTACAAGGTAGAGTGCATTGGCGACGATATTGCCTGGATACGCGTAGGCGACGACGGCAGACTGTGGGCGGTCAACCCCGAAAACGGTTTCTTCGGCGTTGCGCCCGGCACTAACGAGCACAGTAATTACAACGCACTTCAATCCACCAAGCGCGGCACGATTTTCACCAACGTTGCGCTCAACACAGACGATATGACGGTTTGGTGGGAAGGACTTACCAAGGAACTGCCCGAGCACTGCATTGACTGGACGGGCAAACCTTGGAATTCCGAAAAATATGACAAGCACGACAAGTCCACATGCGCGGCGCACCCCAACAGCCGTTTCACCGCACCCGCGGAAAACTGCCCCTGCGTTTCGCCCGACTTCAATTCCAAAAAGGGCGTACCCCTTTCCGCTATAATATTCGGCGGAAGAAGGGCGGGAACGACCCCGCTTGTTTATCAGTCGAGGGACTGGAACCACGGCGTGTTTATCGGTTCGGCAATGTCGTCCGAAACCACTGCGGCGGCAACAGGCGCGACGGGCGTTCTCCGTCACGACCCTATGGCTATGAAGCCCTTCGCCGGATATCATATGGGCGACTACTTCCAGCACTGGATAGACATGGGCAAAAAGGTTAAAAACCCGCCTAAAATTTTCAACGTAAACTGGTTCAGACAGGATGCGGACGGCAACTTTATGTGGCCGGGCTTCGGCGACAATATGCGCGTGCTTGAATGGATTTTGAAGCGTTGCGGCGAAAACCCCGTCGACGCCGTCGAAACCCCGATTGGCTACGTGCCCAAGGCTGAGGATATCGACATTACCGATTTGGATTACAGCATTTCCGACAACAAGAAGTTCGATTTGGAAGCACTGAAAGAAATTCTTACCGTCGACCCCGAAAAATGGGAGGCGGAAGCGCAGGAGATAGAGGGATATTACAACTCCGCTATCCGCTCGAGAATACCCACCGAGCTTTGGGATTGTCTGGATAAATTAAAGTCCAACTGCGCCGCGGCTAAACCCGCGCCCGTTAAAGCAGAACCCAAAAAAGCGGTAAAGAAAGCGCCCGCAAAAAAACCCGCGGCTAAGACCGCAACGAAAAAGGCGCCCGCTACAAAAGCAACGCCCAAAACCGCAACAAAGAAAAAGTAAGTAAAAATGTTAACGCCTCCGCAGAATTGCGGAGGCGTTTTCTATTGCAGATTAAATGTTATAAAAATTTCGTTATCTATTGTTTTTAATACTGCTTCAAGAGTGTATCCGTTCGCCGCTACGTAAACGGCGTCATTTAATACAGTAACGCGAAACAAATTTTTACGCTTGTAAAATTCTGCCGTTTCTTCCGGCGAAGCAGTTGTTTTGTATGCAGATTTTAGCGTTACCCCGTAGATATGTTCAGCTGAACTTCCGTTTTTCTGTATTTGTAAAAAATGGTAGGGCACAAGTACGCTTACAATCTTTCCGTCAAAATCGAATTTTTGCCATAGCGAAGTAAAAGCATAAACGCCGCTTTGCGTTCGGGTGACAAGATAGTAATGCATGTCGCCGCCGTTTAAGGTTTTCTCTATAAAAATATAGTTATCGCCATAAACCCGCGCTGAATATGCTTCGCCTTTCTTATTAAATTTGTTGACTTCGACGGCAATGCTTTCAAGCGACTGCGAAGTTTTAAATGCCGTACCGTGCGACTCCGCCCAAGCTTTTTCAAACTTAACGGGAAGCTTCATTCCGTCACCCTGACAGCATGAAGCGTAAACCTCTTTTACCGCATCGTCACATGCCGTTAACCCGCACATATAAACAACCAAACAGCATACAAACACTGCAACAAATAATATTTTCAATGCCTTTTTCATAATGCCTACCTACCTCTTTTTAACCGAATTTTAAAAGATGAATTAACTTTTTGCATATTTTAAGCTTCATATTAATAATCGTTTTAAAGGCGTAAAACCTTTCAAAAATTCCGTAAAAATTTTGCTTGACATAATCGTTTTTGCGAAAATATAATTAAATGACATTATTTTTACGGCGGATAATATGCAGATAAATCTGACGGACAAAAACGAAATAGAAAAAACCGTGGAAGAATTTTCCGACATGATTATGCGTATTGCGTTTCAAAACGTAAAGCAGACAAGCAACGCCGAAGACATCATGCAGGAAGTTTTTCTTGCCCTTTTAAAAAAGCGTAATTTTAAAAATCGCGAACATTTAAAAGCTTGGCTCATCCGCGTAACCATAAACAAATGCAAAGACTATTTGCGTTCGGTTACTCGACGTGAAATTTCGCTTGAAACCGTTCAACCTTTTGTATCTGTTTCCGAGTGCGAAACGATAACCGAAGAAATTTTTGCCCTACCCGCAGATGACAGAAATATAATTTATCTGCACTATTACGAGGGATATTCCGCCGCGGAAATAGGCAAAATAATCAAAAAATCTGAAAACGCGGTGTTTATAAAGCTTTGTCGCGCAAGGGAGAAACTTAAAGATATATTGGAGGACAACGGCAATGAGTAAGTATACTGACGCTTTTGACAATATAAACGCAAGCGGGCAGGCAAAAAGCAAAGCGGTTGAAAACCTTCAACAAACAGCTTCCCGTAAAGAAAAAGTAAAAAGCAAACTCCACACCGCGCTTTTGGTTATTTCCGCATTGGTTTTAGTTACGGTATCTACTGTTATTACAGAGGTATTTAAGCCCGCAAACGATAAAGGCGAAAGTATTTACCGTATGAGCGAAACGTTTACGGCAAAAGACGGCGGATTTGCAACTTTCAGTGATATTCGGGCGGAAATTTCGGACTTGGACGAAGCATATATAAGGGTTAACGGTAATTTCGGATTTAATGAATTTTCCGTCAAACCGGAAGAAGTTAAGCTTTACTGCACTGTGAACGACAGTTTAAAGTTTGTTTTCGACGCGGACAAAACCAAAGAATTAAGCCTGGCTGATTTACACTTCGACGGCAAAAAAGCTGAAACCGCGGGGGAAGTAAATTTGGTTTTTACAGCAGACAACGAAACATATAATTCGCTTAAACAGCTTGCCGAAACCGTACCGGACGGACAAATTAAACTTCGCATGGGTTGCTTTGCAATGACGTCTTTCGTTTTTAACCTACACGAAATAATTTTTTAATTAAATTAAAATCCCCCGCGCGATTTCGCAGGGGATTTTTTATTTATCGTTAGTTTCGTCGGGCGGTGGGGGGCAGTTTGCGGTTGACTGTTCCGTGCTGACTTTTTTCGGGGCAATGCCGTCCGTAAAAACCGATACGCCCTTTTTACGCAGACGGTAAACCGCAATATACAGAGGGATACCCAACACGTAAATCCAAAGCCCTTCGTTTAAAAGCATAACGGCAAATTCGTACCAGTACACAATATCCGTACTGCCTGCAAGTATCCATATAAGCGGAACCAGAAACGCGTTAAACAACACGGGAAATATTCCGCCGACGGCAACGCGAAGAATATGGTTTTTGGCAAGTCTGCCTGCGCCGTAGGTTAAAAACGCCGCGGCAAGCGTTGCCAGACTTCCCAAAAAAATATCGTACAGCCCGTAACCCGAAATAAGATTTGCAAGCATACAGCCTATCCAAAGCGCGGGCACCGTTTCGGGAAAAAACAGCGGCAGTATGCACAGCGCTTCCGCCGGACGGATTTGTAAAGGTCCGTACGCAAAAGAACCGAGCGCCCAGGTAAGTACCGCATACAGCGCGGCGATTACCCCCGCGCGGCAAAGTCTTTTAGTGGTAAAATATTTTTCATAATCGTAAATAATAAAGCGGACGCACCGAGGGCATCCGCTTTTTTGCATCTACTCGGTTTTTTTAGCGATGTGTTTTGTCCCCGATAATGGAGGCTTCCCCGAAAACCATCTTAATATTTGAATTTTATTCTTCGCCGTTTTCTTCGGGTGTAGCGTCTGCTTTCGCGCCGCTGTTGCCGAGGAACGCGCCGAAATAAATTTCCTTTTTGCCGCGTTTGGCTCCGCCGGATGAAGACCTTCTTTCTCCGCCTCGTCTTTCGGGTCTGCCGCCGCGCTCGCCGCGGCGCTGTCCGCCGAATTTTCCTTCCCTGTCGCCGAAGGATTTTCTTTCACCGTATCTAAGACCTCTGTCGTTGGGTCTTGCGTTGTTGGGAATGACTGCGATATATCTGTTGGGTTCTTTACCTTCGGAAACCGTTTTAACCTCTGTATTGTTTGCAAGTGCGGAGTGGATAATGCGGCGCTCGTAAGGGTTCATAGGTTCGAGAGTGAGCTTCCTGCCCTTTTCGACCGCTTTTTTCGCAAGCTTTTCCGCTAAGGCTTTAAGCGTTTCTTCACGCTGGCTGCGGTAGTTTTCGCAGTCGACGACTACTTTTTTATAATCCGTCCTGCCTATGTTGGCAACCGCGCCGGCAAGGCACTGCACTGCGTCAAGCACGTCGCCGCGCTTACCTATCACCTTGGAAGAATTTTCCGTCTTTATTTCGATATGCAGACATTCGTCCCCGTCGACGGCTTCGCTTTTTCCGTCTATGCCGAGAATTTTCAAAAGTCCGTCAACAAACTGCTCCGTATTGCCGCCGCCCGACTTTTTGGTTATCTGGACCTTTGCTTTAACCGAGCCGAAAAGTTTCTTTTTTCCTTCTTCGAGGACGGTTATTTCAACCTCGTCAATGGTAAGCCCCAAAGTGCTTAATCCGTCTAAAATAGCCTCGTCAACCGTTTTGGCCGTAAAAATATTTTCCGTCGATGTCATCTTTTTAACCTCTTTCTGTTATTTGCGCCTTTTTTGGGTTTTTTTCTGAGAAACTCGTCGCCGTACTTTTTATAGCACGCGTCGAGAATTTTATTAATTACCACGGTGGTTATAAGGCTGAACGCCGTGTTTGTTATCATGTAAATGGAGAACGCCGCGCTGTAAAAGAATGAGAAAACGCCGTAAATTATAGGCATTAAAATCATCATCCATTTATTTGTTTTCGCGCCGGAGCCGTCTACCGTGCCCAGCTCGTTCGTCGCTTTCTGCGAGCGCATCATAATAAACTGTTGAAGGAACATAAGCCCTATGGCAAGCACTATAAGTACAAAGTATCCGTTAAAAACCTTTCCTTCTATCTTGCCGGACGAATTTTCGTAACCGTGATTTCTGAGGTAGTATGTAACTTCGTTATAATATTCTTCGTAAGACGCGTCGTTTACCGAGCCCGTAGCACGCGATACCGCCGAGCTGAACTTGCTGAAATTGGGTATCTCCTTATTAAGCAGAGAGTCGGGATACCATATGTTTTTTACCCAAAGGAAGTTGTTTTTGTTTTTCCTGTAATAGTCCGCCGCGGATTTTCTTGCATGCTCGCGCACGTAATTTTTAACGTATACCTGTTTTTCTGACTCCTTCAATGCGGAAAAATTTTCCGCAAGGGGCTTGTCCGCCGTAAGCGGGTCGTGTTTGTAATAATTTTCAAAACTTGCAAAGTCGACGAAATAAGCTTTGTCGCCCAAAGAAACATCGACTGTCTCTATAAGGAATCCGTCCTCGTGAACGGTGTTTCCGTCTTTATCCTTTAAAACGTATGTCTGAACGCTGGCATTGTAGCTGTCAACCATATTGTTATAAGTGTTGAGGTTAGCGTACTGCGAATAAGTTGAAAACGCGCTGAACACCAACATGAATATGACCAGCGAAACAATCATCGGAAGGCACGCGCCCAGCATGGAATAACCGTTTTGCTTCTGCAATTCCATTACTTTCTGGCTGTACATCTGTTTATCGTTGGCGTACTGCTTTTGAAGCTTTTCCATCTGCGGACGCATTTTCTCCATTACGAGAGCCTGTTTTTTGGTTTTCACCCTCGAATAGACGTCAAGCGGAAGCACGACGGTTTTCAATATAAGAGTAAACAGAACAACGCCGAGCCCTATAATACCGACGCCTTCTATAAGCCACTGAATAATTTTACCTATCCAGTTGAGATTTACCATACCTATTTTATCGACCGCAAAGTCGAGAAAAGAGGTGGATTGCAGTAAATTTAATGTTCCCATTTGTTTCCGGTTCGGGTTAAAGCACCCATTTTAATTTAAAATAGTTTTCCGGTACGGGGTCGTACCCGCCGGAAGACAGAGGATTACACCTTAAAATACGCCAGCTTCCCATAAGCACGCCCGCTAAAACACCGTGATTGTTTATAGCGCGAAGCATGTATTCCGAACAAGTCGGTTCATAGAGGCAGGTATGCCGCGAAAAATGCTTCTGGTAGAATATTATAAGCCGCATCAGAAATATTTTTATAAACGGCTTCAATACCGTGCGGCGCAAAAGCTTCCAAAATTTTCTCAGTTTGCCGCGCATTCGTTAATCTTTCCAAAACACAGTTTTAAACTGTTTTCAAAACCTTTATAAGTATATTCTTCCGCGACCCTCGGCAAAATTATGATGCTGTAATTTTTTTCAAGCAGCGTGCAGTTTGCGTCGAACGCCGCCCTTGCAAGTCGCTTTACCCTGTTTCTTACGTGCGCCTTGCCGTGTTTTTTTGATACGGCGACGCCCATTTTAAGCGAGCCTGACGGAAAATATAATAAAGTAAGACAGGGGGAAAATACGCGTTTTCCCCTGTTGAACAACTTTTGAAAATCAGTATTTTTTTTAATCCTTAAATATTTCACTATTTAAGCGGAAAGCTTTTTTCTTCCCTTGTTTCTTCTTCTTTTAAGTACTTTCCTTCCTGCGTTGGACGCCATTCTCTTTCTGAAACCGTGAACTTTGCTTCTCTGTCTCTTTTTAGGTTGATAAGTTCTTTTCATTTTTATATTCCTTTTAATTATGTTTTATTTTTCAGCAACTCTTTTAAAATACATTATTTTAAAGCTTGTTGTCAAGCGTTATTGGCTGTCCTGACCGGTAATATCAAATACAGTCTGTCTTTATTGCTCATGTTTTCGCAAATAAAAGGCTGTATCTGGCTGTTGAATGCCAAAACAATTTCTTCTTCGCCCAAAGCGTTGACTGCTTCGATTATAAATTTCGAGTTCATTGCAATACGGACGTCTTTTCCTTCGACCTCTGCTTTTACGGGCTCCTGAACGTTACCTATTTCCGAATTTGACGAAATTTCTATCTTATCGCCGTTTACGTCGAAAATTATCAGGCTGTTTTTATCCCCTCTTACGAGAATTGCCGCCCTCTCTATGCTGGCTTTAAGTATGGATTTATTTACCTTAACAACGGTGGTAAAGTCTTTGGGAATAATATTTTCCTTTTTTATAAATTCGCCGCCGTAAAGTCTTGAAGTTAAAACGGTGTTATCGGAAGATACCATCATCATTCCGCGGCGGACGAAAATTTCCGTTTCGTCGGCGCTGTCGGGTATCATTTTCTCTATTTCCGAAAGCGTGCGGGCAGGGCAGACGATTTCCAAATCTCCCGTTGAAGAAATTACCGTTCCTTTAACGGTGGCAAGACGGAAGCCGTCAAGCGCCGTAACGCTGATATCGTTCCCTTGAATTACAAAATTACAGCCCTTTAAAATAGGTCTCGAATCGTCCGTCGCACAGCAAAACGAAGTCGCGGAAATAAAGTTTTTTAAATCCGCCGTCTTTAATTTAAAGCTGTTTTCGTTTATATCCACGTCGATAGCGGGAAATTCGTCTGCGGGAAGGACCTGCATATCGGTCTGGCTGTCGACGTAAAAGATGTCCATTTTTCTGCCGTTTGCGGAAAGAGTTATCTGCACGCCTTCAAGCTTTTTTATAAAATCGGAAAAATATCTTCCGGGAACGCAGATTTCACCTTCTTCCATAACGTCGGCTTTAATGGTTTTTTGAATAGATATTTCACCGTCCGTGGCAGCCAAAGTAAGAGAATCGTTTTTTGCGGATAATTTGATGCATTCCAAAACGGGAACTGTGGTTTTGGAGGAGCAGGCTTTGACAACTTTTAACACGGCGTCGGATAAATCTATACCTTCGCAGACAACTTTCATGACTTTCTCCCTTGATAGATATTAATTATATTTATTAAAAAATTTATTATAGAATAAATAGTATTAATGACGGTGGAAATGTTGATAGCTTCGACCGCTTTTACATTACAATAATATAATAGCAAATATATTATTAAAAAGCAACCAAAAAAAGGTGGTTTTAGGTTGTGGAAAAGGCTGATTTTTCTGTTTACAAAGCTGTTTATATTTTGTGAATGAGTTGATAACTCAAGCGGTGAAAATTAAAAAAACAGTAAAAGAAAATCAAGTAAAAATGTCAACTTATAAAGATATAAACAAATCCACACAGTATAGGCGGATTGTTGAAATTTTTATGTGGATTAAATTTGAATTTTTACTTTAAATGTGTTAAAATTTTTATATGGATACGGAAAAGTACGTTGATTTAATAAAAAACAAATGTTCTGATAAGTTCGGTAAGTTTGAGGATTTGCTTTTAAATTGCAATAAAATGTACAATCTTACTGCCGTAACTGATAAAAAGGACATCTTTTATAAGCATTTTTTGGACAGCGTGCTGGGTGAAAGATTCTTCGGCGAAGGCGGAACAGTGGCGGAAATAGGCTCCGGAGGAGGGTTTCCTTCCGTTCCTCTCATGATTGTTAGGCATGATTTAAGGTTTACTTTAATTGAAAGCACGGGCAAAAAATGTGCTTTTTTGGAAAGGGTTGTGGAAAACCTTAAACTTAACTGTGGACAAGTATTGAATATACGGGCCGAAGACGGGGCGCATGATAAAAATTTGAGGGAAAAATTCAGATTTGTATGTGCGCGGGCTGTGGCGCGTTTGAATACTTTATGCGAGTATTGCTTGCCGTATGCCGAGGTCGGAGGGGCTTTTATCGCATATAAAGGCGAAGCCGACGACGAAATTAAGCAAGCGCAGAAAGCCGTTAAACTTCTCGGCGGAGAAATCGAGAGGGTTGAAAAATATACTTTGCCCGAAAATTACGGTAGCCGCAGCCTTATTGTTATAAGAAAAATAAAAAAAACTCCCCCGCTCTATCCTCGCGGACAGGGCAGAGAGAGAAAGAATCCTCTTTGATTATGAATTTAAAATGCGCGTTCAGCGGGCACAGAAATTTAAATATAGGCGGATACGACGACGGGCTGCTTGAAAGCGTTATTTCCGACCTGATAAAAACAGGCGTTAAGACGTTTTATTGCGGTATGGCGCTCGGCTTCGATATGCAGGCTGCGGAAAAGGTTGTAGAATTTAAAAAGAAAACGCCAATCCGCCTTGTGGCATGTCTGCCGTGCGGAGGACAGTCGGAAACGTTTTCCCTTTCTTCGGAAAGAAGATATAAAGAAATTTTAAAAAACTGCGATACGGTAATTACTCTTGCGCCGGAGTATTATAACGGTTGTATGCACAGGCGCAACAGGTTTATGGTAGACAATTGCGATATTTTGGTGTGTTTTTTAAGGAAGAACAGCGGCGGCACGTGTTATACCGTCAAATACGCCGAAAGCTTCAATAAAAAGATAATAAAAATTTAAACCGCCCGAAGGCGGTTTTTTTTACAGAAAATTGGCAAGCTCCGCCGTATTTTCGACGGTTATGCTTTTATTGCGCAGGTAATCGGTTACAAAGTCGGCAATTCCGTCGGAGATTATTTCCGACATGGTGTAAACCACGTTTAGTCTGGTTGAGGAAAATAACGAGTAATTGAATACGGAGCGCTCGGCTATTATTCCCATTACGGAGACGTCCCCCACCTTACTTAATTTTTTATTTGCACCGCTGCCCGGCTTTATTCCCCTGCGGGCAACTTTAATAAGACCGATGTCGCCGGCAAGACCGACGGCGGCGTCGACTGCTATTACGGGACTTGCGGGATGAGTGCATCTTAAAAACTCGTTCATGTATTTAATTTCGTGTGCGGTAATTGGTTTGGAAAGAGTACCGTAAACATAGCAGTTTAAATTTGAAAGCTTTTCTTTCAGCTTGGTTCCCGTAACCGGTCCGAGACTGTCGCCCACGGACAAATCGCTTCCTATACATAAAATCACCGGTGCGTTATCGCTTGCCGGTATTATTTTTTTTAAAGCCAGGCAGATGCCGCTCGGGGCAAGTGCATTAAATAAATTGAAAGAATAATCCATATCAAACCTCTTGTCAGTTATTGACGGTTTGCTTATAAATTATAAGCCGCTTGCAATATTTGTGTGAATGCCGGTATTTCTTTTACAGAGTATGAAATTTTTTATCCACACGATTTCCACAAATAAACAGTCGACAAAATTGTAAAAATCCGCAAAACGGTGATTTTATCCCCGAAAAATACACAAAATAATCCTGATAGCGGCAAATTAAAGAATTCGGGCTTGAAATCTTGAAAAATATTACACATTACGGTTAAGGTAAAAAAAGGCAGTTTTAAAAATTTTATCAACAGATTTCGGATTTTTATCCACAAATACAGAAATTACCCACATTGTCGCGCTTCACGTTTCACGTGAAACTTTATGTAACTTAAAAAATTTGGTTGAAAGTTTCATGTGAAACTAAATTAACATAATTTTCCATAAGGCGCATATGATATTTATGCGGTTTTTTCAGGCTGTAAAGCGTTTCGGCAGGCAAAAAGTTAGGTGAAAAACAGATAAAATTTGAACGTTGAAACGATTTAAACGCCCTAAATGCTTGTAATGGCGGCGGCAATATGATAAAATAACGTCATAACGGCAAAATTACGGTAATTGATGCCGTATTACAATATTATATAAGGAGATTTGTTTTGAACAAAAAAGGCAAAATTTTAATGTCGGTCATCGTTCTTCTGCTCGTTGCGGCGGTGGTGATAATTCTCGTCACTCAGCTTATGAACAACGGCGTCAAGAAGATTGACCGCACGCAGTTTCAGACTTACGTCGAAAACTCGCAGTACCTGAAAGAGGACGGAACGCCCAACGAAAAGGACGGTAAGATTGTCAGCATCGCCGACCCCGAAAAGGTGCTTAAAGGTTATAAAGTTAAAGACGGTAAGATTGTCAGCGAGGATGAAAAAAGCGTTCTGATAATCATTTCCAAGGTTGCAACCGACGATTACAAGTACACCGGCTACGTTGCGAACAGCAAAGGCTACTCGAAAGCTTATTACTGCTTCGGCCCCTCGTCTTACCAGACGCAGAGCTGGGATTCCGAAACGCTTAACCGCTGGCAGTTTGAGTACGGCGTTACGATAGTTCAGGAAAACCCCAATGCGGGAAGCTGGATGTCGACCGTGTTTTCGGTTTTGATGATCGTCGTCGTGTGCGTGGTGTTTTTCCTTATAATCCGTTCGTCCATGGGCGGTGCGGGTAAGGTAATGAGCTTCGCCCGCTCGAAAGCCCGCGTATCTACCAATATCAAGGTGCGCTTCATAGACGTTGCGGGCGCCGAAGAAGAAAAAGTCGAGCTTGCGGAAATAGTAGAGTTTTTACGCCAGCCGAAAAAGTTTTCCGACCTCGGTGCCAGAATTCCCAAGGGCGTTCTTCTTGTAGGCCCTCCGGGAACGGGTAAAACGCTTTTTGCCAAGGCTGTCGCCGGTGAAGCGGGTGTTCCTTTCTTTTCTGTTTCCGGTTCGGATTTCGTAGAAATGTACGTCGGCGTGGGTGCGTCGCGTGTGCGCGATTTGTTCGATATGGCTAAGAAAAATCAGCCCTGCATTATTTTCGTCGACGAAATCGACGCCGTAGGCAGACACCGCGGTGCGGGCCTCGGCGGCGGCAACGACGAAAGGGAGCAGACGTTAAACCAGATACTTGTGCAGATGGACGGTTTCGAGTCCAACGAGGGCGTTATCGTCATGGCGGCGACAAACCGTGCCGACATACTCGACCCCGCATTGCTTCGCCCGGGCAGATTCGACAGGCAGATTTACGTCAACCTTCCCGACGTCAAGGGCAGAGAACAGATTTTAAAGGTCCATTCGAGAAATAAGCCTCTTTCCCCCGACGTCAATTTTAAGACGATTGCGCGCATAACCAGCGGCTTTTCCGGTGCGGATTTGGCAAACCTTTTAAACGAGGCGGCTATTCTTGCGGCACGCAGCGGGAAAAAGTTGATAGACAATATCGATTTGTACGAAGGCGTAAATAAAGTTCTTATGGGTCCGCAGAAAAAGAGCCGCGTAGTAACCGAAAGCGATAAACGTATTACGGCATACCATGAAGCGGGGCACGCAATAATCGCGAAGCTTTGTCCCGACTGCGATCCCGTTCAGGAAGTTTCCATAATTCCCCGCGGCAACGCCGCAGGCTATACTATGACACGCCCCGACAACGACGATGCCCACATGACCAAAAACAAGATAAACGATTTTATCTGTATGGCTCTCGGCGGCAGGGTTGCGGAAGAACTTGTAATTAAGGATATAACGACGGGGGCGTCAAACGACCTTGAACGCGTTACGGAAATGGCTAAACGTATGGTAACCGAATGGGGCATGAGCGAAAAGCTGGGTCTTGTAACGTACGGCTCTAACTCGCAGACGGTATTCCTCGGTAAAGATATGGAAACGCACAATGCCTATTCGGACGAGACTGCAAAGGCGATAGACCTTGAAATGCGTGCCATTATAGAAAATGCCCATGCCAGAGCAACCAAGTTCCTTACGGACAACAGAAGCGTGCTTGACAATATGGCAAGGGTTTTGATCGAAAAAGAGACGATTTACTCAGAAGAAGTTGATATGCTTATGGAAGGGAAAAGCTATACGGAAGTTCTCGAATATATGGAAACTGCCGAAAACAACCGCGAAGGCAACCCTTTCAAGAGATACGAAGGTTAAATGTTTCATGTGAAACTAAAAGGTTAGAATATGGGAAAAATTATAGCGTTTACAAATAAAAAAGGCGGTGTTGGTAAAACCACCACCGCCGTGAATATGGCGGCTTACTGTGCCGAAGCGGGCAAAAAAGTTCTTCTTGTGGACATAGATTCGCAGGGCAATGCCACGACGGCACTCGGATTTTTGAAAAGCGGACTTAAAAAATCGGTCTATAACGTCCTAATAGAGGACGACACGGCGGAAGCGAATATTCTTCCGACACAGGTACCCGGGTTGGATATGTTGCCCGCGAACGTCGATCTTTCGGGGGCGGAGGTTGAAATAGTCTATAAGCGGAACCGCGAAAGACTGTTAAAAAACGCCCTTGATAAGATTAAGGCGGATTACGACTACATATTTATAGATTGTCCGCCGTCGCTCGGCGTGCTTACGATAAATGCCTGGGTGGCATCGGACTCGATTATAATTCCTTTACAGGGCGAATATTTCGCTTTGGAGGGAGTCAGCCAATTAATGAATACAATTTCGCTGGTAAGACAGCATTTGAACCCGAACCTGCAAATCGAGGGGGTTGTAATAACCATGTACGACGGCAGGGCATTGATTTCGCGACAGATAACTGCGGAGATAAAAAAGTTTTTCAAAAGCAAACTGTATGAAATTATCATTCCCCGCAACATACGTCTTGCGGAGGCTCCCAGCCACGGAAAGCCCGTAATGCTGCACGACCCCAAATGTATCGGGGCACGTGCATACAAAGCTTTGACGGATGAATTTCTTGCGAACCAAAACACAAAATAAACATATGTTCATATAAATAAAAGAGGAGTAGAAAGTATGGCAAAAGGATTAGGTAAAGGTTTGGACGCGCTTTTCGGCGAGACCGAAGCGGCGTACGATCAGGTTTTCGAACACCGCAGCGCATTCGGATATACGGAAGAAGAAAAAAACAATGCCGAAGAAATGCGGCTTGATAAAATTGCGGCGAATCCCAACCAGCCGCGTAAAAACTTTGACGAGCAGGCTTTGAAGGAGCTTGCCGAATCCATTAAAAAACACGGCGTCATCATGCCTATCGTCGTAAATGACAACGGCGACGGTACATATATGATTATTGCGGGTGAGCGGCGCTTCCGCGCATGTCACCTTGCCGGCAGGGAGACAATTCCCGTTGTAATAAGGCAATATTCCGAAAGAGAAATAAAAGAAATTTCCTTAATAGAAAATTTACAGCGTGAAGATTTAAACCCCATAGAAGCCGCTACGGCAATGAAGCAGTTGATGACCGATTATAAGCTTACTCAGGACGAGCTTGCCGAAAGAATCGGTAAATCCCGCCCCGCAATAGCCAACACACTGCGCCTTCTCAACCTCACGCCGGACGTTATGTCGCTTGTTGCCGAGGGAAAGCTTTCCGCAGGTCACGCAAGGACGATAGTAGTTTTGCCCGAATCCGAACAGATTAAGTTTGCCAACGACGCCGTAAGAAACCAGATGTCGGTAAGGGAGCTTGAAAAGAAAGTCCGCGCGTATAACGTTCCGTCGGAAATTCTTGAAGAAAGAAAAAAGAAAAAACGTGCCCTCGCTTCGATAGAGCTTAAACAGTTGGTTGAGAGAATGCGTTTTACTTTCCGTACAAAGGTCAGTCTTATAGGTACGGACAAAAAGGGCAGAATTTACATAGATTATTATTCACGCGACGATCTCGACCGTATTTCGGAAATTCTCGACATAATAGATAAACAGCAATAATCGTTATCCGCAGCCGTTGTTAATTGACAAGCGGCTGCGGTTTTGCTATACTGACAAAAAAGGAGCCTGCATGAAGAAACTCAGCAAAAAACAAAAATTAATAGTGAACATATGTTTTTTGCTTGTTCTCATCGGCGTTACGCTGGCTATCCTTTTCACAAGCAATAAAGAACTTAATTTTAAAAATATAGCGGAATATATAAAAACGGGCAATCCCTGGTATCTTTGTGCGGCGGTGGCGTGCATGCTGGCAATAATCGTGCTGGAAGGATTCAGCCTGTTTTTGATTGTACGCAAGCTCGGTTTCAAGGGTAAGGCGGCAAAGTCCATGGCTTACGCTTCGATAGACGCGTACTACTCCGCCGTAACCCCGTCCGCAACGGGCGGACAGGCGGCGGCTGCCGTCTATATGGTCAAGGACGGAATGACGGCGGGTTCCGCTTCTTTTACTTTTGTTTTCCGTGCGGTGACGTTTACAAGCGCTTACGTCATTCTTACCGCCGCCGCGTTTATAATAAAGCCGTCGCTTTTTCTGCAACTTGACTTCTGGCCGCAGTTTTTCATTATTCTCGGCGTGGCTACGCAATTGTTGCTGGTAGGATTTTTTATTGCGCTTCTTTTATGTCACAGGACTATTCTCCGCATAGGCAACGGAATTATTTCTTTACTTCACAAAATGCGCATAATCAAAAAAAAGGAAAAATGGCGCACAAAGCTAATTAAGGAAATTGCAAAATACGCAAACTGCGTAAAGCAGATTAAAAAGCATAAAATGCTGTTTGTAAACGTATTGCTCCTCAACTTGGGCGAACACGTGCTGCGCGTGCTTATTTCGGTTTTTGTATGCCTTGCCGCGGACGGAAGCGCGCCTTTCCGCGATATATTCGTGCTTCAATGCTTTTTGCTTGTCGGTTACTCGTCTATCCCGTTACCGGGCGGCGTAGGCATTTTCGAGTTTTTATATCTCAATATTTATAAACTGGCGTTCAGCGAAAGACAGTTTATGCTGTCCGCAATGATGATTATGCGGACGATATCTTATTACATGTGCATGCTTGTTACGGGGACGGTATCGCTTATATATCATCTTATAACCGTACGCAGGAAAAAAGGCGAAGAACCTCCGACGGAGACGACTTCTGTGCAACTGCCGGAGCCCCCGTCCGGGGAGACCACGGAAGATATTGCGGCAGAGGAATAAAATAAACAAGTCAAAAAAACACGGAGCGGTAATTTTACCGCTCCGTGTTATAGTTTGCAGATGCTACATAAATTTGTAAGGAAAAGTTTACCGCGACAAAATAGCGGCCGTAATTTTTGCTAATAAAAATCGATTGTGTTACATTATGTCGGTTGACAAATAAAACAAAACAACCGCCATTAAAGGCAGTTGTTAATTGGAGGCGCCACCCGGATTTGAACCGGGGAATCAGGGTTTTGCAGACCCTTGCCTTACCACTTGGCTATAGCGCCGAAAAAAACAGTGCGAAAGAATTTTTGGAGCGGGAGACGAGATTCGAACCCGCGACATTCACCTTGGCAAGGTGACGCTCTACCACTGAGCCACTCCCGCAAATTATTCTTCCGCACTGTTCTGGTGGGAGCTACAGGGCTCGAACCTGTGACCCACTGCTTGTAGGGCAGTTGCTCTCCCAACTGAGCTAAGCTCCCGAATGCTTAATTAATATATCAAATATAATAATAAAAATCAAGCATTTTTCGGGCAATTTCTAATTTTTATAAAAATTTTAAAAGCCTGATTTGTGCGTAATTTTATTATATGCAAATTTTTAAATTTTGAACACGCCTTTTTTAACCTTTTGTCGGTTTTAAGCAAATCGAACAAATTATAACAACGTCACGATATTTTTGCGAGAAAAAATTTTTTCAAATGACTGTATAAATTGCTTCACCTCGGGCAATAAAAAACGCGTAAGGAGCAAATCATGAAAAAATTTTTAGCAGCAGTTCTGGTGATTGCCGCGGTCGTCGCAACGATAGTTACGGTAAGCAAATTGAATAACAACGCGCAAGCGGACACGGAGTATCTCAGGATACACGTCCGCGCAAATTCCAACAGCGCAACCGATCAGGAAATAAAATACATAGTCAAGGACGAAGTGGTAAAATTCATCACTCCCCATGCCGCGCAGTGCGTCGACAAGCAGACGGCAATCGGGGTTATCGGCGGTATACTCGACAAAATAGAAGAAGTATGCGACAGAGTTTTGAAACAGCACGGGTATAATTATTCTTCCCGCGCCGCAGTCAGACAGGAGGACTTCCCCACCCGCGTCTACGGAGATTTGACGCTTGAAGCCGGCATATACGACGCGCTTATAATAGAACTCGGAAGCGGCGAAGGCGACAACTGGTGGTGCGTAATATATCCGCCTTTATGCTTTACTTCTGGTACGGCGGACGTAAAATACCGCTCGGCAATATACGATATTATACACAAATTTTTTAAATAAGACGGCACTATTTTAAACAATACGGATAATAAGCCGCCGACGGAAATTTTCCGTCGGCGGCTTGTTTTTACATAATAATATCAAAAACAATTTTCAACCGCTTGGAATAAGAATTTTTTTATTATTCATAATAATTGCAACGGCGGATATTTTCCGCCATTCGCAAAGACATATTATAGGTTTAATATATATCGGCTTTCCGTCAGGGGAGCAAGGAGGAAAAATGAAAAAAGCACTTAGAATAGGCTTGGCGGCGCTCGCGGTTGCAACCGTCGGATCCGCCGCCGCCATATTCAATTCGGGATACAAAAGCGAAAATTACGCCTCGGCGCCCTACGTACAGACTGCGGTATTAAGGCAGGGTTCGAGCGGCGGCGAAGTAAAAGAATTACAGCGCAGACTAAAAGAATGGGGCTACTATAACGGCGCCGTCGACGGCATATACGGTAAAGGAACCGTAGAGGCGGTTAAAAAGTTCCAGAAGAAAAACGGACTTACGGCGGATGGCGTTGCCGGTATATCCACGTACAAGGCTTTGGGAATGAACGACAGTGTAAGGGTTTTGGAAAACGACAAAAAACAGAATTCCAATTACACCAGCTCAGACTTATACTTGCTTGCCAAGTGCATTTACGCAGAGGCAAGGGGTGAAAGTTATACCGGTCAGGTTGCCGTCGGCGCGGTCATACTAAACCGCGTGGCGTCCTCTAAGTTCCCCAACACGGTGGCAGGCGTCATTTATCAGAAGGGCGCGTTTACAGCCGTCAGCGACGGGCAGATTAATCTGGAACCGAACAAGACGGCAATGAACGCTGCGTCCGACGCGTTGAACGGCTGGGACCCGACCTACGGCTGTTTATATTACTACAATCCCGCCGTTGCGACAAGCAGTTGGATTTTCAGCAGACCCACGGTTACCACGATAGGTAAGCACGTATTTGCAATGTAAGGAGGTTATCAAGTGAAGAAAGAAATATCCAGCGGAACGGAAAAAGCCGAAAAGCTTACGCTTAAAAACGCAAACGAAAAACCCGCCGCAAAAAAACCGGTAAAAAGCACCGCAAAAAAGCAGACGAAAAAAACCGCGGTGAAATCCGTTAAAGGCAAGACGGCAAAGAAGAACAAACCCGTAAAGGCGGTTAGCGAAAAGAAACTGCAAAAACAGAAAATCCGCGAGCAGAAAAAACTGGAAGCGGCAAAACTTAAAGTAGAAAGAAAACAGAAAAAACTTGAAAAGAAGTTAGAGCATAAACAGAAAAGACTGGACCGCATTGCCGCGTTCAAAGAAAAAGTGGCGGACCGCCGCGAAAGAAGACGCGAGCGCAAAGATATGCTCAAGCATGAGACAAAGGAAGCAAGGCTGAACCGCAAAGCGGAGGAGCGCGAGGCTAAAATTCAGGCGCGAGTCGCCAAGCGCGAAGCGGCGGTTGCCGAAAGACAGGCGCGCCGCGAACACCGTTTAAAGGTACGTGCGGAAAAGCGCGCCAACCGTAAGGAAAGACGGCATGCGCCCGGCGTCGGCGGTTGGCTTGCCGCGGTAATATCCCTCGGCGTAACGACTCTTGCACTCGGCACCATGCTCACCTTCGGATGGCTTAATATGAACGGTATGCAGGCGGATATGGCGGGGATACACACCCAGTCCCTTTACGAGCTTAACTCCGTTGTGGACAATCTCGACACCAATCTTGCCAAAGCAAGAGTTTCCAATTCCTCAGACGAGCAGGTAAGACTTCTTTCCGATATTGCTATCGAAAGCGAAATGGCGGAGGTCATTCTCGAAAGGCTTCCCGTCGACAGTCAGATGACTCAAAGCATGACGGACTTCGTCAATAAAATGGGCGACAGCGCGCAATCCATGCTTTATGCGGTTGCCCGCGGCGATAAGCTTACCGACAGCCAGAAAGCGTCTATCGAATATATGTACGACTGCACTTTGCAGATGAAGCAGATAATAAACGAACTTACGGCAAACACTTCCGAAAAGGACATGATAAAAGCCATGAAGGGTAAGGGCGGACTTATGTACAGTTCGTTTGACCAGCTTACGAACAACCCCATAGAAACGCCCAAGGAAATACACGACGGACCTTTTTCCGACAGCGTTAAAAAGGTAAGCGCTAAAAATCTCGAAGCGTTGGAAGAAATAGACGCAACCAAAGCGGAAGAGCTTGCGCGTAATTATTTCGAAAGCTATAACCTTAAAGACGTGCGTTGCACGGGCGAGGCTATCGCTCAACAGCTTGAGTGCTACAACCTTTCTTTAACGACCAACGACGGCGATATGATGGCTCAGCTTTCCAAAAAGGGCGGCAAGGTCGTAATGTTCAACAGCTATAAGGATTGCAGCGCGAAAAACTTTTCGGTAGAAAGGTGCATAGACATTGCTCAGGATTTCCTTGATGACCTCGGCTTCGATAATATGAAGGCGGTTTGGACAAGCGAAAACGGCACAACGTGCAACCTTAACTTCGCTTACGAGCAGAACGGCGTAATATATTATCCCGACATTATAAAGGTCAAGGTTTGCGAAGAACGCGGTATTGTAACCGGTATGGAAGGCATTTCCTATGTGCTCAACCACACGTCCAGAAAAGCCGTTAAGGCGGCAATATCCAAGGGCGAAGCGCAGAAAAAGCTTAATTCCGCGTTCGAAGTTGAAACTTCCCGACTCGCGGTTATACCCCATGACGAACAGGAAACTTTGGCTTACGAGTTCAGCGGCACCTTCGACGGAAACACATATTATATCTACGTCGACGCTAAAACCGGCGTTGAAATAGAGGTGTTTACCGTAATAGGCACTAAGCAGGGCAGAGCGTTAATGTAACTTTAAAAGAAGACAAAATCCACCCGACGGGTGGATTTTTGTTATACGCAAAAAATTTTTCAGCGTTAAACTAAACTATTGAATTGCTAATTAATTACTATGTTTGCAATTGCGTTTAAATATTTATTATACTGTATTTCAAGTAAAAACTTTCCTTATTGCAGGAAGCAGAATTTAGATTTATGTTTCGGTCGGATGCGGACAATGTCCGTCGTCGTAGTTATATAACGGATAAAAACTTTATTATCATTTTGAGCGATAATGCCGAAACTTCGTTAAATAAATTGACAAAAAATTACGGGTCGTGTAAAATACATATGCCGAACAGATAAGTTACCGCTTAACTTTAATGTCACAAATTAAATTTAAAAAGAATAGTTTGTATTGACTGACTTTATTTTAGACTTATAGCGGTAAATTGATATTAACGCTCGTGTGGTGGAATAGGCAGACGCAAGGGACTTAAAAGCTTATTCCGTCATAAATACAACTAAATATCAACCAAATGCCGCTGTGGTGGAATAGGCAGACGCAAGGGACTTAAAATCCCTCGGTAGAAATACCGTGCCGGTTCAAGTCCGGCCAGCGGCACCACTAATAACGTAAGTTGAACCAAGTTTGGCTTACGTTATTTTTTGTAATAAAAAAGCCTATTATTTCTTTCTTTTTACTATAACACCGTGTTCAACCGTATAATCTTTCAAATCGGCGTGGAACCCTGTCCAATCGTCGGGTATTCCGTCAACCCAGCCGAACTTGCGCAGATAATATTTGCCTGCTTTTTTCTCAAAGCGGCACTCGCACACGTTAGCTACTTTCGTACTGTCGTAAATCAGATAAACGTTATAGCTTTCATCGATTGTTACAACAAAAATTTCATAATCGGAAAAATCTTCGCCCTCGTGCATAGCGAATTTCTGCGCTATGTTATCAAGCTCGCAAATATCCTTTGCAAGATTTGCTATAAACGGGCGCAATTCCTCAAAACCGCACGGGGCGTCTTCCATATCGAAAACTATGCAGTAATCTTTGTTTTCGGACATTGTAACTTCTTCACCGAATTTAAGTTCGAGTTTAGTCGGGTCGGTTATAAATTTACTGATATCGCCGTAACGGTTTAATTTACTTACCATACTATTTTCCTGATTAAATTATTTCCAACTGATTTCTTCATATCTAATTACGTCAGTAATATAAAAATTATAGCATAAACGATGTCTTTTTTCAAGTATATAGCATAGTCAAAAATACAATTTGGCACTGTGGCGGGTGCTTGATAAAACAAGCGCGGCTACGCCGCGCGTTCAAGCACCCGCCACAAAATAAAACAACCTAATAAAAAAGAAAGATATGAACGCCGCAGAGAAGGCGTTTGCCGCTAAATTGCTTGGCGATTCGCCGTTCTCATCGGTCAACTGTAAAAGTGTACCGTAATCGTTTTTGGCTTTACTCATAATTTTTGCTTTCCATTTAGGTGTTATCGGTAAGTAGTAGACAAACAGATTACGCCTGTTCGGCTCGGTAATTATTACAGCACAGATAATGTTCTTATCTGTGCGGAGATATCCTATTTTGTTCAAAGAATACGCATAACACTTATGGAAATACATTTCGATTTCTTCTTCATCGGGGAAGTCGTCCCAGAATTCTTTGTTTCCGCCGAATTGCAGACATTCCAAAATTACGTTACGCTTTCTTTTATTGAACTGTGCGTTCAATTTAGCTTTCGCTGCTTTCCAAGCCTGTTCGGTTGTACCGTGCATAGGTTTTATGTACTCAACCTCGAATTGCTGTTTGCATCTTGAAAAGTAGTCGTCCACTGTATGTAATTCCTGTATAGCGTGAGTCAACACGGAAATAGTTGCATGCTTGTCTCGCGCAAGTTTCCACGGTGCAATTTCGTCTGGCAACAAATCTACATCTTTTCTGCTCCAAATATAGTTGTTCATTTTTTTTCACCTCCTTAATTTATTTCCTTTTATGTGGTTGGATTCACAAAGAGAAGTAAAAGTCGGCTCTCTGTTCGAAAGCCGACTTTTATAGTTTCTTGTGCAGAAAAATCCTTCTCCTACTTATAAGCCACGGGAACTCCGAAAATATTACTGATTTCGGAAAAATTTTTTAAAACATTTTATTTGGGTGGGTTTTTACCCGTATAAACCTTGTAAAACTGCCGTAACCGTTTGTTTCGCCATTTCGCTATATACGGGTAAAACCGTTGCGTTAAAAATTCCTCCACGTTCACGTTCAACCGCTTTGAAATATTTTCAACAGACGCAAATATGCTTGTATAGAACTTGTCTGAATCTTGCAACAATGTTCTTTGTCTACGTTTCATCTCTCTACAAAGCCTTATATAGACTGCCCCGACAATAGGAGGCTGATCTCCGTAGTAATCTTCGTAATGCTTTCTGTCTTCCTTGCTCGCACTTTTCAGATAATCAGAAATTTCCTCGTCCATTTTATCGTTATCAAAAAAGTAATAAGTCAAGATATAGCGGCATAATTCACCAAAACTGTAAAACCAGTGCGTGAACGGCATCAAATCACACAAGAGCTTGCGGAGAACAAATTCCAACTCCACGTCGAGGAAGTACGGCATCTCCCAATGTTTCATAAATCTGTTCCAGCAATGCCAAACTATCTCTGCCCGTGTCCCCGTTTTAAAAATATAATCGTCCACCGAGCGGTCCGCCTTTTTGAGCGCGGAAGATATATACCCTTGCGTAACTCCAAGTTCCTTGGCAGCCTCTTTCTGTGTGTTACCGTCCGACATAACTTCCAATATCTTTCTGTCCTGATGCGGAAGATTTCCTGAAAGAATATCTCTGTCTATCTCCTCATTCACAAGAACGTTGAAAGGAATATCTTTATTAATTCTGCGTTGCTGTTGCTTGGGCGTAAGCTCGTCTTCGTCCTTATTTGAAATCCGATATGTATGGCGTTGATACTTATGGGTATTGTTGTATTCCAGCCTGTCCAACTCGAACAGAGCTTCCCATTCCTTCTCGCTTACTTCTATGACGATATACGCTTTCGGTCCGAACCAAACGTCCGGATTGTCTTCCGCATCGCAAGGGTAATAATAGAGAAACTTGCCTTCCGTTTTCGCAGGTTTCTTTTTCTTATTAAAATGATACGCTAACTTATCCATGCGTTAATTATAACATAGTAAACTTGACAGATATAGGCATATATTAGAAAATTTTTCAAGAAATTTTGCACCGATATTTTTCCCAAAAAGTGTTGCAAAAGTGGTATTATTTTTAATGCCTAAGCAGGTTAAGGAGAAAGCCAAAATGTGGTATTTTGCCTTTCTCCATGTCGTTCGCTTCGCTCACTCGGAAAAAGCGGGAAACCCGCTTTTCATATCACCGTGGTGATATAATTTATTGCTTTATATTGACGGATAGGCTTCTATGTGATATAATATTTTTTATGAAACCAAAGCCTTATTCTGAAACACAACTTTATAGGTTTATGGACAAAATAGGCGATGCTTTTGACTTTGCTATAAACGATTGTCAAATAGACGGTACTGAGTTTGTTAAAATGTTTGTTGCTAGCACAGCTTGTAAGAAAATTGAGAATGGCGAGGCAAGCTATATCTCTGGGAAAAGTGGTATAGAAATTGCAATTGAATGTATATACGAAATAACCGGCAAAGAATTATTAGTCGAACCGAGCGAGAGGTTTAGTCGTAGTGCGCAGTATTGGGTCGGTTGGGCAGTGAGCTATTATCAATGGTTGTCTTCAAGAAGATATGCCGATATTTTTAAAGCCGTTTCATTCGAGGATATGTTGGGACTTTACCCGACTTTGCACGAGGTAAGTGTAGAAAAGATTGCCTCAGTAATTGACGAAAAAGTAAGGGCAGCTTATCCCGAAACGAATTTGAAACGTATAAGAACAGCTTACGGTTGTTCTCAAAGAAAACTATCGGAAATGTCTGGTGTGAGCTTGCGTTCAATTCAAATGTATGAACAAAGAAACAAGGATATAAATAAAGCGCAGTCTGATTCACTTTACCGTTTAGCAAAATCTCTTGGCTGTTCTATGGAAGATTTATTGGAAGAATAGGACTGTCGAATATTGTCACAAAAAAGCTTTAATTAAAGTCTAATATAGGTAATAGTTTATGGCAAGATATTATTATGCATCCACAATTAAAGAATTTTTACAATCAAACACTGTCTTGCAGGCTTTATGTCAAGGCAGCGAGTTTGACATAAACCTTGCGCAACGCGATGCTTGGCAGAAAGAAATAGCAATATTAAAAGATTTACTCCGCCCTTACGAGCACGGACAAGTTATTATGGAATATGACATCCCGCGACTTGGTAAGCGTGCAGATGTAATCATATTGTTAAATCGCGTAGTATTTGTTCTGGAATTCAAAGTTGGTTCTAGCGAGTTTTTGCGCCACGATATAGAGCAAGTTTGGGACTATGCGCTTGACCTTAAGAACTTTCAAGAGGCAAGTCACGATAGAACAATAGCCCCCATATTAGTTGCAACAGAAGCAAAATCAGCTTCAATTGGGTGGCAAAAGAGTGTATATGACGATGACGTATACGAACCGCTTTGCACTAATTCAGCCTTACTGCCCGATTTAGTTAAAAACATATTAGCTGATAATAAGCACGATGTAGACTTAACCGATTTGGACGATAGTCAATGGATATGTTCACGCTATTCGCCCACGCCAACAATAATTCAGGCGGCGAGTTATATGTATACTCACCACAGTGTGGAAGCTATAACAAAGACTGAAGCGACGGGCGAAATGCTTAAGAACACTACGGATAGCATTATTGAAATAATCAAGAAAACGCGAGAGCGTGGAGAAAAAGCTATTTGTTTTGTGACAGGTGTCCCCGGTGCAGGTAAGACATTAGTTGGTCTGAATGTCGCCATACAGCAGTTTGAAAAGACTGAAAATGGTGACAACGAAATGGCAGTTTATCTTTCCGGTAACGGCCCTCTTGTTGACGTGCTCACAGAATCCTTAGCTCGCGATAAAAAGAGGCAAGCGGAGGAAAAGGGCGAGAAGTGCAACATCACCGACGCGCGCAGGCAGGTGAAATCGTTTATCCAAATAATTCACCATTACCGAAACGACTATATTGCGGTATTGAAAGATGATGGCTCAAGGCTTGCGCTCGAAGATGGGAAGTTGCAAGTAGATGAAACAAAATACAAGAAGCTGAACGGTGAGAAGTTTGAAGGTGTAGAGAACATTGCCATTTTTGACGAAGCTCAGCGCGCCTGGACGAAAGAACAGTTGGCAAGTTGGCTAAGCAGAAAGAAAGGGATCCCTAACTTTCCTTATTCAGAGCCCGAATTTTTGATTTGGTCGCTTGACCTTCGTCACGATTGGGCGGTTATCGTTTGCCTTGTCGGAGGCGGACAGGAGATAAATACCGGAGAAGCGGGTATCAGTGAATGGATAAATGCGCTCAACGATAAATTCAGAGATTGGAAGATTTATATGTCTCCGAATCTTACTGATAGGGAATATGACGAAGGAAAAGTTACGGAACGTTTGAAGGACAATTCCAACGTATGCTTTGACAATTCGCTTCATCTTGCTGTATCAATGCGGTCATTTCGCGCGGAGAGTTTGTCGAAGATAGTACACGATATTCTTGAATTGGATGTCACAGCCGCAAGGGCAGAGTATGAGCAAATAAGAGAACGTTACCCCATTATTCTTACCCGCAGTTTAGATAAGGCAAAGGCGTGGTTGAAGGAAAGGGCGAGGGGAAGCGAGCGCTATGGAATTGTTTGCTCCTCGCAGGCGTATCGTCTTAAACCGCTGGCTATTGATGTGAGAGTAAACCCTGACCACGTTCATTGGTTTTTGGATGATGAAAACGATGTGCGTTCTTCGCTGTTTTTAGAGGACGCATGCACGGAGTTCCAGGTGCAAGGTCTTGAACTTGATTGGACATGCGTTATGTGGGACGGAGACTTTCGCTATACGCCCAGCGGCTGGGTACATAAAGAATTTTTAAGTTCGAAATGGACCAATATAAACAAACCCGAGCGCCAACTTTATCAGATAAATGCTTACCGAGTTTTATTGACGCGTGCTCGTCAAGGTATGGTATTATGCATTCCTGAGGGTAATCCCAATGACGCAACTCGCTTGCCTGAGTTTTACAATAGCACATTTGAATTTTTAAAGAGTATTGGATTTGAAGTTATTTGATATGGAAAAAGTTGTTGAAGTAGTTGCCGCTCTGATATGGGATAAAGATAAATTTTTGATTTGCCAAAGACCAGCAAACAAGAAAAGAGGGCTGCTGTGGGAGTTTGTTGGCGGCAAGGTGGAACAGGGCGAAACAAAGGAACAGGCCCTTATACGCGAATGCCAAGAGGAGCTTGCAATTACAGTTGAGCCACTCGAAGTTTTTACGGAAGTAACTCACGAATATCCCGATATAACGGTGCACTTGACTTTATTTAATTGCACTATATCAAAGGGGCAACCGCAACTTTTAGAGCACAATGCAATAGCGTGGATTACGCCCGCGGAAATTCCAAACTACAATTTCTGCCCCGCAGATATGGAGATTTTGAAGAAGATTATTGAAGCGGTGTAAAAAGTATTAGGGAGAAACTATGACAGAATATAAATCGGCGTCTGGCAGTCAAGCGGAAGACTTATTTATTGAAATATTTGCCGATACATTCGGTGCGGAGAAAGCGGGATATTTGTATTCACAATACCCCTTTTATGACATATACCAAAATGCTCGTTTCGCTGACTTTGTATGCGAAAGCGGTTCTAAACGAATTGCCGTAGAAATTGACGATGAAGCCTCTCACAACCCTAGACTTGTTTCGAAAGATAAGTTTACTGATGATCTGTTAAAGCAAAACAGTATGGTAAATCTCGGTTGGAGCGTTTACCGCTGGACGGTCCGTCAAATGCAAAAACAGCCTGATACAGTCAAGGATGAATTGCGCGTGTTTTTAGGCAGTCAATCCAAATTCAAAGAAATCGATGACTATCTTCCTGTGCAACGCGGACAAGCTATAAACGGTGATAAACTCGAGCTTCGAGAGTATCAGCAAGAAGCGCTCAACAACCTACAGGCAATGCGCGATAAGAGAGAAACAATAGCGCTCTTATATCAGGCAACGGGAACAGGCAAGACAGTTACGGCGGTAATGGACGCAAAGCGAGTTGGAGGGAGAACACTATTCGTCGCTCACACTATGGAGCTTGTAAATCAAGCATATAACACATTCAAATCGTTATGGACGGAAACAACTGTCGGTGAGTTTGCAGATAGCGTTAAGGACTATGAGAGCAATGTAATTTGCGGAAGCATTCAGAGTGTTGCACTCAATCTTGATACATTCAATGACAATGATTTTGACTACATAATAATCGACGAAGCTCACCACGCAACAGCAGAAACTTATCAAAAAGTTTTGGCTTACTTTAAGCCTAAATTCATACTTGGTTTGACCGCCACTCCCGAGCGTGCCGACGACACAAACATATTGGATATATTCCAAAACACAGCTCATAAGTTAGATATTCAGACTGCCGTTGAAATAGGTGCACTCACCAATGTTCGCTGTATCCGTATTCACACAAATATAGATATGACGAGGGTGCGCTTCAATAGCGTTCAATATAATATCCGCGACTTAGACGTCAAGATATGTGTTAGTGAACGCAATCAGCTTATAGTTGATACGTGGTTAAACTATGTTAAGGATAAGCGCACTGTCGTGTTCTGTGCGTCTGTAAAACACGCCGAACAGATTGCTGAACTGTTTAAGAAAGCTGGCGTAAACGCTATTGCTGTTTCTGGTAGTATGAAGACTTCTGAACGCAACGAGTGGCTTGCTAAGTTTGCTTCCGGTGAAGTCAAAGTGTTGTGCGCCTGTGACTTATTAAACGAGGGTTGGGATTGTCCACAGACGGAAGTGTTGTTCATGGCAAGACCTACTATGTCGAAAGTTCTGTACACGCAGCAGCTCGGACGCGGAATGAGATTGAGTGAGGGCAAGGAGTTCTTAATGGTGTTTGACTTTGTGGATAACGCAAGTCAATACAATGCACCGTATTCATTGCATAGATTGTTCAGATTAAAAGACTACCACGCGGGTGCTATTGTGCTCGGTAAAAAGGGCGCGCGGGAAGCGGAGGCGGCTCTATATGAAAAGGGCGAAAAACCTGATGTAATTATTGATTATCCGGTGGACGCAACCGACTATGAAGCGGTAGATATATTTAACTGGCAGGAAGAAGCTTCTGGTATGATAAGTCAAATGGAATTCGTGCGGCGAGTGGATGTTCAATCCGAAACGATTGAAAAGTATATTCGTGATGGTAAGTTAATTCCCGACCTGATAGTGCCGATGAGTGAGCACAGAACATTTAAGTACTTTAAAGAAGAATCGCTTGAAAGATATGCAAAAGAATATGGTTGGCAGTTGATAGATGACAAGAACCGAAAAGAGCTTTTTATGAAAATGGTTGAGCAGATGGATATGAGCTATTCATATAAGCCTGTTTTGTTGCAAGCCATTTTGAAACACGCCGACAAAAACGGGCGCGTTAAGATTGAGGACATAGTTAGCTATTTTAAAAACTTTTATGAGGGTAGAAGAGCTGCCGGTTTGGTTGTTGAGAAGCCAAATAGTATTTTTGCAAAAGGCGGATATACCGACAAAGAATCCGAGAGAAATATTTTAAGTAATCCTTTTAAACGATTTGAAGATATGAATATGCTTAGGCATACTAAGACGCTTGGAATTATAGAAATAGATTCGACGGTTTGGAAGAAATTAACTGCCGACGAAAAACAATACATAGAGAACACTTGTGATGGGAAATTGAAAGAATATTATGAATTGGTTAAGAGAAATTATTAAAAACTAAGGAGAATATAATGACTGAAAAAGAAGAGATTAGTTATGCAAAGTCGGTTATCGAAAGTTTGGCGCGAGGGGTTAACCCTTTTAGCGGTGAGATGATACCAGATGACGAGGTTATAAATAATGTCAAAATATCAAGATGCTTTTTTTATGTTGTCGATGTGTTGGAAAAGTTAATTGAAGGCGAGTATGTAAAAAAAGAAAAGAAATTAAAAGTACCTTTTATTGTAAAAGACGGAGAGCTGGAAAATTTTGATTATTATGACGGAGGTATAGCCATTTCGGACATCGTTAAAAGGATTAATGATATTGTCGGTTATGATGGAAGAAAAATCAAAAGAGGTTTAATAATTAATTGGTTGATTGAGAATGGGTTTATAGTAGAAAATGAAATCAACGGTCGAAAATATAAAATGCCTACAGTAAAAGGAAATGAAGCCGGTATATATACCGAAGAAAGATTCGGTAAAAACGGTAACTATAAGGTGGTGATGTATAATAAAAATGCGCAGGAAATGATAATAGAGCATCTTGCAGAAGCTATCGGAAGCAATATAGCTATTAATCAACAGACAACAAATATTAATCAGGCTGACTCAAACCGAGGTAAACCTTGGGATAGTAAACAAGAAGAACAGTTAACAGAAATGTTTAAAGATGGGTTAACGGTAAATGATATCGCTAACACTATGATGAGGTCTCCGGGTGGTATAAGAGCGAGACTATTAAAATTGGGATTAATTAACGATATAAACGAAGTTTGATAAACTCGGGATAAAAAATATGGACAAATATACTGAGAAGGTTAAGTTATCAAAAGAACAACAATTATTTATTGATAAAGCTAAGTGGGGAGATAATATTCTTGTTGACGCATGCATTGGTAGCGGCAAGACAACGGCGATTCAACATCTTTGCGATGAATTACATTCAAATTTAAAAATTCTTTATCTTACATATAATAAACTGCTAAAATTAGATGCAAAAACTAAAATCCGTAATAAAAATGTTACTGTTACAAACTATCATGGGTTTGCCTATAATGAGCTAAAAAAGGTAGGTAAACTTGTTGGTATTTCCGATTTGGTGCAGACATTTAATAAGGTAAAACCAAAAACATCTCACTATGACGTTCTGATAATTGACGAATATCAGGATATTGAGCAAGAACTTGCAGATATGTTGTTATTTATCAAATCTTGCAATCCCAAAATCCAAATAATTGCCGTCGGCGATATGGAACAAAAAATATACGATAAGACAACGCTTAATGTGCCGGAGTTTATAGATAGATTTTTGGGTAAACATTTAAAGTTGGAATTTACTCAATGTTTCAGGCTTTCAGCCGATCTTGCGACAAAGCTTGGACGGATCTGGCAAAAATGTATTATAGGAGTGAATACCGGCTGTGTAGTTGAAGAAATGGATTTAAATTCCGTGTTAAACGTAATTGCAAGTTACGATACACAGGATATTTTATGCCTCGGAGCACGAACGGGTGAGCTTGCCGAAACTTTGAACTTGCTTGAAGAAAATTATCCTGAAAAGTTCAATAAGAACACCGTTTATGCGAGTATAAGGGACGATGACGGTAACACCGGTGCTACAAACCCTGACAAAACTTCTGCCATATTTACAACTTTTGATGCAAGCAAAGGATTGGAACGTAAACTTTGTGTAGTATTTGACTTTACGGAGAGTTACTGGGAAGTAAGAATCGATAAGCCGCAACAGTCGTATAAAATTTTAAGAAATATATTTTGCGTTGCGGCAAGTCGGGGGAAAGAGCGGATAATTTTTGTTAAGCATAATGAGGACATGTTGTCTGAACAGACATTATCTACGCCGAGAGAAATTAATTTGGAATTTACAGACGTTGATATCTCATCAATGTTCGATTTCAAATATAAAGAAGATATTGAAGAATGTTTTTCCCATTTATCTGTAAGCAAAATACATAAACCTAATCAGCTATCTGAAATAAACATTAAGAATTCTGATGGCTTGATTGATTTGTCGCCTTGCATCGGCATTTATCAAGAAGCGTTGTACTTTAAGAAGTATGAAATAAATGAAGAAATAGAGCTGTATTTTGATTTGCATAAGGATAAACAATATCTTTATAGCGCAGATATTTTCAATCTGAATTTGGACGATAAAATACTTTTTATTACATCTCTTCATACAAAGCAAAATAGATATAGGATTCAGGTAGATACACCATTTGTTACAGAAGAAGGTAAACAGAGGATTATAGATAGATTAGGCGAGAAATTTAGTAGAGACGAAAATGTGCAGGCACGATGTCAAATTGATTTTTGTAAAGACAAAAATGCACGGATATTGTTTTCCGCTATTGGTTTTGCTGATGTTATAAAAGACGAAACTGTCTATGAATTAAAATTTGTTGCGGAACTTTCTCATGAACATTTTTTGCAGTGTGCCTCGTATATGATTGCACTTGGATTGAGTAAAGGTGTGCTTTGGAATACAAGAAACAACGAGTGTTATGCTATCTCCATTCCAAATCCTCAAACGTTTATGGATGCGGTTGTAAAAGCCGTTACGAAAGGTTATTTAGGTAAATATTATGCAAAAAATTGATATGGGTAAATTCACTGGCGATATTTTATAACCATTTTTACAGAAGATTTTAAGATACCGTTATATTTGGTATGGTAACAAAAAGGAAAATTTTATGCAAGACACGGTAACAAGATTTGTAAATGAAAAGCAGAACGGGCTAATGCTTTTTGAAATGCCTACTGGATCTGGCAAAACATATCAAGCAAGAAAAATCATAGGTAAGTATATAAAGGGTGAGATTCTTCAAAATATACCGACTATTTTCTATGTTTCGCCACTTATAAAAAATGTTGATGATATCTATTCTGAACTAAGGGAAGATTTTCAAGATGATCTTGAAACTTTTGATGCAAGTGTTTTAAGGCTTTACCCTAATGCGGAGTGTGTTGTAAAATATCTGCGTGATATTGAAAATAGAATTCCATTCAGCATAACAAATAAACAGTCATTTAAAGAGCTTAAACAGCAGGTGGATTTATATAATCAAGTAAGTAGCCGTGGGACAATTCGCAATTCAACAACGGAAGCCTATTTAAATAATATTCGTAAGACATATGAACCGCCTTTCAGAAGGGATTTGGTAAGAGAGCTTGAGAAGAATTGCAGGACAAAGAGAGAACGAAAGAAAAAATTACAATCAAAAGAATACTCTTGGGTAAAAGAGTTGTACCCGTCTTGTATGACCGATGACCGCAAAGTAATTATTATGACTATGAGCAAATTTATTGCGGTCAATGATCCTATCATTGATAAGGCTTATCGTTTTATTTCCTATTCAAAAACAAAAGGAGCCCTCGTTTTTCTCGATGAATTTGATGCAACTAAAGCAGTTGTTCTCAATCAGGAAATAGAGAGATGCAAAGATTATAAATTTAATCTTGTAAAACTTTTTCAACAGTTATCCGGCAATTTAAAGAATATGAAAGACCCTATGTCTATTCTTGTTGGCTCAAAAGATCCGGCAGATAAAACAAGTCCTTTATATGCTTATACACAAATGAAGAAGGTTATATTTGAAACTCAGGAAGAGCATAACCTTGACTATCGTTTTAAGTTGGAATCAAACGAGGAACGCGACAAGTGTTTCTTGTTTGACGATTTTAGTTTGCATACAATTTCAACGTCGGATAAAAATAAAAGAATTTCTATTCACACAGACAATAAAACGAACCACATAACCATTTCCTTTGTAGCAAATGATGAAACCGGTAATTTCAATCGTTTGATGCAACAGTTGAAGGGGGCAATTAATTATTTCATTAAATGTTGTGCCATGATATCAAGAGATTATCTCAACGATTATAATGACAAGCATAAAGATGAGAAGATGAATATAGAACAGGCGGTTTCGACTGTTTTAGACCAATTCAATCTTGACGAGAATATTAATAGGACATTAATTCCTATTATTGTAAATGATATGTCTATTCCTGTGGAGAGCAGACACAGGGATATAATGAAGACGGATTTTTACCTTGACGGTTTCAAATATTATGATTTTGAGGACGATATAGTACATAACGAAACGACATCAATTAATATGTGCTATTTCGAAAATACACCAGAAAAATTTTTATTGTCGTTGACAAATATTGCTAGGGTAGTTGGATTATCTGCAACCGCAACAGTTGAATCAGTGTTGGCAAATTACGACTTGAATTACATAAAGAAGAAACTTGGCAATAATTATCATGAATTGACTTCTAATGAAAAACAGCGAATTAAGAAAAAAGCCCTTGAAAGAATGGGCGGAGAGTATGCTATTAACGTAGAGCAGATTGCATGCGACTATGATAAATCGGAAGCGGATCTAACTACGCTTGTCAACCAGGTATTTACAAGTAAAAAAGCAAGAGAAAAAGTTTGCGGAATAATAGGTAAATATATTGACGATGGAGAAGAAAATAAATTTTATGATATCGCTCGTTTTTTAAAAACGATGCAAGCAGTAAAGTGTTTTATCTCAAATAAGTATGCTAAAGCTTTGTTAGTTATGACTAATAGAAATATTCTTATTAATGATGACTGGCACGTATTCTCTCTCAATGTGGCAGAAGAAGTAATTGCTGTAATTGCCGAAGAATGTGGGGAAAGAAAGCCTGAAATTCACTATTTGCAAGGCGAGGATTTCCAGAATCAAAAAGAGAATTATCTCAGGTCAATGTCAATTGGTGAAAAGGTAGTGTTATTTACTTGTTACAACACTGCCGGTTCGGGACAAAACTTGCAATATGAGTATAACGATGAGGTCAAAGACATTGATTCAATTTACGTTGAAATGCCGACTAATGCACTTGTTCATGAAAAGTATCTCAATGAAGAGTCCAACCTTATAAAATATATTTATCAGCAAGAAGTATTGAAAAAGGACGGAGGTGTTCCCCCTATAAAAATTATGGGGAATATAGTATCTGCATTCAAACAATGGAGTGCCCCTCACAAATCTCTTTATTTTCATAAAGAGGTGTATTATACAAGTTCTGTCAACAACCATCACGTCAGGACGTTGATTCAGGCGGTGGGCAGGCTTTGCCGTACACCTGACAAACAATGTAATGTCAATATTTATGTTGATTCTGATATATACGATAAAATTGATTTTTCGTTTTTAACCGAAAAAGACATATTTTTAAATAGAGAGTTTGAGGAGTTAATCAAGCAGAATAAGAAATCCGACAAAAACAATGAAAGAATGGTAAAAATAAATCGAGCTCTTGATGCGAATGAAAGAAATCTTTCAAGGATAAGCAACATTTTAAGTGAAAATAAACAGTCGTGGAGAGACGAGGATGTTAACCAATGGAAAGCTATAAGAGATTTTGTTCTGCGGTATCCTACAATATCTTATGAGGATTTAATAAAGGTTAAAAACACGTATTCGTTAGATTCGTTGGATGACTTTTATTTGTACGCTCAGGACGGCGAAAAAATAGATAAATTCTGTTACACGGTGGATGGCGATAATTGTACCGGCATCTATTATGAATCAAAAGCGGGAGGGAAAGCTTTGGAGGCAAGTGCAGAAACGTCTCGCTTGTCTGCATTAATGCGTATCCCTGAATTAAAGGCGCGATTTATTGAAAAGGGATTTGCGGTTGATTTTGATAAAAATGACGGCGTATTGTTACCGTCAATTTTCCAAAATATTTATAAGGGTGCTCTGGGAGAAGTCGCAGGGCAGATTATGCTTGAGGATTGGGGCTTGAAGTTAAATGAGATTGAAGACCCGTTTAAGTTTGAAAAATTTGATTTTTGCCTGAAACTGGCTCCGGATATTTATATTGATTTTAAAAACTGGACAGACAAAGCTGATTCAGAGAATTATCGCAATCAGTTGGTTACCAAAAGCAGAGATAAGCTGACTGCAATCAATGGTAAAAAAGTATTCATAATAAATATGGTTGCCGATGAGTTCTTAATACATGACTTAGGTAACGTCGTTACCGTTTCAACTATTTTTCGCAAACAGGGCGCATGCCTTTACAAACTTGATCGCAAGAATATTGATGCATTAGTGGCAAAAATCAAGGAGGCGGTTGATGAAAGCTATAATTAATTCTCTTAACGTTAAGTTTAATTACTCAGTTATCGATATCCAATACGACTTTTTTACAGTGACGACTACAGATAAATATATTTCTGGCGGAGCATATATTTTAGACAAGCCCGTAACTGCGCTAAAAGCCGAAAGTGTATCGTTTGACGGTGGACGCAGTTTGTTTGTGATGTTTAAGAAAAATTCCATAACTCTTTATGATTTTGTTGAGCAGATAGAAGATGAAAAGCTTTCCGTCAAAAAGATTAAATCAACTGATATTAAGGACTACGTTTTATTCCGGCTTTTTCTTTTTTCGCTCAACAATTTTGAAAATGATGAATTGAAGTTTAATAATATCACGGGCAAGTTGTATATATACTCAAATAAATGGATGCGTAAAGACAGAGCATCATTCATGACCTTGAGTATGAATGTAGATTCAGAAATGAATTTTATATGCGAAGCGGTTAGTTATGCACTGTTTTCTAAATTTAACAAAAATAAAAAAGTCAAAGATTATGCGAAGTATGAGTTGTCTAATAAAAACAATGCTTTAAAGAGAGTCTTACAAACGGAATTAAAAGATAACATTTATATAAAGCACGCATTAAATGGCAGGAAGGCTGAGTTATCATTCCTTAATATTTCATCTGAAGAATTACATAACAACAAGGTATACTATATTTATTGCGTTTTTGATCTTATAAAAAATAAATTTGACGGTTTGTTCAAACTTGATTTTGCAATGATTAATATGGCGCAGTCAATAGGTACGACAAAAGGGAACGCTTTTATTGAGAAAGCCATAGCTGATCTCCGAGAGAAGCCGCTTAATTTTGTCAATATGACTAAAGGCAACGAATATGTAGATGATTTTAGGGATTTAGTAGAAAGATTATCCCTGCGAACGGGAATTAACGGCACGGTCTCCGATAAAGTCAAAAGTGGAGCTAATAACATTGTTCTTATACACAATAAAGAGTATTATGAGCAGGGCGGGTATGAAGATCCGCATGCAACATTACAGCATAATGAGGTAGTACAATGCGTTACCGTTGAAGACAGCCTTGATAAAATATTAGACGATAAAGAAGCAATTATTAATACTATTATTAAGGAAATAGCAATAAAGAACGACATTCTGTTCAAGCATTCATTTTCTTTGGATGAATGGCAGAGTTATGGGTTTGATAAAGATTGGGTATTTGGCAAGGAAAGTGACGGTAGACACTATTTTATGATAGTTCACCCGAATGGTGAATTTGAATTTTCTGTTAAGTTAAATGATTTTAAACCTTTTGAGGACAAGAGAATAAATGAAATCTCAAAAGTACTTTCAGAAAACAAGGGCAAAGAAAAAACGGTTGTGGCGGATACTGATGGAAATATTAACGTTTTTTCTCGCACCGATATGTTTACGCTTCCCAACAAAGAGATTTTCGGTATGACTTTAGTAAGCCGAAGCAAAGAGTCAAGGGCGACCAATCTTGCGGGGTTAGTTGACATAAATTTGTTTGAAACCGAAGGTGAAACTTATTTCAATGTCGGGATTAAGGGATATGGAATGAATACTAATATTCCTCATGCACCGTTGCTTTATAAGGTTGATAAGATAAACAATAGTAAAAACTTGTTGCCTAGTCTTATGGAAACAATGAGCGTCGAATTTGTCAAGTATAAATCTTTTACGGTGTTGCCATACCCTATGAAGTATTTAAATGAATGGATTTTGCTTAATGATTTTCAAAAATCAAAATAATAAAACTTAAAAACAAGAATCGTGCCGATAACGGCAAAAATATAACAAATCAAGCGTGGCAATGTTGCTTTTTTACTGATGGTATGATAAACTTCTAATGGAATATTTCAGCACAAGGAGTTAGAATGGAATCCAATTTTTATTACAATATTGAGGAGAGCGAGGCAAATAAACCTCTTTTGTCATTCCTCGAAGAGTATGCTAAAAATAAGCATACTCAGGTTTACGTTATAAATAGGGCATTAGGTTCTAATTATAAATACGATTATGACGATGTAGCGGTAGTTCTTATTCCTAATCATAAAATCATGATTTTAAATGTTAGCGATAACGATAGAAAGTTTGAGGATTTTTGTGAGGATTTTATTGATGACTTGGGATACATATCGGATAAGTACGATTATAAAGGGACTATTGGCAGAAAAAGAGATTGGGTTCAAATTATTGTTCAAGAAAATTATAAAAATATAAATAGTTATGACAAGTTTATTAAAGACGCATTAATTGTAGTACCCGAATTAAAGAGAATAAGTCAAATGTTGATATCACTTCTTGTGGGCAGTATTAATGACGTTTCGAAAGTGGGGAAAGAAGTCCCTGTTGATATGCTTGATTTCGTAAAGAGAAGAATTATTTTATATGATGGAATGCAAACTGATTTTATATTCAGTAAATTAGATAAGAAAATCATTAAGATTCAAGGATTGGCTGGTACAGGAAAAACGGAATTACTTTTACGGAAATTAAAAGAGCTATATACCGATCCCGATTTAAAAAATTGTCGTATTGCGCTTACGTGCCACAATAAAATTTTGGCTAAAAATCTGAAAGATAGAATCCCTGGATTTTTTGATTTCTTAAAAGTTGAAGAGCAGATAAAGTGGAATGATACCCTTTTTGTAATGAGTAGTTGGGGTTCCAACCATCAAAAATTGAGCGGTGTTTATAGCTATATTTGTTCTACCTATCAGCTTGTTTTTTTACCTTATTCTTATGAAAGGTCTTTTGATTATGTTTGTCAACAAGCTATTGAAGAATTAAAAAACAAGCCGTCTATTGAGCCTTGTTTCGATTATATGCTTATAGATGAAAGTCAGGATTTCCCGCAAAGCTTTTTTGAGTTATGCAATTTGGTTACAAAACACCAGATTTATATTGCTGGGGATGTTTTTCAAAACATTTTTGATATTTCGGAAAAGGAAACAAACCCTGACTATTTATTGAATAAATGTTATAGAACAGATCCTAAAACTCTTATGTTTGCGCATGCAATGGGTATGGGTATATTAGATAGTGACTCGCCATCCAATTATATCAGTTGGCTCTCTGATGAAGAATGGGCAATGTGTGGTTATGAGTTTTCGCGTCAGAATAATAGGTTTACTTTTTCAAGACAAGCTTTAAGTCGGTTTGATGACATAAATACAGACGGTATAACAAGTATGTATTTGGAAAAAGCCAACTTTGATAATTATGAGCAAAAGATTATTAATATAATAAAAGAACTCAAAAAGAAATATCCAAATATTATGCCAGATGATATTGGTATAGTATTTTTGGATGATGATTCGGCAAACTACAAATTAGTAGATAGATTAGAGTCTTTAATATTTAGTAATTTTAAATGGCGAATTAATAAAGGATATGAAAGCAAGAGTAAAATAGAGAATATGCTTTTTGCGAGCAATATTAATAATGTAAAAGGTCTAGAATTTCCTTTTATAATTTGTCTTTCAAAAAATAAATTAAATGCTAACCTGAGAGTGCGAAATGCGATGTATATGGTTTTAACAAGGTCGTTTATTTCGTCATATTTCATAATCAGCGATACGAATGAAGGGGAATTAATAAATAATATTAATAAAAACCTTGTTAAAATATTGCAGGATGGGGAATTAACGGTTAATGAACCTAGTGAGCAGGAGAAGGAGCAGAAACGTACAGCTATTATATCAAAGGCTAACATTAAAAAGTCACAAAAAGATATTGCAAATGAACTTATGGATACGTTAAAAATTGCTGGTGAAGATAGAGCTAAAATACATAAGGCTTTAAAAATGTTCTTAGAAGACGAAAATGACTGTGCTTCAATTAGAGACGCAATTGAAGCCTTTGTAAAAATTATGCGCTAATTATGATTAACAAAGAAATTGAATTTGAAATAGATGAGTTAATGCAAACAAAAATCAGTAATCCCATAAGGAACGTATTTGATATCATAGCGCTTTTGCTGGAAACTATTAAATATATGTTATGGCAATCTCCGTTACCTAGTGAAAAGGGAAAACTGAAAATAGTTGTAGGCAAAATGAATAGAATATTTTATGTTTTAGAAAATAAAATTTTTTCTATCACAATGCCGTTCTTTACTAAACTGATGGAAAATGGGAATGTGTTGATTTATGATCACGCAATAGCGTTTGATAGCAAAAATATAGCTATAATTAGCAGTGTATTTTATAAGATTAGTAAAAACCCCGACAATTCAGTTATATTATCAGATATTGAGCAATTTTTGCGCGATGAAAATCTTGATGAGGATGTATTTACTGTTTTAAGTGGAGTAATTGTTAAATTACTATCAACAGAATATGGCTATTTACGTTATGATGACGATAAAGAACACGAAGAAGCGGAAATGCATCCGCGATATCACCTGGATATAAATTGTGCTAACAACTGTACATATAAATTGGGGCTTAAAAAGGCAATCGATTACAATTGGTTAAGAGATTGCCTTGACAATGAAAAACCGTGTAAAATTATAAATATATAGGAAAAATATTTAAATAAGAGTTTAATACTTATCGTTAAAACAGCC
>CAJTRW010000018.1 GCA_910578765.1 uncultured Christensenella sp.
ATTCAATGATTTAACAGGCAAGCTGTTCGGAAGGCTGACCGCTGTCGAGAGGTTGCCTCCCCACGGAAAAAACACAGCATCGATGTGGGCTTGCAAGTGCGAGTGTGGGGGAACGGCGGTCGTCCGGGGAACGGACCTCGTCAACGGACACACAATGAGCTGCGGTTGTTATCGCAAAATGCAAAAGGCGATGCCCGCCGGGGAAATGCGTTTGCACCGCATCTGGGCGAATATGAAACAGCGATGCAGTAATCCCAAAAGCAAAGATTATCAGTATTACGGCGGACGCGGTGTCAGCGTTTGCGATGATTGGAAAGACAGCTTTGAGCAGTTCTTTTATTGGGCGATGTCCAATGGATACAAGGACGGCTTGACTATAGAAAGGAAAGATTGTAACGGAAACTATTGCCCCGAGAATTGTGAGTGGATTCAAGCCAACCGCCAGCAACGAAATACCCGCAGAAATCGGAAGTATGTAATTCAAGGCAAAGAGTTCACGTTGACAGAACTTTGCCGAATATATGGTCAGCCGAGAAGTACGGTAGAGAGCCGCTTGAAAAAAGGAATTGACATCAAAACTGCATTAAAGAATGGGAGGTATAACTTGGATAACAGATTGTTGGAACTCTCCGATAAGCTCAAAAAGTTACGACTCGTTAAGAGCGATTTGGAGGCGCAGACCAAGGGTGTCAATGAAGAAATCGACGGCGTAATGACCGAGATGATAGAAATCATGACGACCGAGGAATTGACATCATTTAATCGTAACGGAACAACGTTTTCACTCGTGACAACAGAGTACCCGTCGCCCGAATCTGACAAGAAAGGCGAGCTGTGGGAAGCAATGAAAGCTAACGGTTTCGAGGATTTGTTCACGATTAACAGCCAGACTTTATCGGCAACGATAAAAGAACTTATTTCGGAAAACGATGGCGTCCTGCCGAACTGGTTGGAAGGACTCATCAAGATAGCTGAAAAGAACTCTATCCGTGTAGCAAAAAGCAAAAAGTAATAAAAAAGAGCAGGTCAGAAACCTGCCCGAATAACTTTGCTGTACGTGTCTTTGGCAAGGCACGGAAGGGGACATGAGTGCGGAGAAGAGTTCTCCCATTCGGCATCACCTCCTATGAAGTTATTTGTAGGAATTTTATCACAGAAAAAATAAAAAATCAAGGAGATATTAAAAATGGCAAACGAAGTAGCAAAAAGAGAAGAAAGCGCAGTAGCGGAGTACGGTTCGGGAATTAATTTCAGCGACCTGCTTGCAGAGGAACTCGACGGACTTACACCGTCGTTTGAGAGAATCAAAATCCCGGCGGGCGGCGGACTCGCATACGAAGTCCCCGGCGACGACCCCGACAGCCCCGACAGCGTCAAAGAATTCAAGGCGGTAATTCTTTATCATCACCCCATCAACTGCTATTACAAAGAAGAATATACGGGCGGGAACAATCCTCCTGACTGCGGCTCGATGGACGGTAAAATAGGTATCGAGGCAGAAACGGGCGAGGTCAAGACGTGCGCCGAATGCGAATTTAATAAGTTCGGCAGCGGAAAGAACGGAGCAAAGGCTTGCAAGCAGAAACGCAGAATCTATCTGCTCAGAGAAGGCGAGGCATTGCCCACTCTCTTGTCGTTACCCACGGGAAGCCTTGGCGAATTCAGTAAGTACGTGATGCGCTTGCTTTCGAAGGGCAAAAAAACCAACGCCGTCGTAACCAAGTTCACTTTGAAGAAGGCACAGAACAGCGGCGGTATCAACTACTCGCAGGCGGTGTTCGCTGTGGACAGACAGCTTACGGATGCGGAGCTGGCAAGCATCTTGCCTATGAGCGAACAGGTCAAGACTATGGCGACCAAAGTTACCGAGCTTGACGAAGAATAAAAAATAATCGGCAAAGGGGCGGTGGTAAAGACTGCCGCCCTATGTTGCTGAAACAGGTGGAACAATGGGAAGGAAAATCGTTTATATCTGCTCACCGTTAAGGCGAAGCTATGAGAAGAATATTGTCAAAGCAAACCTCTACTCACGATTTGCATACGAGCAAGGCTGTCTGCCGATTGCGCCACACGTTATATTTCCGCAATTCTTAGATGACGAAAACAAAGCCGAAAGAAGAGCGGGTATGGATATGGGCTTGCAGCTCTTGGATATATGCAGCGAGCTTTGGGTGTTTGGTACTCGCATCAGTGAAGGGATGAAGACAGAAATAGAAATGGCAAAGATGAAAGGAATATTAATTCGATATTTCTCGGAGAGCATGGAGGAAGGATGACGGACATTTTCGAAAAGGTCAAAGACCAAGTCAAAATAGCCGAGGCGGTTTCGCTGTTCGGGCTACAACTTAACAGCAGAGATAAGTGTCATTGCCCTTTTCACCGTGAAAAGACGCCGTCATTTTCTGTTGACCGAAAGAACAATATTTTCACTTGCTTCGGATGCGGTGAAACGGGCGATGTCATAGCGTTCGCTGCAAAGATGAAGGACGTTGAACCGCTCGAAGGCGCAAAGTTTCTTGCGGATGCATTTCATATCGATATAGACGATTGCCCCAAACGCCAGAGTATAAAGGAATATTTGACGCAATGTATACGAGATGTCGGGCAAACGGATTATTTTTCACGACGCGGACTGACCGCCGCCACAATAAAAACATACTGCTTGGGTTATGACGTAAAACGGCATGCAATTGTGCTGCCTTATTCGTCAGAGCTGAAATATTATCAGACTCGGAGCATAGCCGACAAGAAATTCTATAAACCTACCACCGAGGAAGCTGGGGCAGAACCGCTCTTCAATCGCAGAGCTTTGTGGGGAAATAGCCGTGAACCTGTCTTCATTGTAGAGAGCCCGTTGTGCGCATTATCGATATGTCAAAGCGGCGGCTCGGCGGTGTCGCTCTGCGGAGTCGGCGGAACGAACAAGCTCATCAAGGAAGTCAAGGCGAGAAAACCGAATGCGCCGCTTGTGCTTTGCTTGGATAACGACGAACCTGGGCAGAAAGCATCGCAAGGGCTTGCCGACGAACTAACAAAACTCAAAGTGTCGTTCATCGTCTATAACGTTTCGGGCAAGAAAAAAGACCCCAACGAACTGCTGATGGAAGACCCGAAGAAACTGCAATCGGCGGTAACAGCAGCAAAGAAAGAAGTACGGAAAATCTATAAGCGTGGTGTCGGAAGTATTATTGCAAGCGACTTGCAAGATATGCATATCGAACCGCCGCAATGGTTGATACCGAACGTGTTACCGCAGGGCTTGGCGATTTTATGCGCAAGCTCAAAGGTTGGTAAATCTTGGATGTCAATGCAGATGTGCTTGGCGATAACCAAGGGTAAAGATTTTTTGGATTATCCGACAAAGACAGCAGGATGTCTGTACCTTGCACTCGAAGATAGTTTATATCGATTGAAAGACCGACTCAATAAACTCCTCGATGGCGATGATGCACCGTCAAATTTTTATATGGGCGTTACCGCTGGAATCTTAGACGGCAACCTTATTCAGCAGCTTGACGAAGAGTTGGAAGAACACCCGGACATCAAGTTGATTATTATTGATACCTTGCAGAAGGTCAGGGGTTCTGCGAAGAAAAACGAAATAGCATACGCCACGGACTACCGTGAACTGAGTGAGCTAAAAAACTACGCCGACAAGCATAAGGTGTGTATCTTCCTTATTCACCATCTGAGGAAGATGGCGGACGAGAACGACGTGTTCAATATGATATCGGGCAGCAACGGTATTATGGGCGTCTGCGATACTATCTTCATAATTTACAAGAAAAAGCGTCAGGACGAAAATGCGACGCTGTTCATGACGGGTCGAGATATCCGACAGCAGGACATAGTTCTCAATTTCGATGAAGACAAATTCCGTTGGAATATGGTCGGCTCGGCAAAGGACGAAGAAGAAAAGCGCAAAAAACGTGAGTACGAAAGCAATCCGCTCGTGGTAACGATAAAACAACTTGTCGAAGATTTCCCCCTAGGATGGAAAGGGACGGCGGGCGATCTCCTCAAAAGAGTATTCGACGTTACAGGGAAACCGTACGCAGGGTCATCCGTTGGGCTTGGCAAAGAGCTACGGAATATTGAGGAGCAACTGTATTATAACGGCATCGAGCATTCGACAAAGCGCAGCGGACAGAATAACATTCATACTTTCAATAAGAAAAGCAAGTTCGGCGGCGGAAGGCAAGCATATCTTTTCGGGCAAGACCCCGATGATTAATGTATGGTACATACACAACCATACATCATACACACCATACACAAATACACAAAAAGCCTTATAAAAACGAGATATCTAGAAGAGAGATTTTATACACACTTACATTCTTCAAATAAAGTGTAAGTTGTGTATGGTTGTAAGGTGTGTATGGTGGTTTCTAAGGAGAACAAATGCGTGAAAGCGATTTAATACGAAAAATAGGCGAATACCTCAAATCCGTGCCGAACCTTTACTTTTGGAAGGAACACGGCGGAATGTACGGTACAGCTGGAATTCCAGATTTGATTGTCTGTTATAAGGGCAGATTTATCGGGCTGGAATGTAAGGTCGGCAAAAACAAGCCAACGGTTTTGCAGGCGGTAACAATTAAGCAAATTATAAACGCAGGCGGATATGCGACCGTTGTGCGGACTGTTGAAGAAGTGCGAGAAATTATAAGAGCGTTTGAAAAGGAGTAATATGACAGCGGATGCGGTAATCAATAAAATCGTCATAACGGATGAAGCCCGATTTGACTATGAGAGCCTATTCGGACTGCCCATTCCGAGAGCGGATATGAAGGGCGAGTGCGAAAGATACATAGACAATATAAGCGGGCGAAATATCGGTTACTACATCCGGGCAAAATATTATGACGAAACAATAGACGAAATGCTGATGCTGTTCTTTTACAAGGGCAAGGCAATCAGCAGAATGCAAATGTGGGAATTGGCTGGCATCTGCCGAGCTGATGACTGGTCGGAAGAAATGGAAGAAGACGGATTAATCCGCCATTGGCTGAAATCATCCCTAACCCCGAAAGATGAAACAGACTGGGTATGGGATTTACGGGTAAGAGAGGAACAGCACCAAAAAGAAGTGGAGGAATGGTTAAATGACTAAGGCAGAAATTAAGGACTATCTTGCAAACTATGGAGATAAACGGACGGTGGCGGAATTCCGCCGTAAGCAAGGAGATGAAAACTGCATTCCCGTAATAGTCTATAAAACCATAACCGAATGTGTGGAATCACTTCCCGAGGAATACAGCACGATTATACAACTGCACTATATGAGTAAAATTTCCTTGAGGGAATTAGCGAAACGGATGTATATGAGCCGTGTAGCTGTAACTAAAAGAAGAGATGATGCGCTTGATATGATCGCCAACTGCTTGTCGGGTTTATAAAAAGAGCCACGGCTATACCAAAAAAAGCCAAAACTATACCAAATGCCCGATATAATAACAGAGAAAGCAGGAGGACGGATATGCCAAGAAAACCTAAACGACCGTGCAGTTATCCAGGCTGCCCTCGGCTGGTTGAAGGGCAGTATTGTGAAGAACATAAGAAACTGACGGATAAGCAGTATAACCAGTACGGGCGAGATGATTTTACAAAATATTTCTATAAAACCCCCGAATGGTTATATGCCCGAAAAAAGCAGCTTGAACAGCGCCCCTTCTGTGAGGAATGCCTAAAAGAGGGCAAACGGAAAAAAGCCACTATGGTAGACCATATAATTCCCATTAAGCAAGGCGGTGATAAATTCGCACCAAGTAACCTGCAAAGCCTCTGCTGGAGTTGTCACAGCCGAAAGTCGGTTGAAGAAGGCAGCCGATTTGGGCGGAAATAATCTTTGAAAAAGTTTCAATATTTGGGGTTGTTTCGCTGGGCTCTTTCGGATAATTACGGTATTGTTTGATTACAAAATCAAGCAAGGGCAACCGCCCGAAAGGAGTAAAAATGGATAAGATAGTAAAGAACGACGGAAAAGGACTGGTTGAATTATTAGGGCTGGACGAGGGAACGCTCGAACACCAGGGCAACTACTGCTTTATGGCAGCTCGAGGCGACAGCCGAGTGGACATATACACCGAACCTGCCGATGAGGAAGGCGAAACCATAAGAGTAACGAGTGTATATGCCGACGGAGAAGAATACGACTTCTGCGAATGGTGCGGAGAGCTGATGCCGATAGACGAGATGAGAAAGGAAGTCCACCTCGGATACTTATGCAGAAACTGCCAAAGAGCGATAGCAAGCCGAGGCGAGGAATTAACCTACGAAGACTGAAAGGAGAACACCATGGCAGAATTGAATAACACCTCAAGCGCAATAGCAATTAGAAACTTTAAATTTGCAGAGGAAGAACTGCAAAATGCTCTTGATGAACTGGAAGAAGAATATTACAAGATGGAAGACGACGACCCGAATATAGATACGGTAGTCAACATCCTGGAAGAGTACAGCCGAATGCCCTCCGACGAATGCGAAATAGAGGAACAGCTGGTAAGGGAATATGAGTCAGCCAAAAACGAGGACGCAAGCGCAGAGGAAATGGATAAGATTTATAAAAAGATGAGGGTTGCCCTCAGAAGAACCTTTAACAATAGCGAGGGCGGAATCTTATATGTGATACTGTCCGATGACGGTAAATTGGGCAAATAAATAAAAGCTAAGCAGCGGACGAAAGTCCGCTGTTGCTGTTTGAAAAAGTTGTAAAAAGTTTCAAGTTTGCCCAGCGTTTCGCTGGGCTCAATCAGCTTTTTACGGTATGTTGTGTTTACAAAAACGGGGGCAACCCCAAAGGAGTAAACACATATGAACGAATTCACCTTTGAAAAGCTAAAGGCAGCCGATAAAAAAACGGCAGATGTAACCATCTATCAGAACGGAATGGTACGGTTCAGCAGACAGGCAATTGAAACCTACGGGATATCCGATACGGATATTTTATGGGGAGAAAACCAAGACAAAACCGTGCTGGCAATGCAGAAGGTAAGCCAAGGCAGAACCTTACGAGGAAAAAGAAAGGACACCACCAGCTGCCAAATGCAGATAGCAAAACGGTATGCAGGCAAATATTTTCTGAAAAAAATTGGGGAACTGCTGGTGCTGGAACAAGACCCGAAAGAGGCGGAATAAAAAAATGGGAAAATATAATTTCGACTTTGAAGTATCCGCCAAAGGCTGGGGAAAATCCGAAGTAATTATTTATGAAAAAGGTATGGTGTACATCAGCCGAGCAACTGTAAAAAGGCTGGGGTTGAGCGGCGCCAAATTAAGGTGGGGAGAAGATAAAGCCAATAAAACTCTCGCCTTGAAGAAGGACGAGAACGGGAGGGTGGTACGCGAGGATGCGGTCACCAACTTCTACTGCCCAGCCGAGGTCGCTCGGCGGTACGCTGGCAGGTACAACATCAAGGTCGAGGAGGGTGTGTATGTCCTCTACCCTGCTGAGGGCGCACACCCGTAGGGGCAGGGGGGATGCGAATCTCTGAGGGTTCTCTCCCTAACAGCGGGGCCGCAACTTCGCACGAATTTTCGCAAAATCAAAAATCAAACGTGGAAATCAATTAAATCAAAACTTTAACGTAGTTAAAAGGACGGCGACCGCCGCCCTTTTGATTTTATCAGAAAAATCAAAATAATCAAAAATCAGAAAAATCAAAACGGAGGAGATATGGCAAGTGGTGGAAGACGCCCTGGCGCAGGGCGACCGAAAAAAGCCGCCGCCCAAAAGATACTCGAAGGTAATCCGGGCAGGCGACCGATTGAGGTTGTGAACCTAAGCGCAGAAGGGATAGAGTTGCCAAGCGAACCCCCGTCTTATTTATCAGCCAAGGCAAAGGAAATCTATAAGACGGTATATGCTTGGTTGAAAGGCATAGGCTGTACGGCGGGCATACTGCCATACAACTTGGAAGAGTACGCATTCTGTAAAGCACGGTGGCTGGAATGCGAAGAGATGAACACCAAGCACGGCTTGCTGGTCAAAGACCCTACAAACGGAAAGGCGATGCCGTCTCCGTTTGTAGCCATGGCTCAGCAGTATTTGAAACAGACTAACGATGTGTGGAACAAGATATACCTTGTAGTCAGAGAAAGCAAGCTGACAAAGTGGGACGAAAAGAACCCGAATGACGATATAATGGAAAAATTGCTGGGTGGGTCATGAAAGAACGAATCATCAGTTCCGTATCCTATCGGCAAGAAGAAATCATATCGAACATTCTCAGACTGTATGCGCCAAACGGCATAGATGCCGACCTAACGTATAGCAAAGGCTTCTTTTATAAGAGTGGCGAAGTTCCGCAGCCAAAGCTGAAGTTCGATATTACTCCACAAACAACGGACACGGTGAAGGCGGACAGTAGAGCAGTACCGCTCAAAAATAACAGTTGCAGTTGTGTAATGTTCGACCCGCCGTTCCTTGCCACAAAAGGACAGTCGCTTGCAACGGACGTGGGAAATCACATCGCCCGACGGTTCGGCGTATTCCCGACAGAGCCAGAGCTGTTTGAATACTACCGCCAAAGCATCGCTGAAATCAAGCGGATACTTAAAGAGAACGGCATTGCAATCATAAAGTGCCAAGACAAAGTGTCCAGCAGAAAACAATATATATCGCACAATTACATAATCAACTTGGCTAACGAGAGCGGGCTGTATTGCGAAGACATTTTTGTGTTAGTGGCATACAACCGACTGCTCTCATCAAAGCACACAAATCAAAAACATGCAAGGAAGTACCACTCGTACTTCCTTGTTTTTCGTAAAAATCAAAAATTAACGGACGCGGTAAGGAGGAACATGGATGGGGGAATACACCGAACAGAATCCGCTGCGGCTCATTGAATTATTCGCAGGCATAGGCAGCCAAACCCAGGCTCTGACGAATATCGGAGTGCCGCACACGGTAGTCGGCATATCCGAAATTGACAAGTACGCAATTCAAAGCTACAAGGCTATGCACGGCGAAGTCACGAACTTCGGAGATATCCGAGAAATTAAATCACTACCCGATGCCGACTTGTGGACATATTCGTTCCCTTGTCAGGATATCTCGGTAGCAGGCAAGGGGGCAGGCATAAAGGAAGGCACCAGGAGCGGTTTGCTCTTTGAGGTGGAGCGGTTATTGATAACCGCATCTGAAAAAGGAAATCTTCCGAAATACTTGCTTTTGGAAAACGTCAAAAATCTAGTGAGCAAGAAATTCAAAGCCGACTTTGACCGTTGGCTTTATTTTTTGTCTTCGTTGGGGTACACGAATTATTGGCAGATACTGAACGCCAAAGATTTTGGAATACCGCAAAACAGAGAGCGTGTCTTCTGTGTTTCTATCCGAGGAGAACATAAGCCGTTCAAGTTTCCCGAAAAGCGAGAACTCAAACTTCGCTTACGGGATATGATAGACGAAGTTGTCGATGAAAAGTACTACCTCAAGGAAAGCACAATACGCAGTATAATCAATTCATCGTTCAACTCCCGACGCGACAGCATAAGGAAGGGCGATGATGTTGCCTACACGATATTGGCGAGGGATTTCAAAGGCCCGCAATGCGTTCAGGTTGGAGAGGTTGTCGGGGGAAAATGGGACAAGATGCATGACATCAGCCGTCGTGTTTATGAACCCGACGGCATCTCGCCTACGGTGCATTGTCAACAGGGTGGCAACACTGAGCTGAAGATAGCAGAGAACTTTGTACTCGGCGGTGGCAAGGAAGACCCCGTGATTGTTGCGATGCGTGGACGCAACCCCGATAATCCGTCAGACAGAACGAAGGGCGCACCGCTGGAACAGAGGCTGGAAGCCAACGAACAGGGAATCTGCAATTCGCTGACCACGGTACAGAAAGACAATCTCGTGATGGAGAAGAAACGCGGGTCAAAAGAATACGTGGCTCGGCGCTATAAAGAATTCATCGAAGAGAAAGGGTACATCCCTGAAATGTTCGTAGCTTATAACAAACAAGAAGTCGCCGATATTGCGCCGACAATTACAGGTCAATGCTCTTGTCCGTCGGGCAGCTCGGCTGTACTTAAGCTGGAAACCGATGATGTCAAAGTGCTTGCACCGAACAATTGGGGGCATAAGGCTGGCGACGGTACGGCGACCAGAGAGCGGAGAGAAACGGACATTGTGCCTGCCCTCCAAGCGAATGCGGGGCAGACTCAGCAGTCATACTTAAAAATCAAAGTCGCCACAAAACAAGGCTACGAGAAAGCAGAGGAAGGGGATTATGTAAACATAACATTCCCGAGCAGTAAAACAAAACGCGGTCGTGTTGGAAAAGGCATTGCGCAAACTCTAACATGCGGTGACGGAAACGCCATCGTAACGGAGAACGTGCGAATCCGTAAACTCACGCCGAGAGAGTGTTTGCGGCTTATGGGCTGGAACGATGAACAAATCGATAAAATCGCCGCCGTAAACGTAAGCGCAACACAGCAGTATCGGCAAGCGGGCAACGGAATAGTCGTGCAGGTCTTGGAGTTCATCTTCAAGGCTTTATTTATGGGGGAAGTATGAGACTGTACCAAGGCGACTGTTTAGAGATTATGCCCAAGCTCAATCCTAATTCTGTCGATATGGTTCTCTGCGACTTGCCTTATGGCAGGACACGAAACAAGTGGGATACACAAATTCCGCTTGACAAACTTTGGGCAGAATTTGAGCGCATAGTAAAAGACAATGGGGTGATAGTTCTGTTCGCCCAAACGCCATTCGATAAGCAGCTCGGCAGCAGTAATCCGAAGATGCTGAAATACGAGTGGATATGGGTAAAGAAACAAGGAAGCGGACACCTTAACGCAAAGAAGATGCCACTCAAACGCCATGAAAATATACTCGTGTTTTATAAGAACCTGCCCAAGTACCATCCGCAAATGACAGAGGGCAAGGCATACACGGCGCAAAGCGGCCGAGCGAGTAATAACTACGGTAAGCAGAAATCGACGCTCACGGTAAATAATGGCACTCGCTATCCGACGAGCATTCTCGAATTTAAATCAGAGAAAGGATTGCACCCGACACAGAAACCCGTTGCTTTATGCGAATACCTCATAAAAACGTACACGGACGAGGGCGACACGGTGTTGGACTGCTGTATGGGTAGCGGCACCACGGGTGTGGCAAGTTGCAAGCTCAACCGTGAGTTTATCGGGATAGAAATGGAACAGCAGTACTTTGACCTGTCCTTGAAACGGATAAGCGAAGTGGCGTTGTGAGGAGGTGTAAATGGATTATATTGCAAGCATCAGCTATGGCAAAGACAGTTTGGCGATGCTGGAAGTTATATCCCGAAACAACTTGCCTCTCGACCGAATAGTTCACGTGGAGATTATGGCAACGAAAGACATCCCGGCGGATCTTCCGCCGATGATGGAATTCAAAGCAAAAGCGGATGCAATCATCTATGAAAAGTACGGAATACGGGTAGAGCATATAACAGCGCCTACAACCTATGAGGACGGGTTCTATCATATCTGCAAAGGAAAGAAAAGCCGAAACGCAGGAAAGATTTACGGATTCCCGTTGCAGAAAGGCAATTGGTGCAACTCCAGGCTCAAGCAATCCGTGCTTGAAAAAGTACAGAAGAATGCAATCGTGTACATCGGCATAGCGGTGGACGAACCGAAACGCTTTCACAATCTCACCGAAACAAAAAGAAGTCCGCTCGTTGAATACGATTGGACGGAAAAAATGTGCCGAGATTGGTGTGCGGCAAACGACTTGCTCTCACCGATATACACGCAAACATTAAGAGGCGGATGCTGGTTTTGTCACAACCAAGGCATCAACCAGCTCCGCAAACTACGTAAGAACTATCCAGACCTATGGGCGCTACTATTGAAATGGGATAAAGACAGTCCCGTGTCATTTAAGGCGGACGGTCATACGGTATTGGACTATGAAAAGCGATTCCAAATGGAGTCGACGGCAAAAGTGCCGATAGGCAGAACATTCAAATGGGAAATGACGGAGGACAACAAAATGACAATCAGAACATACACGGCGGAATCCGTAACGTGCGGACACCCCGATAAACTTGCAGACCTTATTGCGGACAGCATTCTCGATGAGTGCTTGGAACAGGACGAAAACAGCAGAGTTGCTTGCGAGGTAATGCTGGCAAATAATAAGTGCTTTATTAGCGGAGAGATAACGACCACCGCCGAGGTGGACTACGAATACATCGCACGGTCGGTAATAGCGCAAGTTGGCTATGACCCCAGCAGTATCGAGGTGGAAATCCGCATTCATAAGCAGAGTACAGATATTGCCGCAGCGGTGGACGGAGAAGAACAGGGTGCAGGCGACCAAGGCATCGTGTACGGTTATGCGACGGACGAAACTCTCAACTTTATGCCGTTGCCCGTTGAGCTTGCGCACCGTTTAACCAACCGCCTTGAGGAATGCAGGCGAAACAATATCATCACGGGTCTTCGCCCGGACGGAAAAAGTCAGGTTTCAATTCAGTACCGTGGCGACAGGTTCGACAAGATAACCTCAGTCGTAATTTCGGCACAGCATGACGAGAGAAAAGACCTCGCAGAGCTGACTGCAGAAATCAGAGAAAAGGTGATAGGCAAAGAGCTGAAAGAATATGACCTTACGGATACGGAAATCCTTATCAATCCGTCGGGTCGCTTTGTTATCGGCGGATTCGAAGCGGATACGGGTCTTACGGGACGCAAACTGATGGTGGATACCTACGGCGGAATTGCTCATCACGGCGGTGGTGCATTGAGCGGTAAAGATGCCAGCAAGGTAGACCGTAGCGGTGCTTACTTCGCACGGTACATTGCAAAGAATATCGTTGCCGCCGGGCTTGCCGAAAAATGCGAAGTTGCACTCTCCTATGCAATCGGTGTACCCAGACCCACGGCAATTGACGTAAACACTTTTTACACGTCGACGGTCAATGAACGGCTCATCGCAAAGGCGGTGGAGAAGGTTTTTGACCTGTCGGTCGTAGGAACAATTGAGAAACTCGATCTTCGTCGCCCCGTATTTTCTCAGACCGCTGTCGGCGGACATTTCGGCAAAGACTTCCTTGCTTGGGAGAATACCGATAAGACGGAGGCGTTAAATGGAGCAATCAAAGCGTGATAGGCTGATACTTGATAATCAGCGTCTTGTTTATTATTTATACGAGCAATTGTCGAAGACCGATATCGTAAAAAACAATAAGGACGATATCGTGTCCGAGGGGATGCTGGGGCTCATCAAAGCCGCTGATACTTTCGACGAAACCAAGGGATTTCAATTCTGTACTTATGCCGGGCTATGTATCCGCAACGCAATGCTGATGTACATACGCAAACTTAATAAGCATTGGCACAAAGAAGTATCGCTGTACACGCCAATCGGCGAGGACAATGAAGGCAATCGGATTTGCTATGCCGATGTAATTCAGAGCGATGCCGAAGACTTCAGCGAAGGCAATAACAGGATACTGCTGAGAGAAGCTATCGACAAGCTCCCCGAGAAAGATAAAGAAATAATGCTTGCCGTTATTACAGGTTACAAGCAAAGAGAAATCGCCGCAATGATGGGGGTACAGCAATCCTCCATATCACGGCGAATAAAACGTATAAAAAGAAAAATAAAATCCGGGGTTTAGAGTTTCGTTCTCCCGATAACAAAATCAACGGTGCAGCCAAATCCATCGGCAAGCAAAATGATATTGTCAAGTTTTGGTGAGAAAGTTCCGTTCTTCCATTCATAAAACCGAGAGCTTGTAATATGTGCAGTTTTATAAATCTGCCACCAAGGACAGTTGAAATGCTCTTTCAAAACCTTTAACTGTTCTGAAAACGGCGGAAGCGGATAAAAAGTAGTGGGGTAATTCTCAGGCTCTCTACCTAAAAGAAAGTCTGTAGTGCATCCAAAATAATCCGCCAGCTTAACTAAGTTTTCAACAGAAGGAGTACGGACACAACGTAAATAGCGCATTATGTTAGTCGGGTCGATACCGATAGCGGTCGCCAACTGCGTTGCGTTCAATTCCCGCTCAAACATGAGCGAATCAAGTACTTCCGAGAATTTCGACAAATTATCCATAAAACACTCCTTTTTCTACAATTTATTCTCTCCCATTTCGGCAGTTTTTTGTTGCAACCAGCCCCAACGGGAGAGTATAATAGAGGTACACTAAAAGCGCGCAAAAGTGAAAACATTAATTGGAGTTGAAAGGTTATGGAACTGAATCCTAACAAACCCACCGAAGAAGAAACTGAAGAAATGAGCGACACTGTACGGGAGGCAAAAATCCTTCCGCTGGACTTGGCAATGCAGATATATCCGTTATTAGAAGATTATTTCTGCGGCACCTTTGCAAAGAACTCAAAAGGAATATTGATGAAGATGGAAAACGGTCAGATATTCCAACTTAAAGTAGAGGAGGTTGCATAAGGCCAAACCGCAATAGAAAAACTCCGCCGCAATAAGGCTTGTCGGCGGAGAAAGAAATGATTGTATTAATTATATCAGAATGATAAAATCACAGAAAGAGAAAGAATATCGAAAGCTGGCTGATTTTATCGAAAACGGAGAATAAACAATGCTTAAAGTCAAAAACGGAAAACTAATAGCATCAAACATGTCGTTTGCCTTGCCCGAAGACTTTACACTCGATTTGAGGTCGCCCGGCGGTGGATATCATACACTGGAGTTTGTTTCGAAAAATCAAATAGTAAAGGGCGGAATCGTCTACATTAACATTGAGTTTGAGAAGGCAGAGGTGACAGCCAGGGAAGCAATGGAAGAGTTTATGGAGAACAATGAACTGAAACCAAAAGAGGAGTTTTTCCCCGTAACAAGGGGAAAAGGAACAGCACTTGGCGCATTCTATACGGGAGGGAAAGTAAGTTTCATTTATGATGAACGATACGATTTCCCCGAAAACAGTATCAACCAAAACCAAGTATCGGTAACCATTCAGTTATCAAGGCAAAAGGGGAAGAAACTTGGGCTGACAATTTATGATGTCCTTAAATTGCCCAACGTTAAGGCATTCTTGGACAGCATAGAATACTTTTAATCCTACATAAAGATGAAGAAAGAACTGACAAATTGTTGTCAGTTCTTTTGACTTTTGTGGGCTGTTTCGCTGGGCTCTTTGGAATTGTTACGGTATGATGTGTTTACAAAAACCAACGGAGGTAAACATATGGAATTCAAGGTAGGCGATAAGGTCGTGGTTAAGACCTTATGGGCGGAACGAGCAAGCGTGATAACCGAAATCACAAAAGCTGGAAACATCCGAGTAGAGGGCGAGAAAGGCATGTTCAACAAAGAGGGCATCAAAAAGCCAGCAGCTCAAAGAAATGCACTAATACACCTAATCACCGATGAGGAGTACGAGCAGAAGAAAGCATTCGAAGGAAGACCGATAGTTCACTTTGAAGGCAACGGCGAAAGCGGAAACATCTTCTACATAATGGCAAGGGTTAGTGAGGTAATAACCGATCCGATAGAGTTCAAAGAACTATGGGAAAAGGTAAAGCAAGGAACGTACACAGATGCCCTTGCCGCAATCAGAAAAAAGGTCAATCTCATAGATGACGATGGGGTGTATTAATGGATAAGTTTTTCAGTCAAAAGTACTGCGACCGCTGTGGCGGAGAGTTAACAGGCGGACGCACGATGTCTATGTTTAACACGGACTGCATCTGCATGAAATGTAAAGAGAAAGAGCAAAAGCTCCCCGAATATAAGGCAGCAACGGACGCCGAAAGGCAAGCTGTTATCGCTGGGGAAAAGAATTTCAAAGGGGTAGGATACCCGAAAAAATAATAAAATAATATTAAAAAAGTTTGAGGATTTGAGCCTGTTTCGCTGGGCTCTTTCCGTCGTTTACGGTATTGTTTGGTTACAAAATAAAAAGAGGGCAGCAAGCCCGAAGGAGAATCATATGCAACCATTCAAGACACAGGCACACATTCACAGCTTAGACGGAGGGATGGACGAAGTAACCGTCCTCAGCAAAGACGAAAGCAAGCCGCAGACCACATACATAGTGGACTACAAAGGAACGAAATGCACGGCAATTTTTAACTGCTTCACTGGTAGCTATTATGTAGACGATAAATACGGAATCATAAAATAACAAACAAAGAAAACGGCGCAAGCCGTTTTTTTCTTTCATAACGGAGGGGCAATGGCATATAACAAACAGCTTGCAGACCGTGCCGTTGCCTTTATTAATTCGCTAAAACATACAAAAGGCACTTGGCACGGTGTTCCTTTTGAACTCTTGCCTTGGCAAGATAAAATAATCCGAGATGTATTCGGAACAGTAAAAGATAACGGTTATAGGCAATTCACTACTGCCTATGTAGAGATACCTAAAAAACAGGGCAAGTCGGAAATAGCCGCCGCCGTTGCCCTGTACCTATTGGCTGGCGACAGTGAATGGGGCGCAGAGGTGTATGGTTGTGCAGCCGACCGCCAGCAAGCAAGCATTGTATTCGATGTGGCTTGCAATATGGTAGAGCAATGCCCGGCACTCAAAAAGCGCATCAAGCCGATAATGAGCCAAAAACGACTCGTGTACCAACCACTCAATTCATTCTACCAGGTGCTGTCGGCGGAAAGCTATACAAAGCATGGACTAAATGTCCACGGCGTTGTATTCGATGAGTTGCATGCGCAGCCGAACCGAGCCTTGTACGACGTAATGACTCACGGCTCGGGCGATGCTCGAAAGCAACCGCTGTTCTTCCTCATAACAACGGCGGGAACTGATCGAAATTCAATCTGCTGGGAAGTGCATCAAAAAGCAAAGGACATACTCGAAGGGCGCAAGCATGACCGCTCGTTCTATCCCGTAATTTATGGGGCGGAAGACGATGATGACTGGGGCGATGAAAAGGTATGGCACAAAGCCAATCCCTCGCTCGGCATTACGGTCGATATCGATAAACTGCGTACCGCCTACGAGTCAGCGAAAGACAACCCGGCGGAAGAGAATTTGTTCCGACAGCTCCGCTTAAATCAATGGGTAAAGCAGAGCGTCCGCTGGATGCCGATGGACGCTTGGGATAAATGCGATTTTGAGGTGGACGCAGAAAAGCTCAAGGGGAGAGAATGCTATGGCGGACTTGACCTTTCCAGCAGCACGGACGTGACCGCATTTGTCCTTGTATTCCCTCCCATAAACGATGAGGATAAATACATAATTTTGCCGTTCTTTTGGATACCCGAAGACACGATAGAATTACGAGTACGACGCGACCACGTTCCCTATGATGTATGGCAAGCGAGAGGGCAAGTTATAACCACCGAGGGCAACGTGATTCACTATGGATACATTGAGAACTTTATAGAAGACCTCGGCACAAAGTACAACATAAAGGAAATAGCATTCGACCGCTGGGGCGCTGTTCAAATGACGCAGAACCTTGAAGGAATGGGGTTCACGGTCGTGCCTTTTGGTCAAGGTTTCAAGGATATGAGTCCGCCGACGAAAGAGCTGATGAAACTTGTACTTGAACAGAAAATAGCGCACGGTGGGAATGTACCCTTGCGGTGGATGATGGACAATGTATTCGTCAGAACAGACCCAGCCGGGAATGTCAAGATGGACAAAGAGAAATCCACCGAGCGAATAGACGGTGCGGTGGCACTTGTTATGGCATTAGACCGTGCAATTCGAAACAAAGGGACGACAGATAGTGTGTATAACGATCGTGGGATAATTATTTTATAAAAAATCCCGAAAAAGTTCCAAAATGCTGTTGTATTTTTCGTAAAATTGTGCTACAATAATTACAGCAAGAATATAATGTAGTAATGGAGGCACAATGATGAACATTAAACCTATTTCGGATTTACGGAATTACAATACGGTTCTTAGAGACTGTCAAGCTGATTCGCCCGTTTTTTTAACAAAGAACGGACGCGGAAGATATGTCATTATGGATGCGGAACAATATGAGACGATAATGGCAGAAATGCGCCTTATGAGCAAAATCGTCAAGGCGGAGCAGAGAATAGAGAACGGCGAATCTTACTTGGATATGTCGGAATTAAAAAAGAAACTTGGGATGTGACAAATGAAAGTGTTAAAAATCAACCCCCAAGTTTATGATGATTTGGTTGACATAAAAGCAAGCATCGCTGAGGATAGCCCAGAGCAAGCCGATAAGGTGGTAGCTCAAATTTTGCATGATATGGAACGTTTGATTGACTTCCCCGAGAGTGGCAACAAGTTGAGCAATAAGATTCACATCGAAGTCAAGTATCGGTACATAATCACGTATTCGTATGCTACGATTTACTATGTAGACGGTGACTCGGTGATTGCCACAACGGTGCTGCATCTGGCAAGAGATTTTTCTGCTATTAAGTTTGAAGACTGAGGTGTACGATGAACCAACTCTTATTGCAAGTAGGTGAATTGATAAAAAAACAAAAAGATGGCGATGTTTTCGATATATCAAGTCTTTCCGATTGGAATCCGCAAATGGATGAGGAATTAAACCAGTTAATTAAAACTCATCAAATCTGCGGAATAAGACCGCATAGCTTTGACGGAAAGATATGGAAATACACGGCGACTTTTGATAGCAATTATGCCGTTTATATTCCAGACAGCGACCTGATTTCAAAGGCGACTGCACTATTAAATAGGGCTGAGCAATATGAAGATTTAAGAGGTTATTCAAACGAGCTACAGGATTATTGCAGAGAGCTAAGTAGTGTTGCGACCCAAATTATAGATGCCCAAGCTGAATTCATGGATTTTAATTGTTCGATTATCGCAACTTTGAAAGGGCGTTTTGGTATGGAAATGGCTTCGATTACACATAACACATTTTACTATGTGGCTGCTGGAGGCGATCCGTTAATAAGTAAATTACATAGTTTGCATGATACTTGTGCGAAAAACTTACTGAATAAATAATAGAGCAACTAACAGAACCGTTTGGTAATTCCAGGCGGTTTTTTATTTGAAAATTCTTTGAAAAAGTTTCAATATTTGGGGTTGTTTCGCTGGGCTCTTTCCATTGTTTACGGTATTGTTTGTTTACAAAATAAGCAAAGGGCAGCCAGCCCGAAAGGAGATAATAATGGCAACAGATATGAAAGTAGAGGCAGAAGTAACAAGCGAAAAAGGGTTCTATGTAGGCGATGTATGCTACCAAATGACGGACAAAGATTATTATGGGGACTGGAGCAACGATTTCGAGGACTTCGAGGGCGAACATGAACTCCACGGACATAAGTTCGCCATCGGCGGAACGAAGTACGGAGACGGTGTATATGAAGACCAAAACGGACACCGATATGGGGTAGATGCAGGGAACATCGGAATCCTGCCCTATGAACTGTGCGAGAGTAAAGATGTCAATGAAATCGCAAGATGCGGACAATTTATCGAAGCAAAGAAAGCGACATTCAATGCGGAAGACGGTGTCATCGAAATCAAATTCGATAATGGCGAATACATCTACATAAACACAGGCGACTACGAGGAAGACGAAGACGACGAAGAGTATGGCTACTATGATGACTATGATGATGACGATGAAGAATACGACGAAGATGACGAAGACTAAATAAACCGAAAAATCCGCACCGAAGGGGTGCGGATTTTCTTTAACAAAACAAATAAAAAACAGAAAAGACCAGCGATGGTCTTTTTATTTTGGAGGATATAAATGCAGATAGAAAAGAGAGATGTTTCGGAACTAAAAGCCGCCACTTACAATCCGAGAAAAGACCTTAAACCTGGTGACGCCGAATACGAAAAGCTCAAACGCAGTATCCAGGAATTCGGATATGTTGAGCCAGTTATTTGGAACAAGCGTACAGGCGTGGTTGTCGGCGGACACCAAAGACTGAAAGTCATGAAAGACCTTGGATTCACCGAGGTGGACTGCGTCGTGGTCGACCTGGACGAGAGCAAAGAAAAAGCATTAAATATCGCCCTGAACAAAATCAGCGGTGAGTGGGATACCGACCTTTTGACAAACCTCTTAAAAGACTTGGACGGTAGCGGATACGATATAACTCTTACGGGCTTTGACCTTGCAGAAGCACAAGAACTGTTCGGCAGCGGCTCCATGGAAAATGTCCACGAAGATGATTTCGATACCGAGTCCGCCCTAAACGAAACAACCGAGCCTAAGACCAAAACGGGCGACTTGTGGCTGATAGGTCAGCATCGACTGTTATGCGGCGACAGCACGCAAAAGGACGATGTGAACCGTGTGCTGGATGGAAAGCCAGCGGACATCATGGTGACCGATCCTCCATATAACGTGGATTACGGCGCAAGTATCGCAGGGAAACACCGCTCGAATACGAGAACGGAAAGCACGATAGCAAATGACAATCTCTCAGACGACGAGTTCTATCAATTTCTCTTGGCATTCTATAAAGCGGCTGAAAGCGGACTGAAAAAAGGTGCGCCCGTTTATGTTTTCCACAGCACGAAGGAAACGGTGAACTTTACGAAGGCAATGACGGATGCTGGGTTCAAATACTCGCAGACCCTGGTATGGTTAAAGAATCACTTCACTTTGGGGCGTCAGGACTACCAATGGAAACACGAACCGATACTGTACGGATGGAAGGAAGGAGCAGGACACTATTTCATCGATGACCGCACCATATCTACGGCTTTAGAGGGCTTGACGGAAAATCTGCGTAAGATGAACAAGGCGGAACTTGTTGAGCTGGTAGAAAAAATCCTCGACTTACCGTCCACGGTAATCGAGGATAACAAGCCGAGCAAGTCCCCGGACCACCCGACAATGAAACCTATTACACTATGTGCCAAGCTCATCTATAACAGCAGTCGTGAAGGGGATACGGTCTTCGAGCCGTTTGGCGGTAGTGGGTCAACACTCATCGCATCCGAGCAGCTCAACCGCAAATGCTGTGCGATCGAGCTTGAACCGAAATACTGCGATGTTATAGTTCGCAGATACCGTGAACTCTGCCCCGAGGCGGAAATCCGCCACATCCGTGACGGCGTCGAGATTTACGACTGAATGCCGTTGACCGCCATATATTGTGCGGTCAATGCTTGCAATTCGTCGCCTTTAACCTCAAATTCTTCCTTGGTTGAGGTGTTATACTTAAACAGCTTGCCGCTCGGTTCGGTTTCCAGCTGAATGAGGGCGTGCTTGGGATTGCCGTATTCGTAGGTAAACTCTTCGCCGTCCTCGGTTACCTTAACCACATAAATGAAATCATCGAAACCCATAAAGTTATTCTCCATTGCTACACCCCTATATATGCTTGATTTATGGTTGTATATTAGCGTAATGTTTGGTTGTTTGCAAGTCTTTTGCAAGGGTTTTCTGCGTTTTCTTTTGTTTCTTTTTCTTCGTTTTTCAGAGCAATTTCGCTGGGCTCTTTCAGCCGATTACGGTATTGTTGGCTTACAAAATAAGCAAGGGCAGCTCGCCCAAAAGGAGAAACAAAATGGCAAACGAACCCGATGCGAAAACCCAGATTACAGAGTTTATAAAGGATTTGGATAAAAGCATAAGCCGAGCATCTGCTACAGAAATGCTTAAGCTGTATGATGAGAACTTCGAGATTAAGTTCCTCGGAAAAACTGTCCTCATACCCTTTGACGCAGTAAGCTACAATGCAATCGAAGATGCATTAAAAACAATAGCGGCGGAATTATAATCAGAGCGAAAGGAGAAGAGTGACAATGAAACTTTGGACGAAAGAGTTGGAGAAAAGAGCAAAAAACTTTCCGATATACTCGCAGGAAAAGAAGGGGCTAAGCGCACAGGTACTTGTCAAGATATTTAATCCATACGGAAGAGGCACATGGTTAATCACCGAGGCGCAAAAACAAGAAGATGGAGATTGGTTGCTGTTCGGCTATTGCCACATGACTGAGTGGGAATGGTGCTATTTAATGCTGTCAGATTTAGAGAACATGGAAATAGCAATATTCGGACACCGATTCAAACTTGAAAGGGACTTGCATGTGTCAAAGGATGCAACGGTCAAAGACCTGGTAAAATAAATAAAAAAAGTTTCGGGTTTGGGCGGTGTTTCGCTGGGCTCGTCCAGTTGTTTACGGTATTGTATGCTTACAAAATGAGTAAAGGGCGGCCAGCCCGAAAGGAGATAAAAATGGCAAGTTTATTCGGATTCAAACTCAAGAACAGAAGGACGTTCCAAGGCAGGGATTGGGAAGGCAACCAAGGCGACTTGTGGTATGGGAACAAAAAGGTCGCATGGTATAACGACAACGGCGACGGTAGTATGGCGGACATCGACTTTTATGACGGAAGAAATGGCAGAGAAGAGTATCAGCCAATCCTGGATGCGGCGGTCAAGCAGTACTATGAACGATTTCCGCTGGAAGGCGATTATGCTAACTTAGACACTGATGCGGAAATGTTTATGGGGGAACTGCTGGAACTAATGGACAGGGAAAAGACATACAAATCGATGCTGAAGAAAGGTTATCCAGCAGTTATTATGTATAAGAAAGACGAGAACAGTCCTTACGAAGAAATCATAGGGCTGCAAAGCGAACAGGCGGCTAAAAAGTACATCGAAAGAAATAAGTTGACCAAATACAAGCTGTACATCTCGGTCGAAGACTTTGACATTAAGTAAGGAGGTACGATATGGAACGGCTTGAATTAATAGATGGCATAGTTGAGGTGGAACACGTAAAGGTTAGTGAAACCACAGACGGACTAATCGATGCGGAAATAAAAGCTGGGTGCAAGATGCTGAAATTTACTTGTCCCAAATGCGGTGGCTGGATAGGCAATGCGGTCGGGCTGAAAAATGCTAAGGGCAACTATCAGATAATTCGCTCGGGATGTTCGAGTAATTACGAAGGGATTGACCAGCCGTGCAGAATTTGCAAAGAAGAGAGGTGATCGAGTGCCGAAAAAAATTGTAGAAATGCGGTTCGCCGAACTGCTTGAAGATTTTGAAATATACGATGCAAAACCTATACCGAAAGGCACGCAGCTTGAGGTGGCAAAGAGCAATAGTCGATATGTCTATCTGCGATGGAACAATTGCCTGCTGAGGGTAACGCATAAAATGATAAAACCTCTAAGAAAAAAGAGATAAAAAAGCCGTCCGCTGGGCGGTTTTTTTATTGAAAATTCCTTGAAAAAAGTTTCGTTTTTGGCGGTGTTTCGCTGGGCTCTTTCGAGATGTTACGGTATTGTTGTGTTACAAAAACAAAGGGCGGTCAGCCCGAAAGGAGAAACAAAATGGCAAAACAGAAAAACATCTTCAAGACACTGAGAAACTACAGCGACGGCTTCCACAGCAACAATAGCGCAGAATCAAATGCGATATACGATGCAAAGGTTGAAGAGGTAAAAGCAAGGATACTCGGCGATGTGGGACACGCTCCTGAAATTATCGCCGATGAGTTCGCAAAGTGCGAAGTAAGAAAATGGCGAGAGGCATTCACAAACGGCTATCTAACACCGAGGCACGATGCAGAAAGGGCAGCCATAAACCATATCAGTTATGCACTTATGGACTCAAAGCCACTTGATAATAGCGAACCGAAAGAAATCAAGACTCATGCCGACCTCGTAGCCTTTATGGTCGAAACCGAGGAATACGATGAACAAGGCGCAACCGAAGCAATAAAGAATTATATGGACGAACGTATCGCCGATGGGATGACGGTGGCGGCAGCATTCAAAGCTACAATTGAATTTATGCAGAACACGCTGGGGGATAACTAAGATGACAGTAGATGAGTTGACGAGTATATTCACCGAAACGTCCGACCAGGAAATCGTTCTCTTCGACTTGAATTCGGGCGAAGAGCTGTACAAGGGAACGGCGGATGATGTTCCATATCAGTACCTCTACTGCGAGGTACAGTCGATAGATACACTCTTCACGGAAACAAAGACGATAACAATCAACATCGATTTGAGTGAATAGGAGAAGGAATATGGAAATAAAGAAAGCGGTTTTATACTGCCGAGTAGCAAGGCTATCCGATGAGGAAAAGGAACAAGAAAATCAAGTGGCGAGGTTCAAGCAACTGTTCGGATATGAGCCGACAGAAATATACACGGACATCGGTAAGAGCGGGCGGGATAACAACCGCCCCGAATATCGACGCATGATAGACGATGCGCTCAGCGGAAAAATAGATTATATAGCCGTGAAATGCCTTGCCAAATTCAATAGGGATTTGGAGGCGACAATCAATGTGCTTCGCCAGCTGGTTGCTAAGGGCGTCGGGGTATTCATGATGAACGAAGACCTGGACACCCTTAGACAACCCCCAATAATACACGTTGCGTTGATAGAAATGCTGGAAAGAGCAGTAAAGCATAAGTGAGGACAATTGAATGGTTGAATATAAGATAGGCGAAACGGCGCACGTGAACCGACGAATAACGGTAAAGGCGCAAAAGAGCAACATTATAAAAAGTCTTACAATAGCCATGGATGCGGCGGTGGATATAATAGCGGTACGTAAATCAATGGATACGGTCGCCATAAAAGCCACAGGAGGTGCGGTCTATGATATCTTATACGAAGGCTACAAAATAGACAGCATACCGCAAAAGGACTTATATTCCAAATCGCAATGGGCGAAGATATCAGAGCTGCTTGCAAAGCTGAAAAAGCAATAAAAACGAACCGTCTGAAAAGGCGGTTTTTTATTTGAATTTTCTTCGTTTTTGGACGGTTTTTCGCTGGGCTCTTTCTGCCGTTTACGGTATGATTGCCGTACAATGCAAGGGATGACCGACCTCGCACCAAAAATAACAAGGTCAAAGGAAACAGTTATGGTTAGCAAAGCAATTGAAGAGATGGATGCGGCAGAGATTCGTGAAGTATTGAAAACGTACATCAGAGATGTCGAGCCGAACAACGCAGACAAGCAGATGAAGGCAGAGTTAATTGCAGACATCGATGGCGGGGTAACTCACAATTCCCAAGCGATTAAAACCTTCCTCATTAATGAGACGATAATCGCCAATGAAACGGGCGATACTCGCATCTTCTGCATGCTTGAAACGTTAATTGAAATCGACCGTAAAGCAGCCTGACAGGAATACAGAAAAGCCGTCCGCCGGGCGGTTTTTTTGTTGATAATTTCTTAAAATTTTTCGGTGTTTGGGGCGTGTTTCGCTGGGCTCTTTCGGACGGTTACGGTATTGTTGTGTTACAAAAAAGAAAGGGCAACCGCCCGAAAGGAGAAACAAAATGGCAAAGAAAAAAGTAACTGCAAAGGCATACAATTACGAGTGGGAAACAGCAGACGAGGTGATTGCTAATATCAACACCCCAATAAAATGGTCAAGGCATATGGTGTGTTCAATAGCCGAATTAACGAAAGAAACCAACCCCGAAACCTACCGCAAGGCGCATGCATTATGGCTCAAACTTAAAGACGCCTTTAATGCCGAGGCAAAGACCTACGACCCCGAAGCCTACAGCAGCAAGCTCGGCTCGGTCGGTGAGGTAGGAAGACGTGAAGTGCTTAGGTCGGCATGGTGGGATGAGTTAAGCGAATATGCTGAGGACGAGTACTACAAGATAACAAGCATAATCGAGATACTGCATCATGGCGAACAGCTCGAAACGGGAACGATTATCTTCGGAAGCTAAGACACAAGCAGATTAAAAGAACCGTCCGATAGGGCGGTTTTTTGGCGCAAAAAATTCTTGAAAATTCTTTGAAAAAATTTCAGTATTTGGCGGTGTTTCGCTGGGCTCTTTCGGTTGTTTACGGTATTGTTGTGTTACAAAAAAGAAAGGGGGCAACCACCATGAAAAAGACAAACACCAAGACAAACGAATGGAAAGAATACTGCGAAAGCAAACTCGCAATACTCGTGAGGGATCACAATCACTACAAGAAAGTGAAGTACACCGCAGCGGTCAAAGACTACCGCACGGCAATCGATAACCTCATCTACTTCGCAGACCGCCAGGGTGTGAAAGTCGGATACACGGTGGACAACAAAGGCTACCTTGCAATAGCATAAAACGGAGGAACACAATGAAAGACATCAAGCAGTACGAAGACGCAATCGAAAAGAAAGTAGCAAGCCTTAAGGACAAGGGAATAAACGGAACGATGTTCTGGGCATACAGGCACAGCAAAGCCGCAGGATGCGACGACCTGAACTTCTATGAAACTATATGGGAAAGCGATATAGAGTACATAGTAAACACCTGCAGAGCTAACGGAATCAAAGTGATAACCATCAGCTCAACGTTTAGCGGATTGACCGAAGACCTATGGGAATTCTGCAAAAGGGGATGTGCGGTGGATGGTATGAAATTAGTGCCTATGCACTATACAGAATGGGATTGGGAAAAGAGAGAAGAAGTTCGCAAGCAAGTACCTGCAGTTATCCTTAAAATTAACTAAAAACAGTCGCAAAGAACCGTCCGAAAGGGGCGGTTCTTTGGTGCAAAATTCTTGAAAATTCTTTAAAAAAGTTTCGATTTTTGGCGGTGTTTCGCTGGGCTCTTTCCGATTTATACGGTATTGTATGGGTGTAAACAAAGCAAGGGCAGCAAGCCCGAAGGAGCAAAAAATGAAAACCTACACGGTAATGATTATCGGAGAAAGCGGAAAATACGAAACGGTCGCAAAGAATGTCAGCGGCAAGCTCGCAGGTGCAATCGCAAAGCACTACAGAGCAAACGGCGTATGGGTACAGACCAAGGAGGAAGACTAAGGTGGACACCAAGCAGAAAGACATCTTCAGAAGGCTGAAAGGATACAGCCACGGTTACTACAGCAATGCAACCGATGAAGAAAAGCGAACATATGATGCAAAGGTCAATGAGCTTAAAACAAAGATACTCGCTGATGTGAATCGTGCGCCTGAGATAATAGCGGAAGCGTTCGCAACGTATTATGCGGAAATGTACAGAAAGCAAATGCAAGGCAATTATGCGGAGATGAAATGCGACGCCGAGTGGAAAGCGATAGATAACGTACTCGGCGCACTTATAAGCGTAAAGGTGCTGAAGGGCATAGAGAATAAATAAAAATGACAACTGAAAACCGCTCGGAAGGGCGGTTTTATTATTTTGAAATAAGGAGGATGAATGGGATTATTCGGACGAAGTAGGGATGCGCCAAAGCAGGAACGCCGCAACGCACCGAGCAAAGAAATGCAAGACTTTATACGGGGTGTGGACGTAGACTTCGGCGGAAACTCAAACAGCGGTGTGCGAGTAGACGAACTGCGTGCAATGCAGACGTCGGCGGTATATGCGTGTGTAAAAATTCTTGCGGAAACGGTGGCAAGTTTGCCGTTGCACCTATACAAGAAAGGCAAAAACGGTAAGAACGAAACAGCGGAGCAGCATCCGCTGTTTTCGTGCCTTTACGAAACGCCGAACGATGAAATGACGAGCTTCGAGTTCAGAGAAACTATGATGACCTCTTTGCTTTTATGGGGCAACGCATATGCAAGGAAAATCAAGAAGAATGGACACGTAACCGAGCTTTGGTACTTAAAGCCGAACCTTATGACGGTAGAGCGGGATACGCAGACGGGCAAGATAAAATACACCTATTCGGATGATATAACTAACCAAACCTATGTGTACCGCCCTGACCAAGTCTTCCACCTCAAAAGCCTGTCGATAGACGGAGTAACGGGATTGAGCCCTATAGCTCAAGCAAGGGAAGCTGTCGGACTGTCGCTTGCCACGGAAGAATACGGGGCAAAGTTTTTCGGCAACGGCGCAAGACCGGGCGGCGTGTTGGAACATCCCGGCATTCTCAAAGACCCCGAGAAGTTAAGGGAGAGTTGGAACAAGGTATATCAAGGTACTCGGAACAGCCATAAGGTAGCAGTCCTTGAAGAAGGGATGAAATACCACACAATAGGTATAGCGCCCGAAGACGCACAATTTCTTGAAACAAGGAAATACCAAGTGAACGAAATCTGCCGTATTTTTCGAGTACCGCCGCACCTTGTGGGGGATTTGGAAAGAGCAACGTTCAGCAACATTGAGCATCAGTCAATTGAATTCGTACAGCATACCATCCGCCCTTGGTTGGTTAGATGGGAACAAGCGATAAGCCGTTCACTCTTAGACGAGAAAGAACGGCTTTTGTATTTCGCAAAATTCAACGTGGACGGCTTAATGCGTGGTGACTATAAATCAAGAATGGAAGGCTACGCAGTAGGACGGCAAAATGGCTGGCTGTCTGCAAATGATATCCGAGGCTTGGAGGATTTGCCACCGATACCGAAAGAGCAAGGCGGCGATGTATACCTTGTTAACGGCAATATGATGACGGCAACTCAGCCGACAATAAAAACAGAAGGAGGTAGTGATGAAGGAAAGTAAAAAGGAACTGCGAATGCTCCCGATGAAGGAACTCCGAATAGCTGAGAGCGAAGGCGGCGGCTCCATAATCGAAGGGCATGCGGCGGTATTTGACTCGTGGTCGGAAACGCTCGGCGGCATTTTTCCGTTTAAAGAAATAGTTCGTAAGGGCGCATTCAACGAGAGCATCGGTAAAGACGATATCCGTGCGCTGTTTAACCACGATCCGAATTACGTACTCGGCAGAAACCGTGCTGGAACACTTGAACTTGTGGAGGACGAAATAGGATTGCGTGTTCGGATAACCCCGCCCGAAACAAGCTGGGCAAAGGATATTCAGACCAGCATCAAACGAGGCGACATAACGCAAATGTCCATAGGGTTCATTGTCGAGGAAGATAAGTGGTCGACGCAAGACGGAATGGACGTGCGAGAGATTCGCAAAGTTCAACTGTTTGACGTAAGCCCCGTAACCTTTCCCGCTTATACGGCAACCGATGTTGGCGTGAGAGCTATGCAAGAATACGACGGTTACAAAGCCGAGCAACGCAGTCAAGCGAAAGAAGCGGAAAGGGCGGCGGAGAGTGCAGCAAAAAAAGCGAAAGAGCAAGCAAGGCTTAAAAACTTGCAAACCAAATTTAAAACTATATAAGGAGATAAAAATATGACAATGAAGAAAGTGCTTGAAATGAAGGCAAAGAGAGAAGACGCCAGGCTCAAGGCAATGGCGGTTTTGAACAAGGCGGAAGCGGAAGACAGATTCCTCACCGAAGACGAACAAAAGGAAATTGACGGCTATGAATCGGAAATCCGCTCGTGGGACGAGAGCATTACGAGAGCGGAAAGAATGCTTGCAATCGAGCCCGAAGAAAGAGGGGTAACGGAGAAACCCGAGGCTAAGCCCGCACCTCAGAAACCCGAAGAAAAGAGATTCGCAACGCTTGGCGAACAGCTCCTCGCAGCTTACCGTGCGGCGATGCCCGGCGGTCACACCGACGAGCGTCTTTCGACGAGAGCGGCAAGTGGTCTGAACGAATCCACTCCCTCGGACGGCGGTTTCCTCGTTCAGCAGGACTTTGTAACCGAACTGTTAAAGAGAACCTACGAAACGGGTATCCTTGCCAGCAAGGTAAAGAAGATTCCCATCAGCACTAACGCCAACGGTCTGAAAATCAACGCCGTGGACGAGGACAGCCGTGCGAACGGTTCGAGATGGGGCGGCGTGCAGACGTTCTGGGAGGCGGAAGCGGATGAGCATACGGGCAGTAAGCCTAAGTTCAGACAGATGGAACTCTCGCTGAAAAAGCTTACGGGTCTTTGCTATGCTACGGACGAACTTTTACAGGATGCGGCGGCACTCGAGGCGGTTATCCGTCAGGCGTTCGCCGAAGAGTTCGGATTCAAAATGGATGACGCAATTCTGTCGGGCAGCGGCGAGGGCGAACCTCTTGGCATTCTGAACAGCGGTGCGCTTGTAAAGGTTGAAAAGGAAAAAGACCAGAAGGATACCATTACGGTTGAGAATCTCATCAAGATGTGGAACAGACTCTGGTCGAAGTCGAGAGCAAATGCGGTTTGGTACATCAATCAGGAAATTGAACCGTTCCTTTATACGCTCAAGCTCGGCGATAAGCCTGTGTACATTCCCGCTGGCGGTATTTCGGAGAAGCCTTACGGAACGATTTTCGGAAGACCCGTCGTACCCCTCGAGCAGTGCAGTGCCGCAGGTGAAGTCGGCGATATTATCTTGGCAGACGTCGGTCAGTATCTGCTTATCGACAAGGGCGGCATTAAGGCGGCAAGTTCCATTCACGTAAGATTCCTTTACGACGAGAACGTGTTCCGCTTCATTTATCGTGTGGACGGCAAACCTATCTGGAACAAGCCCCTTGCACCTTATAAGGGCAAGGCAACAGTTTCGCCGTTCATTACTCTTGACAAACGCTGATAATACGCAAAGGAGGTGATCGAGCGTGTTGACATTGCAAGAAACGAAAGACTTTCTCCGCTTGGACGGCGACGATGAAGATGCGCTCGTCTCCTCGCTTATAGTTACGGCGAAAGAGCTGATAGAAGAAACATTGCGATACAAGCTCACGGAATTCGAAGAGACTCCCGAAACCGTGCATCAGGCAATGCTGATAGTGGTCGGAACGCTTTATGAAGAAAGACAAGCGGCAAAGGATAACAAGTCGGGTGTGGACATAAAGGAAACACTCGACCTTGTCCGCCGAATGCTGTTCGCATACCGAAAGGAGGCTTTCTGATGGATATAGGTAAACTTAACCGCCGTGTCGAGATTCTACGGTTCTTTAAGGATAGAGATGAATACGGCGGCGAAGTCGGGGAATGGAGAGCCGTGGCAAAGGTGTGGGCAGCAATAACGCCCGTGAGCGGAACGGAGCAAATGTTTGCTCAGCAAGTAACGGCGGAGGCGGTTGTTAAAATCACAATTCGCTATCTGCCGTGGCTTGACGTTATGCACCGAATAAGATACGGTGAAAAACTGTACGAAATAATCGGTGCTATGGATGCGGACACGTCGCATACGAAAACAATATTGAACTGTAAGGAGATGGTATCAGATGAGCTTCAGCGCAAAGCAGAGGAAAGTCAAAACGACGATAGAAGGCGCCAGTGCGCTTGTAAAAGACCTTAAAGCAATGGAAGATGCGGCGGCTCAGGTTATGATGCAAGGTGCAAAGGCGGGTGGAAAGATTGCACTCGAAGATGCCAAGCGCAACTGTCCCGTAGACACGGGCGCATTAAAGCAGAGTCTGCATTTGACCGAAGGTAAGGCAACGAAGGTCAAGGCAACCGTGCAGGTGGACTACGATAAATCTTTAAAGTACGGCACACACGTCGAACTTGGGGCAAGGGGAAGACCTGCAAATCCGTTTTTGCGCAATGCCGTGGACGATAACCAAAACAAGATAAACGATGCTATTGTGTCGGAGATATCGAAGGCGGTTGGGCGCAAGATATGAAAGACATATGTCAGGTTTTATATGAGTATCTATCGGCGGATGCGGATATCAAGAATCGTGTTCACGGGCGCATATATCCCATCGTATTGCCCCAAGACGCACCGTTGCCCGCAATCGTTTATGCACCTGTACTTGCCAATTACGACTCGGCTTTGCAAGGCGATACGGGATTTGTAAGGCAAACGATGCAACTCGTGGCGCATGATAGCACTTATAAGAAATCAAGGGAACTTTCAAGACTTATAAAGAAAGCCTTGCAGGATTATCATGGTGATATGAACGGCTTGTATATTCAAGCCGTTTTCATTAAATCCGATTACGAATATAACGGGAACACGGCACTCAAATTTGATACCGAAGAATTTATGACGAGTATCGAGTTTGAGTTTTATTTCAATGAGGGGCATAACGCTCCACCCAAATATTAAAAAATGGAGGTTAAACAAATGGCGGTAGCAGGAAAGAACGGTAAGGTCGTAATAGGCGACGGCGCAGCCCAAAAAGTTGTCGGCATTAAGAGCTGGTCGCTGGAATTGTCACTGGATACTTTGGAAACCACGGCACTTGGTGACGATTGGAAGAATTATATCACGGGACTCAAAGAGTGGTCTGCATCAAGCGAAGGCGATTATGAAGTACCAGTGGACGAAGAGGGGCAGGCAGCTTTACAGGATGCATTCCTTAACGGTACGACAGTAATAGTCAAGTTATACGTGGATGCCCAAAACTACTATCAGGGCGAGGCTTATATCAACAGCCTTTCCATCGAAGACCCCGTAGACGACGTTGTGTCAATAAGTATCGAGTTTACGGGGACGGGTGCGCTCACCTTTGAAAAGGGCGAATAAATCTAAGGGAGATAAATGATGAAAAAAGGCGTAGCAATTAATTTGGATAGACCGAGAACATTGCGTTACGGAATGAACGCACTCGCTAAAATAGAAGACCTCACGGGCAAATCGCTCTTGGCTTTCGACTTGAACAACGTCGGCGTTAAAGACCTTCTTGCGATAATATACTGCGGTCTTTGCCACGAAGACAAAAATCTCACTATTGAACAGGTGGGCGATTTAATAGACGAATACTCAACAATCTCCGAAATTGCCGAAAAACTCGGCGAAGCTCTGACCGTAGCATTCGGTGCGGACGCAATCGAAAAGGGCGATAACTCGGGGGAAAAGTAACCGCCGCTATTGACTTGTCGGCTTTATGCGATAAAGCGGTGGTTGTTTTTGGGGTCGACCCGTTGACGGTAGGTGATTACACGCCTTATGAGTTAAAGCTCATAGCTAATCAGAGACAGCACCGTGAGCAAACGGAATTCGAAAATATCCTCTGCCTTGCATGGCACACGGAAGCTCTCGCCCGGCAGAAAAAACTGCCGAGCTTGAAGAAACTGTTGAAAGATGCACGCAAAAAGCCGACGAGCAAACCAAGCAAAGGTGACGCCATTCTAAAAGCGATGGCGGCGGAAAAAGGTGTAATTATAAAGTAAAGGGGGTGAAGATGTGGCGGTAATAAGAAACCTTGTCGTAAAAATCGCAGCGGACATATCTTCGCTATCCAAAGGTTTACAAGACGCCCAAAAGAAAATACAAAAGGTGTCGGCGTCTTTCACAAAAGCAGGAACAAAACTAACGGCAAGTATAACTGCGCCAATCCTTGCACTTGGAACGGCGGCGGTTAATGTGTCGCAGCAGTTCGAACAGAGTATGGCAAACGCCGCATCGGTAGCAGGCGCAACGGGTGATGACTTTGCGAGAATGACTGCCCTCGCCAGAGAGATGGGTTCAAAAACCGTGTTCTCGGCAAGCCAAGCGGCAGATGCGCTTTATTATATGGCGTCCGCAGGTTATAAAGTAGACCAAATGGCGGATTCCATTCAAGCCACTCTGAACCTTGCATCGGCAACGCAGAGCGACCTCGCATTCACTACCGATACGGTCATTTCCACGCTGAATCAGTTTGGCTTGGAAGCGAACCAAGCGGAAAGGGTAACCAACGTATTCGCAGCGGCAATAGGCAACTCAATGGCGAATATGGATAAACTGTCGAATTCAATGGGTTATGTCGGGCCTGTAGCAAACAGCTTGGGGTATTCGATAGAAGAAACGACGGGTGCGCTTGCGGTTTTATATAATGCAGGCTATGACGGTTCTACTGCGGGTACTGCACTAAGGCAATCGCTCGTATCGTTAATGAATCCGTCCACGGCTGCGCTCGGCGTGTTCGAGGAATTAGGATTGACTTATGAAGAAGTCAATCCTGCTACCAATGACCTTGCAACGATTATAGACAGACTCGGTGCCGCAGGAATGGACACCTCTCAGGCAATGAAAGTCTTTGGTGCGAGAGCAGGCCCCGGAATGCTTGCCTTGTTATCGGCTGGCGGGGATGCGGTCAGAGATATGACAGACTCCATTACGGGAACGAACAAGGCAACCGAGATGGCGGAAGTGCAGCTCAACACCTTACAAGGTCAAGTAAAGATACTTAAATCCGAACTTGAAGAAATCGCCATATCGTTCGGCGACGTGTTGATTCCAATTATAAGACAGTTCATCCAAAAGTATATTTCGCCTTTGACTGCGAAGCTGATGGGCTTGTCAATGGGAACGAAAAAGAACATAGTAACCATAGCGTTATTGGCGGCAGCAATCGGGCCGCTTTTATTAATTGTAGGAAAACTAATCGGCAGCGTCGGCACGATATTGAAACTCGGCTCGTTGCTTTTCAGCAAAGTCGGCTTGATTATAGCGGCAATCACGGCGGTGGTCGGCGTGGTTACATACCTATGGAAAACCAACGAAGATTTCCGCAATGCGATAATGCGGATATGGGAGAAAATCAAACAGAAAATACTCGGTGCAGTCGAGGCGATTAAACAATGGTGGTCGAAGAACGGCGAGAAGGTAATAAGCGCAGTTGTAAAAGCCCTAACCGTTGTCTGGAACGTTGTGAAAGCCAAGTTCAACCTTATACTCAAAATAGCAAAAAAGGTGTGGCCGTATATCAAGATGATAGTCGTAGATACGGTTAATGCAATAAAGGCATTTTGGGAAAAGAACGGCGAAAAGATTTGGAATACGGTAAAAACCATTTTCACAAATATTTGGATGTGCGTGAAGAGCGCATTCAGCATAATAAAGGACTCGCTAAGTAAATTTTTCTCATACGTTAAGCCGATATGGGAAAAGCTCAAAGCGTTGTTTGCTTCGCTTTGGGATACGATATGCGAATTATACGAAACTTTAAAGCCGTTGTTCGACTTAATCGGCGGACTTGTAATGACGCTTTGGGGCGTGGTGTCAAGCGTACTCGGCGCAATTATAGACGCACTCGGGCCGTTCCTTGAAGCGGTTATCGACGTGGCAAGCGCAATACTCGATATTATAAAAATTGTGTGTGCATTGCTGCGCGGGGATTGGTCTTCGGCTTGGGAATATATGCAAGACTTTGCAAGCAATATCTGGTCGGGAATCAAAAACATATTCCTCGGTATTTGGGAATTTATCAAAGGCTTCGGCGAGAATATTTGCTCTTTCTTCGGCAACGTCGGAGAAACAATCGGTAACATTTTCAAAGGCGTGTGGGAAGGCATAAGCGGATTTTTCACAAAGATATGGGACGGAATAAAGAACGTCTGCGGCGGAATTTGGGATAGCGTAACGGGAGTATTCGGTAAGATAAAAGATTTTTTCACGGGTCAGAGCGGTGAGGCAAGCTCGTGGGGTTCGAACTTAATATCCAACATTACGGGCGGAATAAAGAAAGCGGCGAATTGGGTAGTAGACGGTGTGAAGAGTGTCGGCAAGTCGATTGCCAACTTTCTCGGTTTCGGATCGCCTACCAAGAAAGGTCCGGGTCATACCGCAGACGAGTGGATACCGAATCTAATGGATATGATGGCTAACGATATGTACGCCAACATTCCAATGATGCAGAGAGCGGCAATCGAGGTGGCAAACACGCTCGGCTTGGCAACTTCTCCGAACAGGGCAATGATAGGTACTGGCTCAAGTCCCAACGGTGACCTGCTGAACGGCTTGTTGCAAGGAATGGCGGCGATGAACGGAATGGGCGGAGCTGACGATAAGGAACTTGTTTTACAGATTGACGGGCAGACTTTTGCAAGACTGATGCTGCCGAAGCTATCGAGAGAATATAAGCGAAACGGTGTGAATTTGCAAGGAGTGTGATATGGACTTTTTCAAGATTAACGGAAAGAAAATAAAACCGCCCACCGAACTGACTGTTTCGCCAGAGATACTCGATATAGCCGAACGCACCGTTGACGGAACGATGGTAGTGGATATAATCGGCACAAAACGCAAGGTTGACGTAAGTTGGGAATACCTTTCGAAAGAAGATATGGTTATACTCTCAAACGCCGTTAAATCAAGCATATTTGCGGACGTATCGTTCCACGACAGTATGGGCAGTCTTGTTACAATGACGGCTCGGGCGGAAAATTTGACGTTTCAACCGCATTATAATTGGGCAAAAGGACAACTGATGTGGAAAGGGGTGTCCGTAAGTTTTACGGAGAGGTAGCCTATGAAGTACTCGGATAATCCCCGTAAGGTTTACGGCAAAGTAGAAATCGTATATGCAGATGAAGAACTGAGCCGTGACGTTAAAGTTGCGGTCAGCGCAAACTCTGAAATCAGCCACCCGGCTGAAGTGTATAAACCGCCTTATGCGCCTACTGTAAAGGCTTGCACGATGGACGGAAACTCGACTATGGACGGAACTTTCCAAATGATGTCGGACGACCTTGTCGTTGGTTGGTGGAGCGGAAAACTCGCAGATAGTACGGGGGCATTTGCAAATAGACCGTATATAGAGCTGTCTTTCGGTATGCGGCCTATAATCTATTGGCGAATAATCGGCGATGAAAAACTCAACCAATACCCCGTGGACTTTACGCTGCAGTATAAGCGAAACGGCTCTATAGTGAAAACCGATACGATAACGGGCAATTCAAACGTGGAGATATTAGTTAATCCGAAAATAGCGGACATAACGTCTGTGCGTATGACGATATTAAAATGGAGTACGCCGAATGCCTGCGCTAAAATTCTGCGGTTTTTCGAACGGGTGTATGAGACATACGAAGGAAAAGATTTGCTGTCGTTCGAAGTCGGTGAAGAACTCTGTTCTTCCGAGGGTAACTACAATATCAATTCGGACTCAATGACGGTTAGTATTTACAACGAAGACCGCAAGTTCGACAAAGGCTATCTGCGGACGCTTATGCTATTAGACCGCAAGCTGTACCCGTTTATCGGAATAGAGCAAAACGGTGAAATAGAGTATAAGCCGCTCGGCGTTTTTTACTCGGACGAATGGGATATACCGCAGGATAGCCAATGGGTAAAATGCACGGCAACCGACAGAATGATGCGCTTGCAAATAAAGACCTACGTTGGCTTTCCGCTCGTTGAAAATGTGTCGTTGTATGAAATAGCCGAAGATATTTTGACGAAGATGGGTTTGAATTCAACCGACTATATTATAACGGCAAGGCTGAAAGATTTTGTTGTGGATACGGCGCTATTGCCGAAGACCACTGGATGGGACGCTTTGCAGGAAATAGCAAATGCGGGGTTGTGCAAGGTGTTCGTGGACAGGGAGAACCGAATCGTTATTAATTGCGAAGACGACGAGCCGAACCGCAGTTCGATAGAAGTAAACCCGAGTAATATGTTCTCTTACAAATCGAACATAACACTGACGGACTTTTCTAACAGCGTGTCGGTGGACTACTGCGAAATCAGCATAAAGGATGACGTAATCGACGTTGCGGAAACAGAGATATGGCTAAATCCTTACGAAACTAAAACTATAGCAATCGACTATACCTCGGAGGTGGCGTATCCGACTGCGACAAGCGGTAACGCTTCGGTGCGGATAATATCGTATGAGAGCGGCGTAAATTCCTGCACTTGTACGTTGAAAAATAATGCGGGTACAGCGCAGACTACGACAATAACCGTATCTGGGAATGCAATAGATATCAATACCCGAACGGTAACGGTGAGGGACGAAGAAAGTATACAGCTCTATGGGGTCGTAGAATATTCACATCCGACAAGCGAGCTTGTGCAGAGCTACGAGCAAGCGGAGTACATGGCTACTTTGCTGCTTAACCGTATGAAAGCGGGTGAGGGCAGTATAACGACGGAATGGCGTGGCAATCCTGAGCTTGAAACGGGTCTGATATATAACTGCGTCGATAGATTTGGTGATAGTAAAAAGCTACTGTGTGAATATAACAAGTTTAGTTACAGCGGAGGACTGAAACAAGAAACACGCGGACGTAAAAAATAGGGAGGTAAAACATGGCTAAATGGAACGAACCGAAGAATAACTACTCGGCGGAAAATCAGGTCACGCCTGAAATATTCAACACCCTTGCTGAAAATGAAAAGTACTTAAACGAAACAAAGATAACCATCGAGCAAGTGCAAAATGCGGAGATAAACAGCACTCAAAGCGCAATGCGTGAGAACGTGGGGGATAAAGAAACGGTGAAAGGATTTTTCGGAAAAGTAAGAAAGTGGTTCGCCGACCTTAGAGCGTTGGCGTTCAAAGGAACAGTAGGTTCTGCGGATATTGACAATTCGGCAGTAACGTCCGCCAAGATTGCAAGCAGTGCGGTTACATCGGCGAAGATAGCAACAAGCGCCGTAACTAATACAAAAATAAGCTCGGTGTCGGCAAGTAAGGTTACGGGGCTTGCAAAAGTTGCAACGAGCGGAAGCTACAACGATTTGTCGGATAAGCCGACTATACCGAGCGGGGGCGGTGGTTTTAACTTTAAGAAGTATGTTTTTTATACATGGGAGTCTCCTGCAGAAATTGAGGAAGGTCTGTACTTAGCATCAGCGATTTATAGGAATGCAGGTTCGCTCTCAAACTCGCTATCATTTGGGACAGTAGCTTTCAATAAAAATATGGACAACGGGTGTTACAGCAATATTTCCTCGGCTTATTTTGACGGACAGGAAATGAAAGTACAACTGAAAATTGATTATTACAAAGGCAAAACAACGGTTTCAATTTTGCAGTCCGCCGATGAGCGGGGCTGCCCTTATACGGGGTTTGATGCGGACGGCTCATTCTTAATTTATCTTTTCAAACTGTCAGACCTTGGAAAAATTGAAGAGTTAGATTGAGTTAAATTGCAATATTTCACATTAAAAAAATTAATTTACATAAGAGAAAACTAATTGAGGAGAAGACTATTATGGGATGGACAGAACCAAAGAGCAACTATACGGCGGAAAGTCAGGTTAAACCTGAAATCTTCAATACGCTTGCAGAGAATGAAAAGTACTTAAACGAAACAAAGATAACCATCGGGCAAGTACAAAATGCGGAAGTAAACAGCACACAAAGTGCAACCCGTGAGAATGTGGGGGATAAAGAAACAGTGAAAGGATTTTTCGGAAAAGTAAGAAAGTGGTTCGCCGACTTGAAAGCGTTGGCGTTTAAGGGGTCGGTTGGAACGGCGGATATTGACAACTCGGCAGTAACATCCGCCAAGCTTGCAAGTAGTGCGGTTACATCAACTAAAATTGGTACGGGGGCGGTTACATCAACGAAACTCGATACAAATGCGGTTACAACTGTAAATATTGCGGATAAGGCGGTAACGGATGCCAAGATTGACTCCGTGTCGGCAAGCAAGGTGACAGGGTTGGCGGCAGTTGCAACGAGCGGCAGCTACAATGACTTGCTTGACAAACCGAGCATCGGTGGCGGGGGAGGTTTTTTCTCTCCGACCTTCATAGTCGACAGCGATGCAGCATTGGAACAATGGGCAGATAACGATAAGACCTGCGACTTTTCGAAAGTGCTGATAAAGAAGGGGACTTGGAAATGCAACAAAGAAATCAAGTTCAAAAATTATAGGGGTGGACAAAATACTTGTGTCGGAATCAACTTAACGCAGACGAAAACCAAAATGGTAATAGGGGAAGAAGGCAGTAAGCTGTACTTTTATGTGGCGGATACAAGCACAAGAGATGTCTATGGTCTTTCAACTGAATATGGTGATTCGAAAAAGGAAACGGATAAAGGCTATTTGTTTTACGGGGTAAATGTTGAAGTCCACGGAGCGAACGTGATGACTGACCAAAGTGCGTATTGCTTTAGTAGCTGTTGCAACCTTATAGATTGTACAGCCAAAAGCGACAACGCTTACTCTGGGTACGCATTTATGAGTTGTATGAATATGACCAACTGCTCCGCCGAAGTCAATGCACAGAATGCCGCATATGCTTTCTTTGGCTGCGATAATCTAACACGCTGTGTCGGTCATGCGAATGCTTGGAACGCAAATCGTAAGTGGGCAGGCGGAAGCTCCGTAGGGTTTAGAGATTGTGAGAACATAACCAAGTGCAAAGGTAGCGCAACTTGCACACCTGCAACTTCGGACTATACGGCATACGGCTTTTCAGGGTGTAAAGCTGTGTCAAGGTGTAGCAAAAACGAAACGAGTAGCACGGCAACATTTACGAGTTCATATTATTCCAACACAAGGGACGATGCCTATGCTTGTGCCAACACAGCCAACGGTGGATTCAATGACACAGCAAATTCATAGCGAGGAGTGTTTATGCGAAACAAGATAGTGCAAGGCGAGGCGGCGAGCTTCGCCTTTTTTCATGTCGGTATTCCGATAGAAGGTGAGAGCAAACTGAAGATAAAGCCGAATGACAAGCTGACGTTCACTATCGGACGCCGAAACCGTAAGCCGATATTGGAGAAAGTGTTTCCCGACGGGTTTGAGAAAACTGACGATTCGTATTTTGTGTTCTTGACGGCGGAGGAAACGGCAAAGATGCCCTGCCTTCTTTATCAAATGCAACTCACCGTGGATGTGCGGAGCAAGGGCAAGGAAATATATACGCTTGTGGACAGAGAATTGGAGGTGACAGCTAAGTGAGTGAAAACAACTGCAACTGCGAGGGGTGCGTACACGTCGAGCAGTTCAAATCAATAACCAAGTCATACGACGGGATAGAGAACGAAGTAACGGAAACCGTCGTTGATAACGATGAAAGAACAGTAGAGGTTAAACTCAAACCTCAGCAGTATGTAAGCAAATACGCATTCCCTAACCGTGGGGATAAGGCAGTACTTTATATGGACACCACCGAAAATCGATCATACCGCTGGGATGAAATTACGGGTACTTATATCTGCATCGGTGCGGATTATAACCAAATAAAAATCATAAATGGAGGAAATGCAAATGGCTAACGAAAACGTAGAAAGGGTATTGGAGAGTAAAATTCAGCTCCGCAACGATACGGCGGCGAATTGGGCGGCGGTTAATCCCGTTCTTCTTAAAGGTGAAATAGGTATCGAAATAGATACAAGGAAAATCAAAATCGGTGACGGTATTGCGGCGTGGGAAAACTTAAAGTATATAAGCGATGATATCGTGCTTTCCGAAACAAATCCCACGGATGCGGATACGGACTACGATATCGGTGAGCTGTGGCTTAATCAGGCTGAGTACAAATTCTATGTGCTTATTGCAAAGAGCGAAACGGCGGCGGTATGGAAACGCATACCTACTGCCGAAGAGCTTGCAGTCGTTGCGGAATCGCAAGTTGCGCAAAAGCTGAAAGAGGC
>CAJTRW010000019.1:0-10758 GCA_910578765.1 uncultured Christensenella sp.
GCCGCAGACAAATTGTCAAGGGTTTGCGCCGTAGGCGACGACGGTTTTATGCCTAACGGGAGATAAATAGCCGCCCTTGATAATTTGTCAAGGCGGCGTATTCCGTCCCCAGACGGTAAGCACAAGCGAACACAAAAACCGTTATTTATTGCAAATAAATATTCTTTACAGTTGTTATAACTACTTCAAACATTACGTCAAAATCAGTTTGATAGTATTTTTCAAGCATAACATCGTGGCAATATTCTTCAATGATATGATAGGCTATTTGTGTTTTTTCCATTAAGTGAGGCAAGTTTATGCCGTTTGATAGAAGATATTCACAAATCGCTTGTATTGCTTGGTTTTCCATTTGTTGCAATAATAAACTTGCATCATTGTCTAATACACATATACCCAAAAGTTCTTGGTGTGCCATTTTATTGTCATTGTGTGCTTTTAGACATAAAGGAATAAACTCACGCAAGATACTATCAAAATTAAACGGGGGCTTAAATTGTTTAAGCGTATTAAGCATAGGGGTAAAAGCGGTTTCAAAACATAGTTTTAACGAATGCAAAAATATGTCTTTTTTATCTTTGAAATAATTATATATAATTCCCGTTGACACGCCAGCAATTTTGGCTATTTCAACGGTTGTAGTGTTGTAATAGCCTTTTTCGCTAAATACTTTTAAGCCCGCTTTAATAATCTTTTGCTTTTTATCAATAGAAGTTCTTTTTATAGGTTGTCTAATCTCTGCCATAATAAGTGCATTATATCACAAAATTTTTGATTTGTACACTAATCTGAAATATATTTCAGAATGCGTTGACTTTATAATCAAAATAATATATAATTTAACTTGAAATATATTTCAGATTGGGAATATTTATGAACTTAAACAAAAAATTATTTATGGTTGGCATTATAGGCTCGGTTTTATGTTTTACAGGTGATATGCTTTTAGGCTGTTTCGCACCGTCAGAAGAATTTGGAAACTCAATTATATTTCCGCCATTTTCAGAAGATTGGGCAAATTCAAGTCAAAATAGATTTATCATTGGCGGATTATTCGGAGTAATTGCCTTACTACTAATGTTTTGTGGCTTTTATGCTATATATCGAGAAATGATTGTAAAAAAATGTAAATACTCAAAATTGTTTATTATATGTGCTTTTGTTTTCATTTCGGTCGGCACTTTATATCATTGCGTTTTTGCTATGACCGCTTACATTTATAATAAACTTTATAATTTACAAGTGTTGGAGGCAAAGATAATTGCAGAACAACTATTTTTTGTTTTTATCGCTGTCGCATCATTGGCTGCTGTTGCCTTTGCTATTTTATCTATCTATTTGTTCGTAGTAAGCATTCGCGGAAAATTTAACAATAAAAAGTGGTTATCGATTTTCAATCCGTTATTGATAATGCTTGTGTTAATTGGCTTATCAAAAATTTTACCTTCAAATAAAGTTGTAAACGGTATTTTCGCTTGGGGGCAACAAAGTATAGCATTATTTATTACATTTATAATGTTTCTAATTTATTCTATTCGATATAGTAATTATCAACCATTTATCGAAAAAAAAGAAAAGGAACAATGTCTATGACAAACTACGTTGTATGTCCCGAATGCGGGTATAAATTGTTTAAGTTGGGCGACGGCTCTAACGCGGAAATACTTTGCCCGAAATGCAAGTTGAAATTGCAAATAGAAATCAAGGACGGCAAAATCACTATTCAAAAATTTTTATCGGAAAAAGCATAACAACCGAATAAAACTTTATAGCAAATAAAGAATTGAGTGTACGAAAGTAAAACGACAAAAAACTTTCGGGAGCAGTAAATGGAACACTCAATTCTTTTTTTATTTGATACCTCATAACAAACGCAATCATAACCCACTACAAACTAATATTAGGCTGTAAATATTCCGGCATCCACCAATGTCCCGTCCTTTTGCCAGTCTTGCGAATATTCGTTGAAAGGCTTCTCCCGAGGGAGAAGCTCCGCGTAGCGGTGATGAGGGGGTTCGATGAATTTGCCCCTCATCCGTCACTTGCGTGACACCTTCCCCTTAGGGGAAGGCTGACAGATTGCTCGCTACGTTTTTATTATATTATTGAAAAGATTCTTCACCCCATAAAGGGGTTCAGAATGACAATAAGACTTCGATCGGAATGACAATAAGGTGCGCAAACCGTTAAAATAAGGCATGCGTTTTTGATATAGCAAGTATTATAAATTATTATTTTACTTTATGTTTTGCGTGTGATAAAATTTTCCATATACGAAAGGGGAAATAAAAAATGAATATCTGGCACGACATAGACAAGGAAAGAATAAAGGAAAACGAGTTCGAAGCGCTTATTGAAATACCCAAAGGGAGCAAAGCCAAGTACGAACTGGACAAGGAAACGGGGCTTTTACGGCTTGACAGGGTTTTATATACTTCCACCGTCTATCCGTCCAACTACGGATTTATACCGCGCACTCTTGCCGACGACGGCGACCCGCTGGACGTGCTTGTGCTGTGCAACGAGTCCATTTTCCCCATGACGCTTATAAAATGTATGCCGATAGGCGTAATTAAAATGGTCGACGGCGGCGAGCTTGACGAAAAAATAATAGCCGTGCCGTTAACCGACCCGAACTACAAGCATTATTATGATATAAAGGAGCTTCCAAAACACATTTTCGACGAAATGATGCACTTTTTCGAAGTGTACAAGATGCTGGAACACAAAACCACTACCGTAAAGGAAATTTGTCATAAGTACGACGCTTTGGAAATTATAAGGAAGTGCATTAAAAATTACGAGGATAAATACGAAGCATAAACATATTACTCTCTGTCAGTCCGCCGCCCGTCATTTTTGACGGGCGGCGGTTTTTTGTATTTACGGTATGCCGCGCGGATTTGCACACCGCTTTGTCATTCTGCGCGAGCGTAGCGACGCTTTGCGCACCGCTTTGTCATTCTGAACAAAGTCTTATGTCATTCTGAACGAAGTGAAGAATCTTATAGATCCTTCGCTGACGCTCAGAATGACAATGCCGTAAAAAGCCTTCCCCCTTGGGGGAAGGTGTCACGCAAGTGACGGATGAGGGGCAAATTCATTGAACCTCCTCATCACCGCTACGCGGAGCTTCTCCCTTGGGAGAAGCCTTTCAAGATCCTTCGCTGACGCTCAGGATGACAAAATGAAAACGCTCAGTATGACACAACTCCGACGCGCGGCATGTTTAATATTTAATTACACCGGTTTAACGGAATTTACCACCGTACGGTACAGCTCGCGCGAGGCGCCCGTATGCGGGTGATGCGGGTCGGAAATAAGGCAAATTTTTCTTGACGGCAGAGGTGTTTCCAGCTTCACCTCGAAAACCTCGCCCGAATTTATCGCGGGTTTTGCCATGTCCGCGGGCGCAAACCCCAGCCCGAAATTGTGCCCGACCATGGGCACTATCAAATCCGCGCTGTCCGCTTCGATATCGGGCGCGACGGTCAGACCGTTTTCTTCCATGACCGAATCTATAAACTGCCTTAACTGCATGCTGCGCCTGAGGCATACCAAAGGATATTTTTTCAAGTCCTCCGATTTCAACGTTTTGCCTTTAAGTTCGGTAAACTTGTTTCCGGCGATAAGCACGTCGCCGAATTTTTTTATATCTACCCTGTTCAAATCCTTTACAGCCCCGCACGGCGTGGAAACGAATGCAAGGTCGGCAATACCCTTCCTCAACTGCTCTATACAGGAATTTGTTGAGCCCGTGCTTATTTTGAATTTTACCCCCGGGAACTTTTTCATGTGGAATTCGTCTAAAAATTCGAATAAAAACCCGTACAGCGCCGTGACCGTCGTAGCAATGTACACCGTGCCGCTTTCCACGCTGACGGCGCGGCTTACCTCCTCCTCCCCCTTTAAAAGCTGGCTTTGGGCGACGCTTACATAGTCGAACAGCGTCCGCCCTTCGTGCGTGAACTCCACGCCCGTCTTGTTCCTGACGAAAAGGCGGCAGTTAAGCTCGTTTTCCAAATTCTGTATGGCGCGGGTCACCGCGGGCTGGCTGGAATAAAGCTCCGCCGCGGCTTTGGTTATGTTTTTGTGCTTGCCGACAAAATAAAAAATTTTGTAATACTCGTAATTCATATTGTACCTCATGTATGCGCTTTTGTTATGATTGCTATGTTATATTATCATTTTACATTATATCATGCCGATATTATAATGTAAATAACAATTGTAACTTTTTATCAAAAAAAGTAAAAAAATTTCATATTAAGGAGAATACATGAATTACAGAGAACAATCTTTAATTAAGCACGCGCAGTGGAAAGGCAAGATAGAAACTGTCTGCCGCGTGCCCGTGGAAAGCAGGGAAGCGCTTTCGCTTGCGTACACGCCCGGCGTTGCAGAGCCGTGCATGGCGATACACAACGACGCGGAAAAAAGCTTCGAGCTGACGCGCCGCTGGAACACCGTACCCGTAATTACCGACGGCACGGCGGTTTTGGGATTGGGAGACATCGGACCCGAGGCGGGCATGCCCGTCATGGAAGGCAAGTGCGCGCTTTTCAAGGCTTTCGGAAACGTGGACGCCTACCCCATATGCATCAAATCCAAGGACACGGACGAAATTATAAATACGATAAAGCTTATTTCCGGCTCCTTCGGCGGAATCAATTTGGAGGACATTTCCGCGCCCCGCTGCTTCGAGATAGAAACGCGACTTAAAGAAGAGCTGGATATACCCGTCTTTCACGACGACCAGCACGGCACGGCAATAGTCATGACGGCGGCGCTTATAAACGCCCTGAAGCTTTCGGGAAAGAAAAAGGACGCAATAAAGATTGTAATAAACGGCGCGGGCGCGGCCGGAATTGCGATAGCCAAATTTTTAATGCTGTACGGCATAAAGGACGTTACCCTTTGCGATTTGAAGGGAATAGTCTGCGATGGCGAGGAATGGCTTAACCCTGCGCAAAAGGAAATTGCAAAGGTTACGAACAAGCCGCGCCTTAAAGGCAAGCTTGCGGACGCTATGCGCGGCGCGGACGTGTTTATCGGCGTTTCGGGTCCCAATTGCGTTACGAAGGATATGGTTAAATCCATGGCGGATAAGCCCATACTTTTCCCCTGCGCGAATCCCGTACCCGAAATAAGCCCGCAGGACGCTTTGGACGCGGGCGCGTTTATAGTGGGAACGGGCTCCTCCGAGTACCCCAACCAGATAAACAACGTGCTTGTATTCCCGGGACTTTTCCGCGGCGCGCTTGACGTGAGGGCGAACACGGTAAACACGGAAATGATGGTTGCCGCGGCAAAGGGCATTGCGGACTGCGTAACCGACAACCAGCTTGCGCGCGACTACATACTGCCCTACGCCTACGACAAAGCCGCGCATAAAAGCGTTGCCAAAGCCGTAGCGGAAGCCGCAATAAAATCCGGTGCGGCGAAAATAAAGCCGTAAATATATATTAATATGATAAGGAGAAAATGATGAAAAAGAAACTTACTGTACTTTTCTGCCTGATAATTTCCGTTACGGCAATCGCGGCGGCGGTGTTTGCGGGCGGGTGCTCCGGCAAGGAACAGACCGTCTGGAAAATAGCTGCCGACGGCGGAGAAGTTACGGCGCGTTTTACGGACAACGGAAATTACGGTTATATCCTTACGTTGGAGGGAAGCGGCAGGATAAAGGATTTTTCTTCCGAAAAGGACGCGCCTTGGTACGGTAAATCCGGCAGGGTAACCGAAATTATCCTGCCCGAAGGCATTACCGCCGTAGGAAACAACACCTTTAAAAACTGCTGTTACGTTAAATCGGTCATTTTGCCGCAAAGCGTAACCGCGATAGGGGAAAATTCCTTTTCCCGTGACACCAAAGTATGCGCACGTGCGCAGATTTCCGCACCCGAAGACGTAAAGGTCTACATGTATTCGGAAACCAAGCCCGCGGACGGCGGATATTACTGGCATTTGAAGGACGGCGCGGCAAGCATTTGGGAGACGAAGAAAATTCTTTTTATAGGGAACAGCTTCACATTCTATAACGACATGCCCTCCCTCTTTGCGCAGATAGCTTCCGCGGCGGAGGAAAACGTTATAGTAGAATCCGTGACCTGCGGCTCGCACAACCTTTCCCAGTTTGCAGACCCCGCCGACGAATACGGCGCGCAGGTATACGCAAAGCTGAATGCCGGTTCCGACTACGACTATATAGTTTTACAGGAACAGAGCACTCGTCCGCTTTTAAGCTACGATATGTTTCTCGACGGCGCGAAAACGCTTGCCAGAAGCATTTACGCAACGCAGGACAGCTGCAAAATTTATATGTACGCGACTTGGGGCTTCCCCGAATACAACGACAAAATAGCCGAAACAAGCGCACTGCTTAAAACCGCTTACGATAACGTTGCCAAGCAGATTGACGCAAAGGTCTGCAACGTAGGCACGGCGTTCGGCGCGGTGTATGAAAGCAACAAGGAAATAAACCTTTACAACGCCGACAACCGCCACCCCTCACCGGAAGGTTCTTACCTTTCCGCTTGCGTTCACGCGGCGACGATACTGGGCGTGGATACGAGAAGCTTAACCTACAACGCGGGGCTGGACGAAGCAACCGCAACCGTTTTGAAAAACGCGGCGTACACTGCGGCGGCCGCTAAATAAGGAGGAAAAAATGAAAAAGCATCTGATAGCCGCTTTGATTGCGGTACTAATGTGCCTGACCGCGCTGTGCGGATGCGCCGGCGTGAGAGCGTTTGAAAAAGACTTACAGGTCGTTTTAAACGTGAACGGGCAGTATTACGGCTGTTACACCGTAAATATTTTCAACAACGCGGTCGTACCCGAACCCGAGCCGCCCGCGGACAAAACGTTCAAGGGCTGGACGGTTTGGGAAAGCTGGACGGACGAACAGGCGGACGAAGTGCCCGTCATACCCAACACGGGACTTGTGCGCTACGACGACGTAAAGGATTACGTTAAGGATAAAAACCAAAGCGTGACTCTGCGCGCGGTGTTCGTTCCCATTCCCAAGCGCGACCTTGTGGTTGCCTGGTACAACAGAAGCGTCTCCGGCATAACGCAGGCGGATATGGACGGCTTCAAAACCAACCTTTACACATACCTTACCACCCAAAATTACACACCCGAAAGCATGGATATAGTTATCCGCGGCTACACGGGTCAGGTCGGAGACAGCTGTTCGGCAATAGCCAAGGACGGCGACGTAGACATAATGCTGGGCTGGTCCTCGGCAAGCAACCTGCAACAGCAGGCGGGCTGGATTAAGGGCGAAAACTATATTGACCACGTAGGCAAAATACAGGTAGGAAGCACGGCGCGCTATGCGACGAGGCTGACCGATACCGAGCTTTGCAATCTTGTATATACCTGGATTCAGAACGAGTACGGCGAGGGCGCGACCCCTCCTCCCGTCAATCCCGACGACCCTATCCCCGCTTCCGAAAGCCGGCTTGTGTTTGCCTGGTACGACAACAGCGTTTCCGGACTTACGCAGACGATAATAGACAACTTTACGGCGGGGCTCAACACCTATCTTACGGCGGAGGGCTTCAACGTGAACGATTTGACAATCAGACTGCGCGCTTACGGCGACGACGTTGCAACCTCCTGCGGAAAAATTATGAACGACGGCGACGTGGACATAATGCTGGGTTGGGGCGGCAACATAAACGACCCGCTAAAAGGAAACATGGTCGAGGGCAAAGACTTTATCGAAAATATCGGCAGTATTGCAATGGGCGGCAAGACCCGCTATATTACAAGGATAACCGACACCGCGCTCGTAAACAAGGTGTTCGACTGGATAGAAGCCGGCAACGCGGCGGACTTGCTTGCAAAACCCACCGAGCCCGTCACCCCTCCCGACCCTTCGGAAAGAAAGAAAATAGTCGTTGGGTGGTGGAATAATTCTTCATCCGGACTTACGGCAGAAATAATGACTGCCGTTGAAACAGAACTGAAAACATATCTTTCATCGCAAGGATACGATTTGACTAACTTAGATTTGGTAATACGTAACTACGACGGAAATCTGGCAACTACCGCACCGATGATCATAAGCGATGCCGACGTCGACGTTGTACTCGGTTACGGCGTTAACCTTAAATCTCAGGGCAATGTCGATTATATAGACAGAATCGGAGATATTAAAATGGGTGGCAAAACAGGTAGGTATATATATCAATTAGCGGACAACACCGACGCTAAACTGGTATATGACTGGTTACAAACGGATTCCGCAAAAGCAATACTTGCAACCGAGGGGGTGTAAATTATGTATCTTAAAAGAAAACTTTTAAAAGCCGCTTCCGTATGCTGTTACGTGTTTGCGGGGCTTTGGATAACTTTGGCGGCGTGCTTCTTCGCACTGTCAAACAACTGGTACTGGCTTTTCCTTATATTCGGGCTTATCTCCCTTTACGACGGCTTTGTAATTACTTCCGTCAGGGAGAAAATGACGCAAGTAAAGCTTGAAAAGAAGGAAAACACCAAACTTCTCGTCTGCTGGATTTTAAGCATAGTTTGCCCGCCAGCCTTTATTCTTGACGGCATAGCTTACTTCCGCAATACGGAAGACAGACTTGTAACCGTGCGGGAAAACGTTGAGATTGAAGAAGTAAAACCCGAAAAAACAATTGTTAAAAAACCCTTTTACAGGGCGAAACCGTTCATAACTATGTGCGTTGCATTCGGCATGATAATAATTGCCGGCTTCACCGGTATGTGCTTCGAAACCTCGGGTTTCAGCGTAAAGGTAAGCGACTTCACACTGACGCACGACATGACGTATTACTACAACAACGGCGAAATAAACGGTAAAAAATTCGTAATGGAAAAGGATACTACCTACGCCGTAACGATGTACAGGCCCAAGTCCGCAACCGAGGAAAAGCCCGCGGCGACGGTATTCGTCCTCCCCGGGTTCACCCGCACAAAGGCTACGATGTCGCAGTATTGCATGGAGCTTTCAAGGCGCGGCGCCGTTGTGTTCTGCATGGACCCCGGCGGTCAGGGCTCCACAACGGAAACCTCCACAACCGGCGCGAACGGCATAGAATACCTTGTCCAATACGTTTACAACAACACGGACGACTTCAAATTCTGCGATAAAAACCGCTTCGGCGCGGTTGGACACTCGGCAGGCGGCGGCAACGTATGCACACTCGCCTCCGACATGGCGGGCGCAAGCTTTAAGGAGAGCGTGATAAAATCCCTCTACATTTCGGGATATATAAAGACCTCCTCCGCCAACAAGTACAAAAACCTTAACTGCAACGCCGCCATGTCCTACGCATACTACGACGAGGGCGCGTTCCGTTACCAGACGGACACCTCCGCCTTCGAGGTGATAAGTCTGCGGTTCATAAACGAAGTAAGCGGAAACAACAACGGCTACGACAAGGTCGCTTACGACTACGGCTACGGCGACATGTCCGACGGCACTTACAGGATAGTCCACCGCGAAAAGACAAACCACTGCTTCGAAATGTACGACAGGGAAAGCATTAAAAACACTATTGAATTCTTCGACACCTCTCTCGGCATTAATTCGGGCAAAAGCGGTTCTAACCAGATTTGGTTCGGGAAAGAATTTTCCAACGGCATTGCGCTTGCGGCTGCTTTCACGTTTATAATTTCGCTGTGCGCGGTGCTTATGAAGACTCCCTTCTTCGCAACGCTTAAAGCGGGCGCGGCAAAGGCGAAAACGCCCGAAGGTGCGTCGCCCGCAAACGGTTTGGACGGCAATGCCGGAAACGCCGTAATGAGCGCGGTCGGCGGAGCAAAACCCGTTTCGGCTAACGCTGCGGCGACGCGGCATAAAACGGTTGCGCACAAGGTCATCTTCTGGTCGTGTCTGCTGCTTACCGCAATAATAGCCTGTCTGGACTACATTCCGCTTGCAAACCTTTCCATAGAAATATTCCCCACGGGCAACTCCGCAAGCGTGTTTACCTACACCTTCCCCGCGCGCATGATAAACGCCATACTGCTGTGGGCGGCGATAAACGGCACGATAGGACTTGTAATTTTCTTCGGCACAACGCTTATAGAAAACCTTTACGAATATATCGTGTTCAAGGTAAAGGGAATTAAGCCCGAGTACGACTGGGATAAATTCAAGGCTATAAAGATAGGCGGCAACGGTCCGACGGGCGTGGTTTTGAACGTGCTTAAAACTCTGCTTCTTGCATTCGGTGCGTTCGGTGTGTTCTACTTCCTCGTACAGCTTAGTTACTGGACTTTCCATCAGGATTTCAGGTTCATGCTTATTTCGGCGGCGCCGCTCAACGCGAGAATGTTCGTAACCGCCCTCGAATACATGCCTATAATTTTCATCTTCTATATCTCGAATTCGATAAGGCTGAATTGCAGTATCGGGCGCGAGGGTTGGAGCGAATGGAAGGTCATGCTTGTCGGCGCGCTTGCAAACAGCGTGGGGCTTGCGTTCATTCTGCTGATAAATTACGTATGCTACTTTACGACGGGCACACCCTTCTACGGCTACTACGGCGGTCCTGCCGGCAACGAGGTTTGGCTGTACGTGAACATGGTTTTCGGACTTGTGGTTATGATGTTCCTGCTGCCGATATTCAACAGGCTGTTCTACAAGCTGACGGGTAACGTCTGGACGGGTGCGATTGCATGCTGTATGATATTCATAATGATGACAATCTCCGCCTCCGTTTCATACATTCCCATGTATTAAAGTAAACATTTAAAAGCCGTCCGCGCAAAATG
>CAJTRW010000019.1:10768-33721 GCA_910578765.1 uncultured Christensenella sp.
GGACGGCTTACTTTTTTTATTTTACAGTCGTTTTACAGGCTTGCCGTAAGGAGCAGAGCGACGGAACAGCGATTGTTGCGCGCAGCGTCAATCGCGCCGGAATACTATTTTCGAATGCTTCGCTTACGCTTTGCGCCATATTATTGAATAGATGCTTCGCTTACGCTCAGCATGACAATCATGTGCGCAAACCGGCGGGCGCAGCCCTCGGGCAGGATGACATTATCGCATTGTCATTCTGAGGCTTGCCGAAGAATCTTATTTCCGGTATTGCGGCAACAAATTTTTAACCGTGCCGACGTTATAAAAATCACGCCGCGTCGGTTTGGATAATTTCGCAGTTGCAGGCATACTTGCTGTCCGGAGTAATTATAACTTCTCCTATGCTTGCGGCGGTTATTTTCCCCGACCGCGGATTTTTCACGGAAAGTATAGCCCCCTTTATTTCCGCGTCCACGTCCGAATACTCGAAGGAGAAATCCGTTCCCTCCGTCTCGCAGTTTACAAGCTTCAAATTTTTACAGTAGCAAAGCGGCTGGGTGCCGATAATTTTGCAGTTGATAAACGTAAGATTTTCCGAATACCAACCCAGATACTCACCCTTCACGACCGAGTTTTTCACCGTCACGTTTTTTGCGTGCCAGAAAGCGTCCTTGGTATCCAGAACGCAGTCCTCTATCACGACGTCGCGCACGTACTGAAAAGAATATTTACCCTTGAAATCCGTGCCGCGCATGCGTATGCCCGACGAAAGCAAAAACAAATATTCGCTGACTATTTTGCAGTTTTCAAGACTTAAATTTTCGCTTTTCCAGCCGAACTCGGGGGAAATTATTTCCGTATCGGAAATGCGTACGTCGGCGCACTCGCGTACGGCTTTTATGCCGTGCATGCGGCTTTTTCGAATATCCGCGCCGCGCGTGTACCACAGCGCGGCGCGGCAGTTTTCCGTCATTTCGGTATCTTCCAGCCGCACGTTATTATCGTGCCACAACGGATAGCGCAAATTCATGTAACAGCCCGAAAGCCGCACGTTCCGCGCCTCTTTAAGCGCAGATTCGCCGTCCTCCGCCCCGTCGAAGCGGCAGTTTTTAAGCCAGACGCCGCGGGCGGCATACAGGTCCCTCTCCCGCGGAAACGTCTTGTTTTGTATTATTTCCATATTAAACGTTTTTGCCCATATTATAAGCTTTTTCGGGGAAGTCCGTGTCTTTCACGTCGCCCCTCGCTTCCAATCCCGTGCCGCGCAGAACGCCTGCAAGCTTTACCCCGTCGAAGCAGTCTGTCCAGCCCTGAATATCCTTGACGGAGCCGTCCATTGCGGTTTCGTCATCCTCGGCGGAAGCCGAAAGCAGATACACGTCCTTAAAATTGTTTTTGCGCCCGTAAAGGGGGTTAAGCCTGTCCAGAAAGGTTTTAAGCTGACCCGATACCGCGTAATAGTAAACGGGCGAAGCGAATACAAGCGCGTCTGCGTCCCGTATCGTTCCGTAAACGGCGTTCATGCCGTCGTCGAGGATACAGCCGTCGCGCTTCATACAGCTCATGCAGCCGGTACAGAATTTAAGCTGCATATCGCGCACGTTGATAATTTCGGCGCAGTGCCCCGCGTCGCGCGCGCCGCGCGCAAATTCCTGCGCGAGAATATCCGAATTTCCGTCCTTCCTCGGCGAAGACGAAACTATCACTACTTTTTTGGACATAAATTTCTCCTTGCGTACTTTTTTATTTTATAACCCCAACGGCGGCGGATAAAACGCTTTTGCGCCGTGCAACGCCGTTTTTTTGCCATAAACGGCGGAAAAATATGTAGATTTTTGTATAAATATACGGATAAGGCGTTTTAAGTTGACAAAAAACGCCTTTTATTTTAAAATATTTTTAATTTTTGCGGCGGAAAACGCCGTCCGTCCGAATACGGTCGGCATAGCCGTAAGATAAACGAACATAAATATAATATATACGCGCACGGCGAAAAAGCCGCGGCGAAATACGGAGAATTAATTGAAAGTTAAATATTCGCGCTATGCGACGGACGGAGACGTGTCCGCAATAGAGTGTTCCCTTATAAACGGAAATATAGAAATTTACGGTTGCGCAGACGGCAACGTCTGCGTAGAAAAGACAAAACACACCCACGTAAAAATTTACGTCAAGGGCGGAATTGTAAAAATAAGACAGATACGCAAATCACTGCTGCGTAAAACGACGGTAAAAATATTCGTACCCGCCCACTGCGTTCCCGATATTTCGGTAAGCCTTGCGCAGGGCGGTCTGAAAGTAGAACACGGCATTTACGGCGATTTACGGATTAAAGCCAACAACGCCGAAGCGGCTGTAACCGACGCGTGCTTTTCAAATGCGGAAGCTTCCTGCAAGGCGCTTGCGCTTGACTGCAAGGACGTTACCGTCAAGCAGCTTTTCGCCGTCAACGCGGACGAAGGCTACGCGATTGTAGAACGCTGTCTTTGCACGAAGCTGGATCTCTGTTTTAAACACGGCGACGCCGGCGTTACGGGGCTGAAATGCCGTGACAGCAGCTTCACGTCCGAAAGCGGAAGCGTGAACGTCAACCTTGTCGGGACTAAAAACGACTATGTTTTGAATCTTCTTTCCAAAAACGGAACGTGCAACTGCGAAAACACCGAAACGGGCGATTACAATTGCAAGGTTTACACCGACAGCGGGAAAATAGTGATTGACTTTACCGACTCCGACGCCCTTGCGCCCGTAGCGGAACAACCGGACGAAATTTGCGCCGCGCTCGGGGCATGACTTAAATGATAGAGACAAACGTTAAAAATCTTATATCCGAAATTCCCGAAAGCAACGCCTTCGGCGAAAAAATTACCCTTGTCGCGGCGGTGAAGCTTCAACCGCCCGAAAACATTAACCGCGCTATCGCCGCGGGTATAACGGACATAGGCGACAACCACGTGCAGGAATTCAGGGACAAGTACGCCATGATTGCCGGCAACCCCCGCCGCCATTTTATAGGGCATTTGCAGACGAATAAAGTCAAATATTTGATAGGCAAGGTGGATTTATACCACTCTGTCGACAGAGAAAATCTTGCCGCGGAGCTTTCTACAAGAAGCGCCGCCGCAGGCATCGTTTCCGATATACTTTTACAGATAAATATCGGCGAAGAAGCTTCCAAGGGCGGTTTTTTATACGGCGAAGCGGAAAACGCCTACAAAGCCATAAAAAAACTGCCCGCGCTTAAAATACGCGGACTTATGGCTATGCTTCCGCTGTCGGACGACGAAAGCGCGCTTAAAGCATTGGCTGCACGCATGCGCACGTTATACGATAAACTGAAAGCCGGCGACGGAAATTTCGAATATCTGTCCATGGGCATGAGCGGCGACTGGCGGCTTTGCGTTGACGCAGGCAGCAATATGATACGGACGGGCACAAACATCTTCGGCAAAAGAAATTATAATTAACTGTTTTTTTAAAGCCTTCCCCAACGGGAAGGTTTTTTTATGCAACACAAAAGAGAAACTACGTATCGTTTTTTATAGTTTTTAACCGTAACCGCGCTTTGTACACTTTGTTGTCATTCTGAACGCAATCTCCTGTCATTCCGAACGCAGTATCCTGTCATTCTGAACGCAGTGAAGAATCTTTTCAATAATGCGCAAAACGAAATGAGCAGTCTTTTACCGAAGCCTGCGCGTTGCCGTTGACCGCGATAATGCATCTGCCGAAATATGAAAATTTCTAACAAAAAAAGTTTGATTTTTACAATTTGTGCAAATTGCACATATGTTCTTTCTTTGCCTTATTTACCTTTTGAAAAAGCGGTGATATAATAATAATGTTAAGCAACGCTTGACAGGGGAGACAAAATGAACATCTTAAAAAAATCTTACAAGTTCCTTTTGGCTATTCTGCTTGTTGCGGCAATCGCATTTTCCGTAACGGCTTGCAAAAAGGACACAACCTCCGAAAAGGGCAATCAGGAGGAAACCAACAATCCGACCGACCCGTCGAATCCGACCGACCCGTCGAATCCCGCAAAACCGGATCCGCCCGTTAAATATACGGTTAAATTTGAAAACGTAGACAAGGCGGCTTATCCCGATATGCAGATAAGCAAAAACGGCACCGTATCCGTTGCCCCTCCTCAACGCTCCGACGCGACTTTTTTGGGCTGGTACATAGACAGAGAATGCGAAGCTTCGCCGTTTGTTATGGGTTCCTCGTTAATTACTGCGGACACGACGCTTTACGCGAAGTGGAAAAATTCTTCCGCGGGCGAAACGGACAGAATTTACACGGTTACTTTTAACTCCGACGGCGGCACCGCAGTTGCGGCGCAGTCGGTAAAAGAAGGAAAATGCGCGTTCAAGCCCAACGACCCCCAGAAGGCGGGGCACCAGTTCCTCGGTTGGTATAACGGAAACGTAAAGTTTGACCTTAGCGCTAACGTAATTACCTCCGACATAACTTTAATTGCCAAATGGCAGGTTCTTGACGCTAAAATCGTTACGCAGGGCGCTTATAACGAAAGTTTATACGTCGAATGGAAAGAGGGCGCGCCCGCTTCGGCAAGCGTAGAATACTCTCCCGCAGGCGCAAACAGTTGGACGCAGGTCGACAAACAGCTTATACGCGCAAAAGATTCGTCCACGGCGCGCGTAGACGTTTTGGGCATTACGGCAGGCGAATACGACGTAAAAATAAATCCTTCCGACGGTTCTTCTTTGACGGTAAGCAATATTTCCGTTGCGGCTTACGACCGCTCGGGTTACGCGCACTTTAAGTACACAGAAGGTATCGGCGCATATAAAGACGACGGAACTTTAAAGGACAACGCGATTGTTATTTACGTAACCGACGAAAACAAAGATACGGTTATGGACGAAATTTGCGCCGAATATTCGGGCGTAAATATGTTTAAAGTCCCCGGTACGGACTGGAACGGCAAAAACGCAAGCGGAATAGGCTGGTGGCTTAATAACGCGCAGTACACAAAAACCGACAGCAAGGGTAACAAAGGCAACACCTGGACGGAGAACGGAAACTCTCTCGGCTTCAAGTCGGTAGACAGACCCATAGCCATAAGGTTTATAGGCGAAGTAACCACGCCCGAGGGTTGTACGGCTTTCAACAGTCTTAACGAGGGCGGCTCCGTGGGTGATAACGGGCACATGGCCCGTATGAGAAACCTCAAAAACATCACAATAGAGGGCGTCGGCGAGGATGCAACGATACTCGGCTGGGGCTTCCATTTCATGACAGGCTCCGACGCGGTAAACGGTCAGGGCAAGAGCTTCGAATTGAGAAATCTCACCTTCGATAAATATCCCGAGGACGCTATCGGTATGGAAGGCGTTCAGGAAGGCGGCAAAATAACAGGTTCGGTCGAAAGGTGCTGGGTTCACCATAACACATTTATGCCCGGCTTCGGCAACATAGGTCCCGACGGCAAACCCGCGGAAAGCGACAAGGCGGAGGGCGACGGAAGCTGCGACTTCAAACGCGGACAGTATTTTACCTGCTCCTACAACTACTTCACCGACTGCCATAAGACAAACCTGGTAGGTTCGTCCGACTCCAGCTTGCAGTACGATATAACTTACCACCACAACTGGTGGCACAACTGCGGCTCGCGTATTCCCCTTTCAAGACAGGCGAACATTCACTTCTACAACAACTACGTTTCCACAGACACGACGGGCGCAAATATAAGCTACGTTCACTCGATAAGGGCAAACGCATATATTTTCAGCGAAGCAAACTACTACCTCGGTTGCAAAAACATTGCGGACGACAAAGCCAAAGGCTGGAACAACACTTATCTCGGCTGCTTCGGCAACAATCTTATGGTTGACGTAAAGACGAGGGATGAAAAAGTTTCAAACGCATGCAAGCATTTCAACGGCACGGATTTATCTTCCTTCGACACCGACCCCGCGCTGTTCTACTATAACGCGCAAACCAAACAAAGCGACTGTTTGTTGGACGACTCGGTTACGGCAAGAGCCAAAGCCGTTCAATACGCCGGCTGTAACGGCTGGGGTAAAAACAACCCCGACAAGGGAGCGAACGCTTCGGGCGCGGTAAAGGAATTAATGAACGACCAAACCCCTTCCGAAGCCGTGCCCGTACCCGACGAGGGAACGCTTACGGTGGACTTCAAAGCGCCGCCCAAGGGCGTAATTCTCGACGGCGCGGTAAGCAGCGGCGCGCTTAAAAGCACGAAAGGCAAAGGTCAGTTCGTAATTTTCAGATTGGCGGCTCCCGCCAAGGTTACCGTAGGCGGCGTTTCGGACAACTACGGCGGACCTTACCTTATTTCGCAAAACGGCACGGTAATAGCGCAGTTAAGCGCAACCGTAAGCACCGAGCTGGAAGCGGGAATATACATGATTTGCGTGGGTTGTTACAGTTACGACTTAAAACAATCGTCCATATCCTCCCTTTCGTTCGAGTCCACGGCAAACTCGTCCAAGGCTAAGCTGGAAGCGCTGAACAACGCTATCAACGCAATAGGAAGCGTTAACCTTTCAAGCGAAGCGGCTATAAAAGAAGCACTGGTTTTGCTTAATGCGCTAAAAGCCGAAGAAGTTACCGCTTTCGACGCGGCTTACCCCGGTCAGCGCGACAGGCTGACTGCGGCACAGGCGACGTACAACCGGCTTTGCGTAGAGAACGCGGAAGCGCTTATAAACGCCATAGGCACGGTGGGCGAAAACAGTTATCCCGCAATAAAAGCGGCGCGCGACGCATACGACGCCCTCCCCTCCGCTTTGCAGGGTCAGGTAAGCAACTACACGGCATTAACCTCTGCGGAAGCGGACTGGGCAAACGTTGCGGCAATAGCCGTAAACAACAATATTGCGGCGTTGACCGACGTAAGCGGCTGGACGGTTGCAAACGGAAAGGCGGCTATAACGGCACAGATAACGGCTTACGGAAACGTAAAATCCTCTTACGAGGCGTTGACCCCCGCACAGCAGGCGACGGTAACGAATTATGCCAAGGTAACGGGCGGTTTAACAAAGCTTAACGCACTTCTTGCGGAAATAACCGCGGCTGAGCAGCAAGCGGCAAACCTTGCGGACTTTAACGCAAAGCTCGACGCGCTGACGGCAGACACCGTAACGCTTGAAAGCGGCGCGGCGTTGAAGGCGGCTTACGACAGGCTTACCCCCGCACAGCAGGCGGGCATAGACGCCGCAAAATACGAAGCCGTTATGGCTAAATATACAGAGCTTGCAAATCAGGCCGTAGTTGCGATATTTACGAAAAACGACCCCTCTCTCGCGACGAACGCGGGCTTCACCGTAAGCGGAAAATACAACGGTAATGGCAGTTTCGAGTATAACGGAACAACTTATTCGAGCCCGTTAAAGCTTGAATCAAGCACAAGCGTAACCTTTACCACCTCCGCAACAAACAAAATGGTTATAAAGATAGGAACGGCGGGCGGTCAGCTTAAAGTAGACGGGACGGTATACAAAGATACCGACAATGACGGATTTATAATAATTGACGGTCTTACCGCCGGTAACCACTCTATTACCAAGGCAAGCGGCGACCCTAACCTCTGCTATATAGAGTTGGCTCCCGCTAATTAAAAAAGGGGCGGCGCAAAAGCGCGCTTCCCGTATGAACAGAAAAAATCTCCCGAACATTTTGTTCGGGAGATTTTTTGCTTCCTTATAGACTTAATATCCGCGTTTCCGTCAGTCGCTTATATCGTCGAATAAGTGGTCGTCAAAAAATTCTTTTAAATTAAGACCGAGCGTATCCGCAAGTTGATAAACCGTATCTAACTTTACGGTTTTAACTTTTGTCAAATCGGGATGCGTTATTTTCCAAACGGTCGAACGCGGCATGCCCGCCTGTTTAGCCAATTCGTATTCCGTTAAATTTCCTCTTGCTTTTATCAGATTATCCAACCTTAATCCTATGGCTTCGATTAACCTCATAATACCCTCCGTTTCCGACCGATTCCGCGCCTTTCTTTACCGCGTACCTATTACCTGTGTGAATTAACGGTACTCCTCTTGAAGATTAAAAAGATAAAAGCGGCGGACGAATTTTGCCGTCCGCCGCTTTAAATATTTTTACTTGAATTACTCCGCCTTGAAAGGAAGCAGAGCAGCCACTCTCGCGCGCTTGATAGCGGTCGAAAGCTCGCGCTGGTGTTTTGCGCACGTGCCGGTCATTCTGCGGGGCATGATTTTGCCGCTTTCCGCAACGAATTTCTTTAAGCGGTTTACGTCCTTATAGTCGATTTCCGTCACTTTCTCCTGACAGAAAACGCACACCTTTTTACGCGGCGTTCTTTTATACACCTTTTTTGCGGGTGCCGCGGTCTTATTTTCTTCCATAATAATTATTCTCCTTGAATTTTAGAAAGGGATATCGCCGTCGTCGTCAAACGCCTGCAAGCTTGCCCTTTTCTTTTCCGCGGGAGCGGGAGCTTCGTTAAATCCGTCGCCCGTCGTTCCCCTCGGCGTCAAGAACTCTACGTCCTGCGCCACTATGTCCACGCCCGTACGCTTTACGCCCTGGCTGTCCTCGTAATTGCGAAGCTCTATACTGCCGCTTACTGCGACTTTATTGCCTTTTTTTGCGTATCTCGCCACGTTTTCGCCCAGACCGCGCCATGCCACGATATTGAAGAAATCCGTCTTCCTCTCTCCGTCGGAACCCGAATAATTTCTGTTAACCGCTATGGAGAAGCGGCAAAGCGCTATGCCCGACGTCGTTTCCGTAAGCTCGGGGTCGCGGGTTAAATTTCCTATCAAAAATACTTTGTTCATTTTTCTTTCCTTAATCTTTTGCAGTTATAACACGTCTTAAAACTTCGGAAGTAAGACCTGCAACTCTGTCAAGCTCTTTAACTACCGAGCCTTCCGCTTCGAAAGTCATTAAAACGTAAAAGCCGTCGTTTTTGTAATTGATGGAATACGCAAGCTTTTTAACGCCCCACTTGTCGGTGGATACGACTTTACCGCCCGAAGACGCAACGACGTCCTCGAACTTTTTCACGAGCGCCTCGTTTGCCTCGTCGGTCAAACCAGCGTCCAATACGTAAAGCATTTCGTAAGTTTTCATTATTTTCACCTCCCGGACTTAATCGGCATACCGACAAAGCGGCATGCAAGGTTATTTTATTTTAATATAAATATCGCCGCATGTCAAACAATTTACCGCCGCCCCGCTTAATTTTTAAGACAAAGGCAGAAGCGACGGGTCTATAAGCGCCGTGGGATTTTTGGAAACGTAAAGCATTACGTTAATAACCTCCAAAAGCGTCATATCCCCTATTACTTCCTCATGCCGGACGCCGCTTTCGTACCAGACAAGCGTTCTTTCAAGCTCGGTCGGGTCGTCGAAGACGAGTATGCCCGCCGCGTGAAGCTCGCGCATTAACGTTGTCTGCGTATTTTTGGTAACGTTGTCAATCATTGCGGTAATGTTGTTTACCGAATACACCTGCTCGCGCCGTACGCCGTCGTCCTCGGCAACGTACAGTAAAATTTTCCAAAGCGGGGTAGGCGCGCCGTACGTATAGTAAACGTCGCCGCTGTAAAAAAGCACCCTTCCCCTGTCGTCGCCGCCCTCGTTGACCAAAACGTAGCCGCTTTCCGCCTGTTCGTAATAGACGAAAGACGAATCGAATAAAATTTTACCCTCGCCCAACGTGTAATAAGTTCCTGCCGCAAATTCCGCCGCTTTAAGCTTGCCGTAACCGCCCGCAAGCTCATAAGAGCCGTCGTCCTCCAACGTATAGTAAATATAATCCGCGTTGTAAACGGGGTCCGCGGAGGGCGTTACGCCTTCGACCGCCTGATAAAAAAGCGGTTCGTGCCTGACGGAGCCGTCCTCTCCGTCGACTAACCCGTAAATATCGTCCGCAAACAACTGTTGCACGCTGAGCTTGTTAAAGTCGGCGGCAAGCGTGTCTATGGTTGAATTTTTAACCGAACCGAGTATTCTGTCCCCGTCGTCTATTTTTAAAATTTCGCCCAGAGTCAAATCGTGCGTGACTCCCTTGGCGCGTTGGGAAACGTTGTCCAGACTGATGGGCGGCAAAGCGATTTTTTCTTCGTCTTCAAGGTAGTAGCCGCCTTGCAGTTTTCCGTTTTCGTCAAGCTCGATAACGCAGTCGTGAACGGTCCCCTGTTCGTCCTTGTATTTCGCCGTCCATACGCCCGTCTCCGCGTCGTTTACGACGTTTGTAACTTTCAGACACATATATGCGAGAATGGCGTTTTCGGGCGGGGCGTCAAGAAGGCTTACCAAATCGACTTTGTCGATTATTCCGCCGATAAACTCAGACAGTTCGCCGAATTTGACTGCTTCAAGCTCGCCTTCTTCCAGTTTGACAAACTCCGACAGCGTTTTTTCGAGCGAGTCCGTCAACTTGCCGACGACGGGAATAAGCTCCTCCATTTCTCCAAGAGAAAGGTTGGAATAATTTTTACCCATGCTTGCCAGCTTTTTGACCAAATCCATGACGGTGCCCACGCCGCCGTTGTTCACGTCGGCGTTGATATAGATATAATTCCCCTCGGAATCCTTATTCGCGCTTATCTTATCCAGCTTGTAATTGAGCGCTACGGCAACCGCTACGGCAACCGAACCCGCCAGTATCACGACAGCCAGCAAAAACCCGAGTATGAATGCCAGTACGGGGCTGAAGCCCCTTCTCGTATTGTTCGACATAATTTTCTCCCTTTTCGGAATTTGTATTTAACCGATATAAATGCGGCAACGCTTTAAAAGCGCCTCTCTTTCGTTTTTTACCGCGCCGACAGCGCAGTCGTAAAGCAGTTTTTCAAGTATCCCGCCCACCGAGGACGGCGCCGCGCCCGCCGCTATTATTTCACCGCCGCGCACTTTCATATCTTTAAGCGTGAACGGCACGCCCTCTTCGACCATTTTACCGTATATGCCGCGCCACTTTTCCACGCACGGCGCGGTAGAAGTATCGTCGCGGCAAGCGGAATAATCCGCCTGCTTCAATAAAAGAAGTTTGTCTAAAACGGCGTAATTTTTTACCATGAATTTGCGGATTTTGTTTTCGCGCGCGTCGCAACGCATATCGTACATGTGCAGCGCGGTCAGCTCCGCCGCCTCCGCCGCAGCCTTTTTGGGAACTTTAAGACGGGACAGCGCCGCAAGCGCAATGCGCGCCCCCTCCTTTTCGTGCATGTGGTAATTGCCGTTTTCGCGCATGCAGTAGGGCTTGCCTATATCGTGAACCAACGCCGCAAGCCGCACGCACGGCTCGGCGTATTTTACCGCGCGCAGAGAATGCTCCAACACGTCGTAACGGTGAAATTTTTCATTCTGCGCCATACCGTCGCCGAGGGTCAGCTCGGGCAGGATAACGTTAAGCACGCCCGTGCTTTTTAAAATTTCAAGACCGCGGTACTGCGCGTCCTTTACGCCGTATCTTAAATCCGCCTGCAAAATTGCGGCAAGCTCGGCATAAATTCTTTCGGCAGAAACGTCCGCCGCAAGCCGCGCGTTGTTTTTCGCACCCGCAAGACAGTCCGCCGACGGCGAAAAGCCCGTCTGCGCCGCCTGACGCGCAAGCCGCATAAGCCGCAGCCCGTCCTCGCCGAAAACCTTGTCGGGCAGGGCAACGGTTGCGATAACTTTGTTTTTTATATCTTCTATCCCGCCGAGGGGGTCGCAAAGCTCGCCGCGCTTTATATCGTAATAAACCGCGTTGCACTTAAAATCCCGGCGGCGCGCGTCCGCGTAAATGTCGTCCGTGAAAAAGGTTTTGACGGGCGCGTGCACTCCGCGCACGTACTCGTCTGAGCGGAAGCAGGCAAATTCGTACTCCTCCGCGCCGAAGCAAAGCTTGACCGTGCCGGTATTTGCGTAAACCGCATTAACGTATGCGCCGCAGCTTTCCGCGACAGCGACGAATTTTTCCGCCGCGACGGGCGCGCAGATATCAATATCCTGTTTTCCGGATTTAAGTCCTGCAAGAAAATCGCGCACGTAACCGCCCACTATATACAGCGGAAAGGAACACGCTTCCGCCAACGCGCGCAGATTTTGCGGAATAACCATATCCATAAAGTCTTACCCGACTGTATTATACCAACTTCCGCAAATAATTGCAATTATAATATTATGGCAACTTTTCAAAATAATTGCAATCGGCGCGGAAAAGTTGTATAATGGTTGAAAGCACGCCGTACAGGCGGCAATACGTTTTTACGGAAGGGAAACTTTTTTTGAAATACCACGTCATCGTAAACGGAGCCAAGCTCCGCGGAAAAAACGCAAGGAAGCTTAGAGCCGCGGAAAAAATATTTTCCGGAGCGGGGCTGGATTATATCGTCCACAGGACGGAAAGAAAGGGTCACGAAAGCGAAATTACCAAAGCCGTCACGGGCGGCGGCGGAGAAAACTGCATAATAGTCATGGGCGGCGACGGCACTTTGCATAAGGTGCTTAACTCGTTTGAAAATTTCGAGAATAACTGCCTTGCGCTTATACCGCTCGGCACGGGGAACGATTTCGCCGCGGCGGCGGGGATACCCCGCAACGTAAAAAAAGCGGCTAAGCTGATAGCGACGAAAAACGCGGGGTTTGTGGATTTTATAGAGTTTTCAAACGGACTGCGTTCGATAAACGCTGCGGGCGCGGGCATAGACGTGGACGTTTTGAACCGCGTATACGACCGCGACGGCAGAAAAAAGTCGTCGTATTTTCGGGCGTTCGTCAAAAGTCTTATCAAATTCGAAAGTATAGACTACACGGTAAATTACGACGGAAACGAAAGGACCAGCCACGGGCTTATCGCGCTTGTGGGCAACGGCAGGCAGATTGGCGGCGGCATTAAAGTTTGCCCCGCGGCGGACGTTGCGGACGGCATGCTTGACGTGCTTATAATAGATTATATTTCCAGAATAAAGCTGATCGGCGCGTTTACCATGCTTATGCTTGGTAAGCTTGACAAGGTCAAACAGGTAACCGCGGCAAAGTGTAAAAGCGTTACGTTCACGTTCGGCGGAAGCCGCACGGTTCAGGCGGACGGAGAGCTTTACGACGGAATAAAATTCGAAGCGCGAATTGTGGAAAACAAGCTTAAATTCATACGCTGAAATTATTAAAATTTACGTAAAATGATAGAAAAATATTACAGGCGCATTATAGACGGCGTTCCCACCGCCGTCATTGTCGCAGACCAAAACTTAAACGCGGTTTTCACCAACCCCGCCTTCCGCAACCTGTTCCTTTCGGGAAAGGTTAAAGGAAGCCTGGGGGAAGTTACGCGTTGCGCCAACAACGGCATGCGCTGCGGCGGAAAGGACTGCCGCGGCTGTCCGTTGTACAACGCCTTCGACGACGCTTTGTGTACGAATAAAACCGTTAACAGAAGAATTTACCAGAAGGTGCGCACGGATTCCGTCACGCGCGACGTATCCTATTCCCTTACGGTCAAGCCGCTGGGCGACGGGCTTTGCATGGGCACGATAGACGACGCTTACGAGCTGGAAATAGCGCAGGAATTACAGACCGCCAAAAACATACAGCAAAGACTTCTTCCCGCGGGCAACTGGGCGGGCGGCAAGCGGTACTCCTACATGTATATACCCTGCCGCGACATAGGCGGCGATTTGCCGGACGTTTTCACGGTGGGCAATTCCGCCTGCGGCATGATTGCGGACGTTTCGGGCAAGGGAATTTCCGCGGGAATGCTTTCCGCATTCGTCAAAGCCGCGTACGATAAAAAAGAATTTTCGCCCGCTAAGGCTATTGCCAACCTGAACGCAAAATTCGCAGAACTCAATCTGGACGAAAAAAATTACGTTACCGTTGCGGCGGTGCGCATAGACGGCGACAGCATAACCTACTCGACCGCGGGTCACAACGTGCCCATACTTTTAAAGACGGACAGCGGCATTACGCGCATAATGCTTAACTCTCCGCCCGTTTCAAACTGGTTTGAAAACCCGTCCTACTTCGAGGACGCGATACACTATAAAAAGGGCGATATACTTGTGCTTCTTACCGACGGCGTGACGGAATGCAGGAACGCCCGCGGTGAAATGTTCGGCGCGGACGGGGCGATAAAGACCCTTTCCGTATCCCGTACGGCGGACGAGTTTATTAAAAATTTAGAGGAAAATTTAAAAAACTTTTGCAGCGATCTGAACGACGACATAACCGCAATAGCTTTCGATTTATAGTCCTTCCGCACGGACGCGGCAACGCTTTACCCTGCTTTGTCATTCCGAGGCTTATCCTCTCTGTCATTCTGAACGCAGTGAAGAATCTTTTTTCAGATGCTTCGCTTACGCTCAGCATGACGCGGGTTGTCATTCTGAACGCAGTGAAGAATCTCTTTTTCGGATGCTTCGCTTACGCTCAGCATGACATAGGAGGATTGTCATTCCGAGGCTTCTCCTCTCTGTCATTCTGCGCGAGCGTAGCGATGCTTTGCGCACCGCTTTGTCATTCTGAACGCAGTGAAGAATCTTTTCAATAATAATGCGCAAAACGCAGTGAAGAATCTCTTTTTTCAGATGCTTCGCTTACGCTCAGCATGACGCGGGTTGTCAGTATGCGCGCAACATATCCGTAATTGTACCAATCGTTCAAAATATAAATAAACGGCGCGGACTGTTTCAAAACAGTCCGTGCCGTTTATTTTATAACTGTCGTACAGCCGCGCCGTGGCGGCGGATACGGCGGTTTGTTTTCTTCACAATTAAATCAGTTCTTTGATTTTTACCACGGCGGCGGTGCGGCTTTCCACACCGAGTTTATTGTAAATAGAGCTTATATAATTGCGCGCGGTTCCGTCTGAAAGCTTCATGGCGGAAGCTATTTGCCTGTTCGTAAAACCGTCGTTAAGCATAAGCGCTATTTCTATTTCCCTGTCGGAAAGGTTGAAGTTTTTCTTCAACTTTATTTCCTTGTCGCTTGAAACCATCATCGCCGCGTCCGTAATTTTTCTGGCGATTTTGGACGGAAGAATGGTATCCCCGTCGTACGCGTTTTTGATTGCGTCGATAAGCGCGGTGGAGCCGATATCCTTTAAAAGATATCCGCTGGCGCCGTTGTTTATAGCACTTAAAATGTAGTCGCTGTCGTCGAACGTGGTTAAAATTATTATCTTCACGTCGGGATTGGTTTCCTTAATGCGCTTGGTTGCGACGACGCCGTTCATGTTGGGCATGCGTATGTCCATAAGGACCACGTCGGGCTTCAACTTTTCAACCATGGCGACGGATTCCGTCCCGTCGGTCGCTATGCCGCACACCTTGAAGTCGCTGCAAGTTTCCAGCACGCTTTTTATGCCTTCCGCTAAAATTATCTGGTCGTCAACAAGTAAAATTTTAATCATACTACACTCTCTTTTCGTTATTTTTTTTCAGGGGAAGCGCAATTTCGGTCTCGAACCCCTCGCCCGCCTCGCTTGAAAAAATGCATCGCCCGCCGAGTTTTTCGACCTTTTCACGCATGCCTTTCAGACCGAAGCCTTCCTTTATTTCACCGTTTACGCCTATTCCGTTATCGGAAATATACAGACATATTTCGGAAAAAACTTTTTTAAGCTCCACATAAAACGCCGTCGCCTTGCCGTGCCTGATACCGTTGGAAAGACACTCTTTCAGGCTGTTGCAAAGCAGTCTGCTTTCCTCCACGCCCGCGGCGACGTCCTCCAAATCGTAACGGATTTTCAGCTCCGTTCCATCCAGGGTCTGGGCGATTATTTCCTCTATCTCCTCCCTCAAAGGCTTTGCCGCTGCCCTGCCCGCGAGGAGGTGAACGCTTTCACGCATTTGGTCAAGCGCGTTTTTGGCGTGTATGTTGGCGGATATCATCTTGCTTTTGGCTTCCTGCGGGTCGGTGTCTATAAGCAGCTTGGCGGCTTCCGTCAGCATTATGACCGTCGTCATGGAGTGTCCCGCATTGTCGTGTATATCCTTTGCTATGCGGTTGCGCTCCTCGTAGACGGCGGTGCGCGAAAGCTCGTCATAGACGTCCTTTAACTGCGCTCGGTTTTCGTCCGCCTCGTTAAGCGCAAATCTCAAATGCAAGTTCATGCCGTAGAATCTTATTATAAAATTTACTATGGCGAAGTGCGCGCCGAGAATAAACAAGCCTATTATAATGTCGCCCACTATCGACACAATGCTGTCGTAAAGCGACGTGCCCTTATATATGACCACCCAGCCGCACACGTAAGAAATTACGAACAGACCGCAGCTTACGCCGAAAAGTATTGCGTTGGACTTCATTTCCCCTATGGAAATGTAAAATTGCGTTAAAACCACGCAGTACAGCGCGGAAAGATAAGAGTTGCCCGTGAACATGCAAAGCGCCAGCATTAAAACCGAGTCCGCCGCATAAAAAACAATGCGCAGGGCGAACTGCTTGACCGCAAACGAGTCTATTATTTCCAAAACGGCAAGGACAAGACAGCACCCGACGACGGTTATAAGCATGCCGACGTTTTCCTTGGCGCGGAATACGGTGGCGTACTGCGCGCAGACGAGAATTTCTATAACGAGCAGCAAGGCTATAAGTATAAGCTTGATATACTTGACAAGCTGTTTGTCGTTTAAATTCAGTTTGAACTTTTTATCCATTTTATTACACTGTTCAGCGAGCAATCCTCGCGTATTGCGTCGAGTTTGCCGCAGTCGTTATAACTGAAAATATCGTCGTCGGAGGCGTATATCATGTGGTCCCAAAGTCTGACGTTGTTCATGGCGCAAATCATCGCCATCTCGCGCGTAAAAATTTCGTCGTTGCCGGACGGCGCGGAACCGCCCGACGGGTGGTTATGCGCTATCAAGAGACCCTTCGGTTTTACCAGCGCGATATTGCGCACAACGCCGTCGAAAGAGGCGGAAGCGCGGTTGGCGTCGCTGTCGGTATAGGTGAAAACGCGCTTTATCCTTCCGCCCGCTTCTATATAGTACATTTCGAGGAATTCTTCCTCCCTGCCGCGCATGCGCAGTTTTACAAACTGTCTGCAATCGCCGTAGCTTTTAAGCTTTGCCACGCCCTCTATCCTGCCGGCGCGCTCGGCGCAAAGTCCGACGCAACGCAGATAATACGCCGCCGCGTCGCCCACTCCGTCGACGCTTTTCAGCTCCTCCGCGTCGGCTTTGAATATTTCCGCAAGGGAACAAAATCTTTCCAAAAGGGCGTGCGCTATAGGATTGGTATTCACGCGCGGGAAAGCGTTGAAAAGCAGAATTTCCAATATCTCGTGGTCGTAAAGGTTTTCGCCGCTATCCAGCTTGGCATACATGCGCTTCCTGTGCCCTTCGTGCAAGATTTTTACCCCGTTTTTCAAATAGTAGTTAAATTCATTTTACCATAAAAAATAAAAAGTGTATAATATTTTTGAAGATAAATTTAAATTAGGCGGCGTTAACGTGAATTATTTTGAAGAATGTATTAAAAGAATTTCGGAAAGCGTGAAGTACGACTCCTCGCAATACCCCGCGAAAGAGGGCAAGCCCTTCGGCGACGGCGCGGCGGACTGTCTTAACCATTTTCTTGCGCTGGCGCAAAGCTACGGCTTCGAAACGGTCAATTACGACAACTATATCGGCGAGGTAAAATTCGGCAAGGGAAAGGATTTCGCCGTGCTTGCACATCTGGACGTTGTACCCGCGGGCGGCGGCTGGACGCACGAACCCTTCGGCGGCGAAACAGATTGCGCCGCCGGCAGAATTTGGGGCAGGGGAACCATGGACGACAAGGGTCCGGCGATAATTTCGCTTATCTGCCTTAAAGCGCTTAAAGACGAGGGCTTTAAACCCAAACGCACTATAAAGCTTATTGTAGGCTGCAACGAGGAAAACGGTTGGGAATGCATAAACTACTATAACAAACATGCCGTTATGCCCGAGGAGGGATTTTCCCCCGACGCCGACTTCCCCGTTATTTACGCCGAAAAGGGAATTTTGCAGTTGAGGCTTAAATTCGCCTGCGGCGGATTTACGCACCTTTCCGGCGGCGAGCGCGCAAACATGGTTTGCGATTACTGCGAGGTATGCGCGCCCCGCGACGACGAAAAGCTGAAAAGATACAACCTCGGATACAATGACGGAAAAGTAATTTCCCGCGGGAAATCCGCGCACGGCTCCACGCCCGAGCTGGGTGTGAACGCAATATCTCCCATGCTTGAATATCTTGGGCTTGACGATATTCATACCCTGCTTTTCAAGGACGGGTTCGGACTGAAAAAGCTGTGCGACGACACGGGTCGGCTTACCCTTTCCCCCAACGTAGTAAGGCAGGACGGGGAAAATATTTTCTTCGACTGCGATATACGCTACCCCGCTTCGTATAAAATGCAGGACGTGCTGGACGCTGTTTCCGCGCGCGGGGTCGGATACGAAATTATACACGCGCAGGCTCCGCTTTACAACGAAAAAAACTGCGCGCTTGTAACAACGCTTTGTTCCGTGTATAACGAGGTAACGGGCAAAGAGGCTAAGCCCGTAGCCATTGGCGGCGGAACTTACGCGCGGGCTTTGAAATGCGGCGCGGCTTTCGGACCCGAGGAGGACGGCGAGGAAAACACCGTTCACAAAGCGGACGAATATATATCGTTCGAAAAAATAAAAAAATGCTTTGAAATTTATAAGCTTGCCTTAAAACGGCTGACGGAAAAATGAAAAAGAGGCTGAAAAAACTTTCCAAAAGAGCTACGGCTTTAATAGTGTGCGCGGCGATTGTCGGCAGTATAGCAATCGTCTGTTTAAGCATGCAGATTGCTTTTATGCAGGCGGACAAAATAAAATGCTGGACGCCTTCATACGAAAAAGCCGATATCTCCGCCATGCTCGACGCACCCGAAGCCGAGCGCGACTACGCGCTTTTATACCGGCAGACCGGTCTTACGAAGGCGGGCATAGACAGATGCCTTGAAAGAAGCGACGGCAAACGGCGCATTTTAGACATTCAGTCGGACTACTTCGGTAAATACGAGGTGGAAAACGGATTTTTTGCGCCCTTCGTCTGCACGGATTATATAGACAAATATATAAGCCACGTATTTTTGGAGGACGGGGATATTATAGTTACCTCCTCCACTCACTTTTCGGGTTGGCGTATAGGGCATGCGGGGCTTGTGACCGATGGAGATTATAACAGAGTCATACAGGCGAGCGCGTACGGCTCTACCAGCGAAATAGGGAAAATGGGCGACTTCACGGACAGAGTGAATTTTATGGTCCTGCGCGTCAAGGACGAATACGTTAACGACGAAACGCGCGGCGAAATTGCCAAATACGCCGCTGAAAATTTGTGCGGTAAAAAATACGACATTTCCGCGGGAGTACTTTCAAGCAAAAATAAAGTAAAGCGCACGCAGTGCGCTCACCTTGTATGGTACGCATACAAGCAGTTCGGCATAGACATTGACGGCAACGGCGGACCGGTCGTCACGCCGCGGAATATCGCCAATTCCCCGAAAACCGAGCTTTTACAGGTATTCGGCTTCGACCCCGTGAAATTGTGGCGATAAATTTATTAAATGAGTTGACAAAAAAAAAGTTATTTAATATAATAAGTAAGCTGTTTGAAAAAACGCATGGCGCGTCGGCGCATTTTAAAATACAGTACGGCGCACTTTTTGGACTTGCGTCCCGCGCGAACGGTGACCGAGGCGGCGGCTTACCTTACCGCCGACGAGAAGTCTGCGGAACCAAAGGCCGGCCTTTGGAGCAATTTAAAACTTAATAATTATATGCACCGTTAGCTCAACTGGATAGAGCGTTGGTCTACGGAACCAAAGGCTAGGGATTCGAATTCCTTACGGTGCACCAAACGCAACCTAATTCGAATACTTACTGAAAGTATCGGGTTAGGTTATTTTCTTTTATATGCAAATTTAAGCGCAAGCACCATTTTGAGTTTGCCTATAATACAGTTGAAAATAAAGTGAATTTGTGATACATTATTTTTATGGTAATTTTAATTTCGGGAACAACGCATACGGGCAAAACAGCTTTATCGCAACGGCTTATGGAAAAATATAAAATTCCGTATTTTTCTATTGACCATTTAAAAATGGGGTTAATCAGAAGCTGTAAAACTTCGCTTACGGTAAATGACGATAAAGGACTAACGCCGTATCTGTGGTCGATAGTAAAGGAAATGATAAAGACTGCAATAGAGAACAAACAAAATATTATAATAGAAGGTTGCTATATTCCATTTGATTGGCAAAAAGATTTTGACGAAAGTTACTTGCAGGAAATCAATTTTTTTTGTCTTATTATGACTACCGAATATATCGAAAATAACTTTTCGGAAATTTTAAAATTCGAAAGTATTATTGAAAAGCGTATTACAACCGACATAAACAAGGCTGATTTGATAGCAGACAATAAAACAAATTTAAAACTTTGTAAAGAATATGATTTGGAATATATCTTAATTGATAAAAATTACAAAATAGAAATTGAGTTATGATTATACGACAATATAAAAATAAAGATTGCGATATAGTGTCAAAATTATTTTATGAAACAGTCCATTCCGTCAACGCAAAAGACTATATGGTGGAACAACTTTCAGTTTGGGCAAATAATGCCGACAGCTTAAAAATACGGCGTAACGATTTATTAAAACAACATACTTTAATCGCCGAAATTAGCGGCGTTATTGTCGGTTTTGGCAGTATCGATAAATCGGGATATTTAGACTTGCTTTTTGTACACAAAGATTATCAAAAACAAGGCGTTGCCACAGCTTTATGTAATGGATTAGAGAAAGATTTATCAATAATAAAGACTTATTCTTCAATTACTGCAAAGCCGTTTTTTGAAAGGCGTGGGTATGTCGTAGTTAAAGCACAAGAAGTAGAGCGTTTAGGCGTTAAACTGAAAAACTATGAAATGCAAAAGAAAAACGCAACCTAATATTCGAATTAGGTTGCGTACGGTGCACCATTCCGAACGCAAGTCGAAAACCACGACTTGCGTTTTTTCTTATTAATATTGAAAAACGCAGGAGGCGGTAAACTTCCTGCGTTTTATTTTAATCTTCATCTTCTAAATCCATAAAATAATCTCTATCAAAAAACTCTGACAAAGTAATCTCTGCTCCATCGCAAAAACTTTTAATTGTTGTTACTTTCGGGCATTTTGTACGACCTTTCATTAAGTCATAAAGAGCCGACGGCGATTTACCCCCATTTAAGCACACATTACAAATATTTTTACCTTTTTCTTCGCATATTTCTTCGATACGTTTTAAAATTGCTTCGTTTGTTTTCATAATAAATCGTGAAATTTCTTATCGTTATTCCACGATTTATTATATGGAATACAAATAAATTTCTCTCGTGGAATTCCACGAAATTGACTTGCAGATTTAATTTTGATATAATGTTTTACGGAATTCCACGAAAATCTGCTTGTAAACTTATGTAAAGGTAATAAATGAAAAAAAAGATATTAAAGTATATAATAATCGGTGTCGGCGTTTCGGTATATGTTACGGTAGGCCTAATTCAATTTTGTTGCATATATGACGTACAAGGGAATAATATATGGAGTTATCTTAAAGAGTATTGGACTTGGTACAAAACTTTATTTTGATTAAACACGATTTAAACGGCAATGTGGCGGGCGCCTGAAATTCCTTACGGTGCACCAAACGCAACCTTATTCTAACACTGAATAAGGTTGTTGTTTTTAATATATTTATTTGACTTTGTTTAAAATGTATGTTAATATAGATATATCTTAATCGAGGAGTAATCTTATATGGATGACGACCCAAGTAGTGTCGCCGTTAATAATATAAAATTTAATTGCAATTTTATTAAACATAGTCTGCACAAAAAAAGCGGACTGTGTTTTTTTGCTGTATTTTGGGGGTATACGGGCGTGTAATATTCTGCATTTTTCAAAAATAAATCTTAAATCGGGAGGAAAATTTCTATGAATATCAGCACAGCCATAGTGCTTATAGTTGTTTTATTTATTCTGCTTGTTTTTTCGGCGTTCTTTTCGGCTTCGGAAACTGCTTTTACAAGCTTGTCGCAAGTAAGAATAAAAAGTCTTTCACAATCAAAAAAGTCAGCTAAACTTGTTTTAAAAATGAGTGAAAATTATAACAAGCTTTTATCTACTTTACTTATAGGAAACAATATCGTAAACATAGCATCCGCTTCTATTGCAACCATTGTGTTTACATTTTGGTTTGGTGATTTAGGCGTAACTTTGTCAACGGCGGTGATGACCGTTTTAGTACTTATTTTCGGCGAAATTACGCCTAAAAGTATTGCAAAAGAGCGTCCCGAAGAATTTGCTATGTTCGCGGTAAGAATACTTTATGTTTTTCAAATAATCTTTACGCCGCTGACACTTATATTCGAGGGTTGGAAAATACTTGTTAACAAAATATTCCGTCTTGACAAAAAAAGACCTACTATGACCGAGGAAGAATTTGCCTTAATGGTTGACGATATTGCAGATGAAGGCATACTTGCAGAAAGCGAGGCTGAAATTATACAAAACACAATTAAATTCGACGAAACAAAAGTTAAAAAGGTAATGACGAAAGCCGAAGATATAACTTCGGTTTGCATTACCGATAATCCGAAAAACATTAAAAAAATATATGTTGAAAGCAACTTTTCACGAGTCCCCGTTTTCAATGAAAGCCGACAACAAGTTTTAGGTATACTTTACCGTGCGGACTTTTACGAAATGCTTTTAAGCGGAAAAACCGATATAAAGAAAATTATCAAACCTGCATTATTTACTACGCCGGAAAGCGTTATTTCGGATTTGTTTGAAATACTGCAAGAACAGCAAGTACCGCAAGCTATTGTATGTGATAACGGTAATGTGGTAGGTCTTATATCCATGGAAGATATTTTAGAAGAATTAGTCGGCGAGATAGACGATAAATACGATTTTTAATTTTGGCGCATTAAACAAGTCATAGCCCGCGGCGGGTAAAACC
>CAJTRW010000019.1:33731-39951 GCA_910578765.1 uncultured Christensenella sp.
GGCTCGGCTTATTTACAATGTTTATTCTATTCGCCGAAGTAACCCTTGAAATTCACCGCGTCGTTGAGAGGGTCGTCGGGGAAAAGGTATTTAAAGGCTTCCAAAAAATAATCGTCCGTCATGCTGGCGATGAAGTCGACGACGATATCGTCGGGGCGGTCTAACATAAGCTCGTTCGTTTTATGGTCGAAGTAGGCTTTGCCGTAAATTTTATGCCCTATATGGCTTTTGTAAATTAGAGAGTTTTCGTCCCTGTTTTTCAAATCGTTCAAAAACGCGGTATACATTTTTTCCGTCATAGGTCTTATAGCCGTTTCGTAACAGGCGGTTACACCGTCGCTCTGGTAAATTTTAGCGTTGTTTTCGCGCTGGCAGCTTACCATTGCTTCGTACACGTCCGCGCTTACCGACAGGTAGGGCTTGCCCATGCTGTTTGCAACGACGTCGGCGATTAAGTTATTTATAATTTCGGAATTGCTTTTACCTATTACGGAATCCTCGAACTCCGCTTCCATACCCAGCCGCGCCGCGTCCTGCCTGTCTTTGCCGAGGTAGGCTATCATGTCGCTTATCCTTACAACGCACCCTTCGAGCGTGGACGGGTGAAGCGCGGAGACGGCGGTTTTATCCGTATAACAGTTTTCGAATATTTTATTGAAGGTTTCGAAGTCGTTAAGCGCGGACGGCGCGTACCGCTCGTTCACCTTTTCGCCGCAATGGCATAAAATGCCGTCCACCGTCTGCAAAGTGAGGTTACAGCCCGAAAGTATCTGCAACACCCTTATACTGTGAACGTTATGATTGAAAAACCTGCCTGTATTGGCGCTGTAAATTTCGTTCAGGTAAAACTCTCCCCTGTGACCGAAAGGCGTATGACCTATGTCGTGACCTATGGCAATGGCTTCAATCAAATCGAGATTGAGCCGCAGAACCTTGCCTATGGTGCGGGCTATCCTGGAAACCAGCTGGACGTGCGCCGCGCGACGGGTTATATCGTCGTTTTTGTAAAACGAAAACACCTGCGTCTTGTCGCTGCCTCTGTTAAAAAACGGGCTGTGGATAATTTTATCCGCGTCCACGGAGAACTGCGACCGGACGAATTCGGTATCGTATTTGGAGTAATATTGCCTGCACGCCTGCGCGTTGCGGCAGGCGTAAGGAGAGTAAAGGTTTTCCGTTTCGTCGGAAATGCGGCGCATCTCCTCTATCTGGTTTTCGGTATAAGTTTTCACAAAAAAATTTCCTTGAATGTTTTAATTATTTATATCACATTGCGCCGATAATGTCAATATTTAAACCGTTGCCGCAATATGCGCGCGCAACGCTTGATTAATTTAAAACGGCATGCTATAATATGTAAAAATAAATAAGCCGCCACCGGGCGGCAAAAATGCGGACAGCATTCCGGTCTACGCCGTTAGGTCTTTGAAGGCGCAGACAGGGAGGCTGTTTTTAAATGAAATAATATGAAATTTTTTGTAAAAACCTTTAAATCGCTGACCGCGTTTGAAATTGTACTTTGGGTCGGCTCCGTCGTTGCGATAACCGTAGCGTTTACAGCCGCGCGCAATACGGACTATCTTACCTTATGCGCCTCGCTTGTAGGGGCGACCGCGCTGATATTCATTGCCAAGGGAAACGTTTTCGGTCAGTTCGTAATGTTGGCTTTCGCCGCGCTGTACGGCGCCGTATCCTACTACTTCCGCTATTACGGGGAAATGATAACGTACCTCGGCATGACCGCGCCCGTAACGGTTATAGCGATAATTACCTGGCTTAAACACCCCTCCTCAGACGGTAACCCCGCGGTTAAAGTGAACAGCCTTAAATTGCGCGAATATATCTTCCTTGCCGTGCTTTCCGCAGGCGTCACGACGGGCTTTTATTTTATATTGAAGGCTTTCGACACCCCGAATATAATTTTCGGCACGGTTTCCGTATTCACAAGCTTCACCGCCTCCTATCTGGAAATGCGGCGCAGTGAATTTTACGCTGTTTGCTTTGTCGCCAACGATATTGTGCTGATTGTTTTATGGTCGCTTGCAACCGCAGAAAACCTTAATTATATATGTATGATAATCTGCTTTGCCGTGTTTTTGATAAACGACGTTTACGGATTTATAAACTGGACGAAAACCAAAAGAAGGCAAAAATCGGCGGAGGCGGAAAGCAACGCACCCGCGCGGGAGGAATAAAATTAAGTCGCTCCCCCCCCCGTTATGCGCTTATAACGCCTATTTGGTTTGCTTTTAATCCCTCGTTCCATATACCGCCGTTTGCAAAGCGCACGGCATAAAGCGGAGCGCCGTCCGACTCGTCGCCGCATATGCGCATATATACCGAGTAACCGCCGGCGGGCAAAGCGCAGTCAAATTCGAACTTCACATCGCTTTCGCCGCCGTATAAACCTGCGCTTCCCGAAAAGACCTCATTCCCAAGCGAATCCGCTACTATTATTTGCATCTGTTTTTTCTTGAACATATTTCCGAAACCGACGTTTTGTATTTCAAGCTTACCGTAAAGCCTGCCGGAAGCGTAACCGAGCGCGCTGCGACGCAGAACAAACCTGTAACCCATTCTGTTTTCTATATAAGAAAACGCCGTACTGCCGTAATAGTGCTTATCGTTTCCGCACGACTCGGTGTAAAACGTCTTTTTCCATTTGTCAATGACGTTGTTGTTCCACTCTATATTCAGATAGCTTAATTTAAGCGCGTACATTTCGGGCAGACAGTTTTCTATGTCGTGGAGCTTACTGTCCGGCGCTACGACCTCGCCGCCGAACGGCAGACGGACGTTGCGCTCGCTTAAAAAAGCTACGTCCCTTTCTCTGTCGGCGTACGTGCCCAAATCGTTTGCGGAACCCAGATAACCGTCGTTGAAAAGTCCCAACCGCGCCGACTTGTCGTTTACCGGGGTCTCGTAATCCGCAATTTGTCCGCCGGAAATACCCAAATAGTCGTAAATCATTTTGGGGGTGCGCACAAGCACGGCTATATTTTCGGTGTTGCCGAGATAAGCGTCTATAAGCGGCGAAATATGCCCGGCGTTTGCTATGTCGCTGGAATGCATTTCTCCCCAGGGACCTATCATGCCCACTTCAACCGCGGTTATAACGCTTTCATACTTATTTAAAACCGAGCATATCTGAATTATGTGCCCCTGCATTACCGCGTCGGACGGCTCTGCGTTTTTCATGTCGCCGAACCCCGGCGCATAGGCAAACCTTACGATTGCGTTCTTTTCGCATTTGCGCATATCCGCAAGCAGATTTTCAAAATCCGAAAGGGCTTTATCCGTAAACGGTTTGTCCGCGCCGCCCGCCGCCGAAGAATACGCGCTTATATCCATACGCAGATGCAAAAGCCGCGCCGCGCTGTTTATATTTGCGTTGGGCTTGACTTCCGTATCCGTAACCTTGACGTACACGGGGCGGTAAAAGCCTTGGTCGGGATTATTCAAAGCTTCCGTGCTTTCGTTATAGTCCAGCGACTGCAATTTCGGTTCGGGCAATTTCGGTTCGGGCAATTCAGAACAGCCGCGCGCCGCTACGCCCGCGCCTATTATCGCCGCAACGGCGACTGCCGCCGCCGCTATAAGACAGAGATATATTTTTAATTTTTTCATAAAAGTATTATAGCATAAACCGCAAAAAAAACAAAGTAATCGGGCCGTAAAAACGATATTTTACCGCCGATTGTTGACAAATACCCTCCGCGGCTATAAAATGAATTAAGAGGGAAAGAAAATGCAATCTTTGCGTGAAATTTATAAAATAGGCCGCGGGCCGTCCAGCTCGCACACCATGGGACCAGAACGCGCAGTAAGTATTATGAAGCTGCGCTATCCCGAGGCCGACCTTTTCGAGGTGACGCTTTACGGCTCTCTCGCGCTGACGGGCAAAGGACACGGCACTGACAACGTAATTATAAACACTGCCGCGCCCGTCAAGTGCCGCGTGGCTTGGGATACCGTGACGGAATGTCCCGTCCACCCCAACACTATGGATATAGAGGTTTATTCCGAAAACAGGCGGCTTGCGCGCAAACGCGTGTACAGCGTAGGCGGCGGCACGGTGGTGTTCGAAGGAGAGCCGCCTTCGCTTTACGAGAAATACGCCGACGACGGAATTTATGCTTTAAACACCTTCAAAGAAATAGCCGACCACTGCAAAAACGAAAATATGCGCCTGTGGGAATATGCGCGCGAGTGCGAGGGTGAAGAAATTTTCGTCTATCTGTCCGGGGTGTGGGAGCGCATGAAGCAAACCATACACGAGGGGCTTACGACGTCGGGCGTGCTGCCCGGGTGTCTGGGTACCAAACGGCGCGCGCAGAAGCTTTACAACCAGCGGCACATAGACGAGTCCGCCCAAACGCGCGAAAACAGACTTGTATGCTCCTACGCTTTCGCCACAAGCGAACAGAACGCCGCGGGCGGAGTAATAGTAACAGCGCCGACATGCGGAGCGTGCGGCGTGGTTCCCTCCGTACTCATGTACATGCAGGAGACGCGCGCATTTACCGACGAAGCTATCGTCCGCGCACTGGCTACGGGCGGCATAGTCGGCAACCTTATAAAGAAAAACGCCTCCATCAGCGGTGCGGAATGCGGCTGTCAGGCGGAGATAGGTTCGGCATGCTCGATGGCGGCGGCGGCGCTTGCGGAGCTTTTCGGCATGGGGCTGGGGCAGATAGAATACGCCGCGGAGGTCGCCATGGAACACCATTTGGGACTGACGTGCGACCCCATAGCCGGGCTTGTGCAGATACCTTGTATAGAGCGCAACGCGGTTGCCGCAATGAGGGCGATAAACGCGCTGTCTTTGGCAAACTTCCTTGCGGACACGCGCATGATAAGCTTTGATACGGTTGTAACTACAATGTACAACACGGGGAAGGATTTACTTAACAGTTACAGGGAAACTTCTTCCGGCGGACTTGCAAAATACTACGAAATTAAGAATAAATAGAAAAAGGCTTTCCGTAAAGTGTGTGTTCCATAGGTAATTTATAAAAAATAAAATTTTTAGAGTTGTACTTTCAAGCGAGGACAAAAGCTCTCGAACAATTTGTTCGAGAGCTTTTTACTACAAACTATTTAGAAAGATAAATTGAAATTTATCTTTACTTTCTATTCATCAAAATTTTGCGAGTCGCGAATAAGTTTTACTTTACCGTAAATTACATCTGCGGCGCCGTACTTGACCATACATTTAAAGCTTATAGTAAGGCTGTCCTCCGTATGTTCTAATATGACAAATTCGCCATAGTCGATATCGTCGCTTTCCGCCGTCTCCAAGCCGCAGCAATAGCCGTTGTTCGATGCAAAAAATATTCCCTTATCGGTTAAGTTCTCTTCGGGTAAAATCAAACCCGAATTGTTTTCTTCGGCGAACGGAACTTCGTCGAAATAACCGATATTCAACTTAAAAAGATTGCTTTCGTAATCAAGTATATCGTCGTACTCTTCGGGGGTTGATATCATTTTTGTGCCGTATATTTGTAAAGCTAAATGATTGCCTTTAATGCCTTTGAAGCCTTTTTGCGTGGCAAATTTGCCTTCAGCCGAGAATTTAATACCTTCCCGCGTAAAATTAACAAAACCAATCTCGCTGCTCTTCTTGTAGTCCAAAGCTGCATAAGCACCGTTAAGAAATCCGATTAGGATGTTATTTGCGGCTACTATATTGTCTCTCGCGTCTTTCAAATTCGCTACGGTTCTTTTGATTTGTTTTTCTGTTTTGTGCATGAGAACGGCGAACGTAACGGTAGTTGTTAAAAGTAAACCGCATAACGCTGTAAAACAAAACGAATACGGAAATTTCAATCCTACGCCGAGTAGCGGTAATGGTGTTAGTATCGCAAAAAGAACCGTAAGATTTTTGAATAGTTTTATACGCTTTTCCAATAAACGTAAATCGATATTGTCTTTCATGTTTGTCTCCGCTAAATTACTGTTTATTGCTCTGTTATTATACAACAATCAAATTAGAATGTAAAGTAAAAGCGCACTTGCCTTGCTTGCAAGGTATAGTGCGCTATACTTATATTCTGTTCCTGTGGTAAAATTCCCTATGGGAACTGCGGTAACGGAAAGCCCTTTTGTTTACGGTAAAACCCGACCGCTTTATTAAAAAGCAAATAACCCGAATGCGCGTTTAATACGCGCCGTCGCGTTAAGGTCGGGTCGGTTGCGCCCCAATGTAGGGGGCATGACG